>JBGPKH010000206.1:0-12915 GCA_041485845.1 Bryobacteraceae bacterium
CCGCGCGCACCACGTTTTCCATCACAATCAGGTCGCTGGGCTGCGTGACCGCGTAGTAAGGTTCCGCGGTGACCACCAACCCGAACACCTGCAGCTCCGTGGTTACGTTCAGCTTGCTCTTGGTCCCATTCAGGAGGACCTCACCCAGGTTGGCCGTGCGGCCTTCGGGGGTGATAGCCCACAACACATAAGTGAGGTATTCGGCTCCGTTTCTTGTCGCCGGCTGCAGATCGTCGAATTCCACCTCGATCTCGATGTAGCCCTGCTTGCTCTCGACTTTGGCCTCGCCACGAGCCTTTGGGAGAAGCTCAGTTCCTCGGAAATCGATCTTCGTCGCACCGCTGCGGTGCTGGTAATTAACTGCCTTCGCGGTCCGCGATATTACGGTCACGCGGTAAATGGGCGTCACGCCGGCTGCCATCCGGGTCGCATTCTCGCTCTGCTTCTGCGGCTCCTGGGCCGATAGAACTCCGCATACCATGAGGCATGCGCCGATAAGTTTCATTTGGGTCACCTTGGGTTTCTTTCTCGTCAGATTATTGGCTGGAGCCAGTTGGCGTACTCGTGCGCTCTCGCGCCGAGTGCTTGTTCAGTAGCGCAATCAGTTTCGCGGCCGCCTTGGGCGTACGCACCGGCGTGGTCACAATCTCCCGGTTCTCCAGCCTTTTGCCGTAGAGTGTGGCATTATCGTCCAGATCTTGCCGCAGGGTGGCGCCTTCCAGAGCGAGGCCGGCAAACAGTCCCTGGGATCGCGACCACGAGAGAATCTCGGCGTGCATCTGGGCGTCGGTTTGAGCCGTCGCCGTGCGTCCCACGGGCCCGGCGGCAACTGAGCCTTCCGCGCCTAGAGTGAATTTGCTGGAAAGCAGTTTGCCGGCCCCCCGCTCGCTCATCACAAGCATGATCAAGTCCGTCGTAGAGCCGCCGATCTGGAAGCCTACGCTGCCGCCCTCGATGCGGACCGTGCCCGGCGCCGACCAGCCGGCTCCGCTCTTATTCCGGCACGACAAGTAACCTTTTCCATACTTGCCGCCAACCACGAAAGCTGCGGTCTTAAGTCCCGGAACGATGACGATGCAGTGAGCATTTTCGAACAGTTCTTGTGGAATGCCTTTATCCGGCGCCGCCATGATCTCCGCGAACACCGCGGTGGCTTCGTCCAGCCGCTTTACGGCTTCGTTGCCTTGGGCCAGCAGGGGCGCAATCGCCAGAGTAGCCGCCAGTATCATTCGCATTATTGACCTCTTCGGTCGACCCGGTGAACCCCGCAGGGCTTTGGGCGACACTTTCCTGGTGCACGAGTCGCACCAACTTCGTCTTTTGTTGAGCCGATTCGCTGGGGGATACGTTTCGGCGCTGGTTTCGCGCGAAGACGCCGCCGACTAGTGACCACTTATGGTCAGGTGACGAGGCGCGGTCAGAGTCCTTGGAGCGCTCGAAGATGCCTGGCAGCCCGTGGCATTCAGCCTGCCGGGACTTTTGTCGCGGGCTCTCAGGCGGCTCTTAGGCCGCTGCGCAGCTTGCCGCGGGTAGGCAGCGGGCAACGCGGCTGCGGCAGGGCCGGGCGCCGTGGCAGTCCATCTAGAGGTGACCGGTTAGGCGCTTCCACGAACCGGAGAAGTGAGGTCAGCTGGAGAGTTTTCACAGCTTTTCGATCAGCAGATTGCGGATCTCGCTGTCGCTGAACATGCCATCGGTATGCAAAGCATACGCGCAGTGCATTTCGAGCACGCCGCCGCCGAACGCGAGACTCATCTCGCCCTTGCTCTTCACGTTCTTGAGCTTGATCTGCTTGAGGCCGTCGCGAACTGCCTCCTGCCCCAATTCGTCCTGGCAGATCACCCGCAAGGCCATGTTTAGGCGATGGCACGAAATGTTGTCGATGAAGTTGAGCGCTTCCATGTCGTCTTTGAGGCTGTCCCAGTCCACCTCATAGGGGATCGGCGCTCCGCAAATCTCCTGGATCTCTTTGACCCGCTCCGGAAACGTGGTTTCTTGAAGTTCCTTAATCTTCCGCCGTTCGTTCAAGCCCATCGAGAACCATTATCACAGATCTTTACAAAGAAACTGAACAACGTTTACGCAGCCACTGAGTGCCGTGCGTCCAAGGCAGTGGAGGGGAACTCAGATGACTGGGCCAAAAATGATGTTGGATCCCACGAAAATGGGCCTGGAAGGGGAGATGCTCGAAAGCGACCTGCGCAAGCGGATTGTCGGCCAGGACGAAGCAATCCGGCAGATCGTCGACATGTACCAGACCTACGTTGCCGGTATGTGCCCTCCGGGAAGACCGGTGGGGAGCCTTCTCTTCCTCGGGCCGACCGGCTCCGGAAAAACGCGAACCGTGGAAGCCCTGGCGGAAAGCCTGGTCGGCGATCCGCGCGCCGTGATCAAGATCGACTGCGCGGAGTTTCAGCACAGTCACGAGATCGCCAAACTGGTCGGCTCCCCTCCCGGATACCTGGGACATCGCGAGACGCATCCCATACTCAGCCAGGAAGCGCTCAACCTGTTTCACACCGAAGACGTCAAGCTGAGCTTCGTGCTCTTCGACGAAATCGAAAAGGCCAGCGATGCCGTGTGGAACCTGCTGCTGGGCATCCTCGACAAAGCCACGCTGACTCTGGGGGACAACCGTCGCGTGGACTTCTCGCGGGCGATGATCTTCCTGACCAGCAACCTGGGCGCCGCGGAGATGAACTCGATCCTGCGGCCCAATCTCGGCTTTGCCGCGCGCCGGCCGGAACGCGAACCCTCCGGTATCTTGGATGAAAAACTGACCGAGAAAGTCTCGCGCGCCGGCGTGGAAGCGGCGCGGCGCAACTTCACGCCCGAGTTCATGAACCGGATAGACCGCACCGTGGTCTTCAAACCATTGGGCGCGCCCGAACTGCGTCGCATTCTCGATCTGGAGTTGCAGTCGGTGCAGGACCGCGTCATGCGCGCCTCCGGCTCCAACTCCATGACGTTCACGGTCAACGACGGCGCCAAGGACTTCCTCCTGAAAGAAGGCGCCGACGAGCGTTACGGCGCGCGTCACCTGAAGCGCGCCGTGGAACGTAACCTGGTTCAGCCCATGGCGAATATCATAGCGACCGGCCAGGCCCAGAGTGGCGATCGGCTAATCGTAGACTTCGACCCGGAGAGATTGCGGCTGGTGTTTCTCAGGGAGTCTCGGGAAGCGGCGCCGCAGGTGGGGATCGCCGCCGGACAAACCGCCGCGGCCTGAAGGTGGGACAGGCCTGGGCCTGTCCAATGCCGACGGTGTTCCGCCCGCCACAGGAATGAAGACTTCTTCTGAGACCCCTTGAAATACAGATCTCCGCACCTTATAGTACGAGTGGGGCCCAATGGGACTCCCAGCCGGCTTGGCTGATCACCGGCAGCCTTGGCTTGTGGCATCGCTGAACGCTGGTATCGACCGCCGTCGCAACGAGACGGCCGGGCACCGCGCCTCAGATCCGGAAGCATAGGAGGTGTTTCGTGCGAACCCCATCGCTTCTCCTGGGTGCCCTGTTGCTTGCCCTGACAGCCACGTCTTGCTCTACAGGGCCTGCGCCGCCGAGACCCGGCACTCCCGCCTTTTACTGGAACGCCGCTAAAGACGCCTATCGTACCGGCGACTATCAGAAAACCGACACCGACCTGGCGGAGATCGTGCGCACCGACAACGAGTTTGCCGCCCGCGCGCGGGCCTGGAGCATGGTGATCTCCGCCGGCCTGGCGCAGGGATTCTCACAACTGGCCGACAGCTTCGAAGCCGGGGCCCGCGCCAACCGGGCCAATCCGATGCCGTTCCGGAAGCAGGTCACCACTCTGCGCAGCTTCGCCAGCGCGGCCGACATGCAAATGGCGCAGACCGCCCACACCTTCCTGGAAAAAGACAAGGACCCGAATGTGCTGCTGGCGTTCGAATATCCCAGCGGGTCGGCGGCGGAACCCGGTTCGCTGAAAAAGGTGGCCGGCGGCATCCTCATACAGGACTCCGAGCGCGATTCGTTGCAGGCCGCGATGTTGCAGCGCGGTGTGCTGCTCAGCCTTTGCCGGCTCTCCGGCAACCCCGACGACGCCGCCAAGACCCTGGAGAAATTCAAGGCGGCTGAAGTCCGCGTGCCGCGCGACGTGTTTCTCTTCGCCGTCGCCAAGACCCTTCAGGAGCATTTGGAGTTGTTCGGATCCAGCAAGCTGGACCAGCCGACTCGCCTCAAAGCGTTGTCCCAGGAGGCACTGGAGGCGCTGCATTCGATCCCCGAGACCAAAGAGACGAAAGCGCTCGCCGCCAAGATCCAGAGCAGCCTGAAGAAGACCAAGGGCACTTAGCCGCCGGAGACCGTTTATTGACGCGCGCGGCCCGGTGATCGGCAGCTTGCCGAGCCGCGACCGTGAGGAGGCGGATCTGCTACGAGCTGCTACTCGCCGAAAGGAGGCTGGAAATGACAACCCAGGAGCAGGCCTTGAGGGCCTACTACGGCTCTATGGCGGATGCGGACCTCCTGCGGACCGCGGTCCACAAGGATTCCTACATTGAGCTCGCTCAGAAGCTCATGACCGAGGAGATCGGAAAACGGCACCTGTCGATGCCGTCCGAGGAATCTCTCGCCGGCCGGCTTCCATCGCCCAACGTCTTCGCAAGGTTGGCGAAAAAGCTGGGCCATCAGTCACATTGAGAGACGCGGCCCGTCCGCCGCGCACCTGTCTGCTGCCGGGCGCGTCAGTGGTACGTGTATTCCGGCGGCACCGGCCGAACCGTGTAATGCGCCTGGAGAAAGGCCACGATATCGGTCAACTGCCTCACCGTCATCTGGCTGGCGTAGTGCGGCATGCGCGACTGGCCGCCGCTCGCGATCTGGTCCTTGGGATACGGGCCGAGCCGGTACGAAGGATCGATCGCTTCGGTCACCAGAAATGCGTCGGTCAATCTCTTATCCACTGTGCCGCCGAGGACCACCGGAACCGGCGGCTGAGCGGTGGGACGTGGCAGGTCCACACCCGCCACCTCGTGGCACGAGTTGCAGCCAAGCGTTATGAAGGCGACTTTACCCCGTTCCGCATCGCCATCCACGGGCAGGTGAAAGGCTGCGTTGGAGTGCCGCGCATTGCATGCCACGGCGGATACCAGCAGGGGTGCAAGTGCCAGGAATTTCGCGGACCTGAAATGTTTCATTCCAAGACCTCCTTGGCGATCCGAGAAAGCTCTAACTCCATTTTAAGGCCAAATCGCCTAAATCATACCTGAATATCTGTAAACGGAGCCGCGATCGTCAGGGAGGTCCCGATGGGCCGCGGCGGCCCACCAAAGGGCATGAAGACGCGGCCGGTGCGGGCTGGGTATTTTCGCCGGTTCTTCGCTGCGTCTTCAACCGAGTTCCGCATGGGCCTGCGGCCCACCAAAGGCAATGAAAAACCCGCCGAGGCGAAGATATGGGGAACAAGGGGCGAACAAATGGCGGGTTTTTCAAGGGAGTGGCTTCGCCATACTTCGCCATTTCAGGCCTTGTAATCTGGATAAACCGCTCCTAAAATAAGAGTGGATAGACCGGCCGCCGCGAGTGGTGCAGGAGGTTTCGACCATGTCCGGGGTACTTCGCAAGCGCAGTCATAGGCTGGACGGCGTTCCGCACGCTGGTATCATGGGCGCTTTCTTCGCCGCCAGCCTGGTGATTCTCACGCTCCTCGCCCTCCTGGCAATCCTCGGCCACTTCTCCCCGGTACGTTGAACCGTCCGGGACGGTGGCGGCCGCCGGCCTTGTTCTTTGGAAAGGGGTGTCATGGCTATGCTCTCCAGAATTCTGGCGCCGGTGGTCTTTTCGGCACGGTGCCAGGATGCGACGCGATACGCGGCCGCTTTGGCATGCCGCTTCCACTGCAATCTCGATCTCCTCCACGTGTTCGTACAGCCTTGGGCCGCCTTCAGTTCGGGTGAAGGCTACGCCACGCCTCCACCCTACGATCTGCAGGCGACCTTGATGCAGGTCCAGGCCCAGATTGACGAATTCCTGCGCGACGAGCTCCAGGATCTGCCGGTGCGGACCGCGGTGCGGGAGGGGGACCCCGCCCGGACCATCGCCGAATACGCCTGCACCGAAAACTGCGATCTGATTGTCATGCCGACCCACGGCTACGGCCCGTTCCGCCGTTTCCTGCTCGGGTCGGTGACCGCCAAGGTGCTTCACGACGTGCACTGTCCCGTCTTTACCGGCCCGCACCTGGAACATCCGCCGGCCATGACGGCGCCGGGTTTCCAGAAGATCCTTTGCGCTCTCGATCTCCGTCCGGAGAGCCGCGCGGTGCTGGCCTGGGCCTCGCGGTTCGCCGCCGAGTTCGGGTCGAAACTCTCCCTGGTGCATGCCATTCCGGCTGCCACAAACCGCCTGGATGGCATCTACTTCGATGCCGCCTGGCGCGCCGACATCCTGGCACACGCCCGCAGCCGCATCGAGGCCCTGCGGGATGACTTGGCCGTCGATGCGGAAGTCCTGATTGAGTCCGGAGACATTCCGGGTGCGGTACGGGCGGCCGCGGAGTCTGCCGGGGCCGATCTGTTGGTGGTCGGCCGCGGGCACCCGCATGGCGTCCTCGGACGCTTGCGCACCAACACGTATGGGATCGTGCGCGAATCGCCCTGTCCGGTAATTGCCGTCTGAGCTTGGGAAGACCTGGCGATACGCGCGCATCGATGAGGCCGCCCCCCGGACGCGAGTCACCCCGCCACGTCCCGCCGTGGATGGCCAGTTCCGGCAGCCCACCGGCGTCACCTGGGACACACGGGGCAACATCTTCATCAGCGACGGCTACATCAACTCGCGGGTGGCCAAGTACGACCAGAACGGCGACTGGGTCAAGCAGTGGGGCGACCGCGGAACCAGGCAGGGCGAGTTCAACACGCCGCACAGTATCGCCGCCGATGCCAACGGAAACATCTACGTGGCCGATCGCGGCAATCGCCGCATCCAGGTGTTCGACCCAAACGGCGGTTTTCTGCGCGAGATCGCCATCGACGTGCCGGTGCCGCCGGACGCCCATCCCTGGATGGGCAACCAGCCGGGCGCCGAGGCGGGAGCCAGGCAGAGCGGCGCACCTTGGGCCATCTGCATCACTCCCGGACCGGCCCAATACCTGTACAGCGCCGATGCATACCCCGGCCGCATCTATAAGTTGTCGCTCGATGGCAAGGTGCTGGGAATGATCGGCAAGTCCGGCCGGCAGGCGAAGCAGTTCGGCTGGATTCACGAGTTGGCCTGCCCGTCGGAAAACGAGATCTACGCCGCCGAGCTGTTGAACTGGCGCGTGCAGAAGCTCATTCTGCACCCGCGGTAAATGCCGGGTCTTCACGCTTTGGATAGCAGCAACGGCCCGGCTACGCGATCGGCGGCATCACGGCGCGGAATTGGCCGCGGAAGATTTCGCCGAAGATCCCGATCACCTGGTCGTGCAAGACGCCGTTGTCGGCCAGCAGGTGCTCGGACGCAGTGACGCTGTGCGGCGCGCCCCTCATGTCCGAGACACGGCCGCCGGCTTCCTGAACCAGCAGACTGCCGGCCGCCATGTCCCAGGGCTTCAGGCCGAATTCCCAGAAGAAGTCCAGCCGGCCGCAAGCCACGTACGCCAGATCGATGGCCGCCGAACCGGTTCGACGCACGCCGTGTGACGCCATGGCCAACTGGTAGTAGAAGTGGATATTCACATTGTGGTGGCGCTTGCGGCTGGGGAAGCCGGTGGAAGCCAGGCTGTCGCTCAGTTGTTGGACGCGCGAGGCGCGAATCCGCCGGTTGTTCAAGTAGGCGCCGCCGCCGCGTTCCGCGGTGAACATTTCCTGCCGGATCGGATCGTAGATCACGCCCGCCACCAGTTCGCCCGCGCGCTCCAATCCCAAAGTGACGTTGAACATCGGAAAACTGTGGGCGAAATTGGTGGTGCCGTCGAGCGGGTCGACGAACCAGCGGTATTCCGAAGAGCTCTCGTGCCCGCCACCTTCCTCCGCCACGACAGCGTGCGAGGGGAAATAGGATCGCAGCCGTTCCACCACCAGCTTTTCGGACGCGCGATCGGCTTCCGTCACCAGATCGAATTCACCCTTGAGCTCGAATGCTACGCGCCGCTCAAAGTAGTTTGCCAGCAGGGTGCCGGCCTCACGCGCGATTTCGACAGCAGTCTCCAGATAGTGCATCTATCGATCGTCTTTCCCGCCTTCTCCGCCCTCAAGTCCCGTCAGCCGGCGCTCGTGAACTTCCGCGATGCGAGCCAGCGCGCCGTTCGTCGCTGTTCATTCGTCGCTGTTCATCGGTTGCCCCTGACGCTGGTTGAGAACGAGAACCGCCGGAAGATCGCTACTTCTCTTCCTGGAGGTACTTGATGTCGTGCTTGAAAATGAACAAATTCGGTTCGCCCTTGCGGGTCAGGCGAATGAAAGACTGGTCGTAGTATTCGATCACGCCCAGCACCTCTTCGCCGTCGGCCATCTTCACCCGTACCAGGGCGGCATTCTCGATCAGTTGTTTGAGATACTTGGCCTCTTCAAACGTCTGCTCCGGGGCGCGCGCAGATTTTCCACTTTGTTGTGACGTAATGACTTCTCCTGCTATTTCTTCTTTCGATCGGTGGGCGCCGGAGTTCTCTCGGGCGTCACCGAAATCCGGGCGCCCGGCGAGCCGGTATCGCCCTCAGACTCACCATAATAGCCGTTACGCGCCGAGACCCGCAATTCGGGAGGCTTCATCCGCACTTCGAGCTTGTGGAACGGATCCTTCTTCAACGGCACGTCGTGGGGGTAAAAACCGAGGAGGTATTGCGTGCGCAGCTCCACGATGATATCGCTGAAGGCCTTGTCGAGCTGCGTTCCAAGGGCCGGCAGGAACGTCCGGCCGCCGGTACCCTGGGCCATGATCGTCAGAGCGTTCTCGCCGCCGATGTTCCGCCCCGCATCGTTGGTGATCGGCAACACCACTACGGCAAAAATCACCGCGTCTGCGAGTTGAGCTGCCTTTAGCGCCGCCTTCAGATCGCGGGTGCTCGTGGTATCGCCGCCATCGGTCACCACGATGATCGCCTTGCGCCCCTGGCGGTTTTCCAGCGCCCGCGAAGCGTAGAAGATCGCATCGTAGAGCGACGTAGACTGTTCGCCGTGCAGCGTTTTGAGCGGACGCTCCAGCGCGGCGTAGTTGTGGGTGAAGTCGTGCTCCATGCGGATGTCGTAATTGAAGCTATAGAGCGCCACCGCATCCTCGCGATTGCCCTCCGCAAACAGCGCGTGGAGAAACCGCGCGGCGGAGTCCCCCTCGTACTTCAACTCCTTGGCCGTAGAGCCGCTGGTGTCCACCAGAAGCGCAATAGAAAGAGGTTGCTCGGTCTGGCGCGAGAAAACTGCAATGTCCTGCCGGGCGCCGTTGTCGTAGATTTCGAAGTCGTCCTTTTGCAGGGTTCCCACCAGTTCGCCCGCCTTGTTCTTGACCGACGCGATCACGCGAACCAGGCTCACGTTCACCTTGATCGTGGCCATCTCCTGTGCAGAGATCGCGCGGACACAGAGAAGGGAGGCGAACAGAGCGGCGCGTGTCATTCGCGGTCCCTCGCGGCCGCGGTCTGGGGTTCGGCAGTGGGCACGTCGCGGTCCCACTCTCCTTCCACCCAAACTTCGCCGTCCACGAAGTGCTCCTTCTTCCAGATGGGCACCAGCTTCTTCAGCCGGTTGATGCCTTCCAGCGCCGCTTCAAACGCAGGACGCCGGTGGGGGGCGGCCGCGATTACGGCGACGCTCGTCTCACCGATCAGCATGCGTCCCAGGCGATGCACCATGGCCACGCGGCCGACCGCGTAAGAGCCGGCGATTTCCCGCCCGATCTTCACCATCGTCTTGAGCGCCATGGCTTCGTAACATTCGTAATCCAGGCACAGCGTGCGACGGCCCCTGGTGTGGTTGCGGACCGTGCCCTCGAAGGTCACGACCGCGCCCTCCGCGCCGGTCATGATGCGCGCAACCATGGCGCGCGGATCGATAGCCTGCCGGGTCAACGCGAAGTAGTGGCCGTCCTCGGTTACCTCTACCCGGTCGCTCGTTACCCCGCCGCTGACGGGCGGCAGAAAGGCCACTTCATCGCCGTTCTCCACGCTCGTCGAAAGCTCCGCAAACTCCTGATTCCTGGCCATTACGATGCTGCGAGCCATATCCCGAAAACGCGGATACCGGGTGGCGTAGCTCTCGAAGATCGTGGCCAGATCGGCGCCGTCGGGAAAGTCGCACTCCTCGGCGGCGCGCCCCACGAATTCCTTGAGCATCCCGAAAAACAACACTCGTACTCGCATAGTGGGCGGTTAACTTTCAGTCTAACAGACGGTTCCGGGCGGTCCTCCGTTGCGCCGGGTTACAATGCGATGTCCCCATGAAACCTGCTGCCGAGACGCGCATTCGCGTGCGTTACGCGGAGACCGACCAGATGGGTGTGGTCTATTACGCGAACTACCTGGTTTGGATGGAGGTGGGCCGCGTCGAATTGTGCAAGGTGTGCGGCTTCAACTATCGCGATATGGAGCGCGAGGACGGCGTTCTCCTGGCCGTGGCCGAAGCCCATTGCCGATACTCATTTCCCGCGCGGTTCGACGACGAGGTGATCGTCAAGACCTGGATCGAGGAGGCCGGCTCCAGGATGATGAAGTTCGCGTACGAAATGCGGCTGGCGGCGGACGACCGCAAACTGGCCACCGGCTACACCCGTCACATCTTTGTGACGCGTGAGCTGAAGCCTACGAGGTTACCGGAGAAGTATCACGCCATGTTCGGCCTAACGCCGCAGCGCCCGTAACGCCCACGTCCCACCAAGACCGCACCCCCGAAGAACACCAGTGATCCTATGAAAGCGCTGTAGCGGGGTTCTGGCGTACTTTAGCCAGAACCCCTTACCACGGGCTGCTAATCTAATCTAAAAACAATCGCTAACCAATTTCAGGCCGATTCGTCCGATTATAGAAACGGAGCAACATGACGCAACTCTTCCACGATCTGGCCTACGCGGTGCGCTCGCTGCGCAAGAGCCCCGGCTTCACGGCGGTTGCCCTCCTCACCCTGGCGCTGGGGGTCGGCGCTAATTCCGCTATCTTCACGCTCATTGACGCCGTGCTGCTGCGGCCGCTGCCATTTCCCCAGCCGGACCGCCTGGTGCTGGTCTGGGAAGACACCAACATGTTCGGCCTCAAGGACAGCGTTGTTGCCCTGGGCAACTATGTCGAGTGGCGCGCGCGCAACCACGTCTTCCAGCAGATGGGAGCGCTCGAAACGTCCTCCTACCGGCTGACGGGCGCGGGCGAACCGCTGGTCCTCCCCAGCGCGGTCGTCACAGCCAGCCTGTTCGGCACGCTGGGCGTCCAACCCGCGCTGGGCCGGGCGTTCCGCGAAGAGGAGGACCGTCCCGGCGCCGCCAAGACGGTCATCCTGAGTAATGGCCTGTGGCGACGGCTCTTCGCCGCCGATCCGGGCGCGCTCGAGAAATCCATCAACCTGAATGACGAGCCGTACACCATCGTGGGCGTCATGCCCGCGCGCTTCCGATTCCCGGCTAGCGACACCGAGGTCTGGACGCCCATCGGAGCACGCTACCAGGCGAGCGAGTTCAGCAATCGCGGGCGTCACAATTTCATGGTCGCGGCGCGGCTCGCGGACGGCATGACGCTCCAGCGCGCCAACCAGGAGATCGGCGCCATCGCCAGGCGCCTCGAGCAGGAGTATCCGCAGACCAATCGCAACGTGGGGGCGTTCGTTGCGCCCATGCGCGACCACTTCACCGGCGAAGTTCGCACTATCCTGGTGGTGCTTTCCGGGGCGGTGGGATTCGTTCTGCTGATCGCTTGCGTCAATATCGCCAACTTGCTGCTGGCGCGCGCCACCAATCGCACGCGCGAAATCGCGATCCGTACAGCGATTGGAGCCGGACGGCCGCAACTGGTGCGGCAACTCCTCACCGAGAACCTGCTGCTGGCGTGCTTGGGCGGCGCTTGCGGACTGGCGCTGGCGTACGCCAGTCTGCGCTTCCTGGAGAAACTGGTGCCGGCCGGCATCTCCGGCATGACGGCGCTCAGCGTGGATGCGCGCGTCCTGGGATTCACGCTTGCTGTTTCGGCGCTCACGGGGGTGGCCTTCGGCCTGGTCCCCGCTTTTCAGACTTTGCGCGTGGACCTGCACCAGGTGCTGAAGCAGGCCGGTGGCCGCGGCGTCGCCGGCGGACAAGGTCGTGGGCTTCAGCAAACGCTGGTGATTTCCGAGGTGGCGCTGGCCTTCGTGCTTACGGCCGGCGCCGGCCTCATGATCCAGACGTTGGTGCGCTTGCGCGGCGTCGATCCCGGGTTCCAGACGCAAAACATTCTGACGGTCCGGACCGCCATGCCCGCGCGGCTCTACCTGGACGATGCCAAGCGCGAGGCGTTTCTCGATGAAGCGCTGCGGCGGGTGGAAGCGCTGCCCGGAGTGTTGTCGGCGGGATTCACCAACGGCGTGCCCATCGCGTTCAAGGGCTGGGTGAACGGGTTCACTATTGAAGGGCAACCGGCCCTCGGAGGGAACCAGCATGCGAACTCCAATTTCCGGGTGGTCACGCCGGATTACCTGGCAACTTTGGGAATCCCTCTGCGGAAGGGCCGCCCGATCCATGCCCGCGACCGCGCGGGCGCAAGCGTGGTCGCCCTGGTGAACGAAGCCTTCGAGCGCAAGTTCTGGCCCGGTGGAAGCGCTCTCGATAAGCGGCTCCGCTTCGGCAATAACTCGCCCTGGGTCACGATTGTCGGAGTCATCGGCGACATCCGGCAGTCGGGACTGGACGCTCTTCCGCGGCCTGAAATCTATCTTTCGGCCTTTCAGGCGCCGATTGCCGCCGGGTGGCTGGCTATCCGTACCGCGGGCGACCCCTCGGGAGTGGCGGCCACCGTCCGCCG
>JBGPKH010000207.1:0-12915 GCA_041485845.1 Bryobacteraceae bacterium
GTGAAACCGATGGAATAGACTTCCATTCATCAGGCTCCCGGCAATCGAAGAGGGCAAGTTGAGTGTCGCCGTCTTCCTCAGCCGCGACCAGCTCGGCCTCAGGCTGGAGACGGCCATCTGCCCGAATGTGCTGGAGATCCACGCCCATCCGCAACAATACCCGCCCCACCAGCAAGCGCCTGTGGCAACCCGTGGGATCTTCTTCCGCGCATAATAGCGCCACCCTGAATCGATCCAGGCCGCTTTCCAGGCGGGAGACACCATCTCGAAACGACGCAGACGCTGCGACTCGATCGTAAAGAACGTGCCCGTTCCGGTCGTAATACTCTTCACCCCGTGGACGGCCTCCCAGCTCGCGGCCCAGATAGACGTACTGGATGCCCGCACGTACCAGTTCGCGTTTCAACGGCTCGAGGTCAAACTGGCTTGCAAACTTGGATTTCGGCACGGAACGCGTGTCCACGACGACTTCGATCCGAACCTGTCGAAGCAGATCGAGGAATTTGGCTATCGGATGGTTCGAATGACCTATCGTAAAGGCGCGGCCGGCAGCGTTCGAAGCGTCATTCATTCGATATTCGCCTTCTGTTCGTCAGTGTATCATATGCCGGTCTCCGCCGCCGCAACGAAAAAGATGATCCCACCAGACGTTCCCGCAAGATCGGCCCCTCACTGAATCGCAATCGTCACCGCATTCGACGTCACACCCTGCACCGTGACCGCCACGCTCACCGTCCCGCTCCCCGCCAGGCTCCGCGGAATCTGCACGTTGATCTGATCCAGCCCGGTGTACCCGCCTTGCTCCCCCGCATACAACGCCGGCACGCTCTGGCCTGCGATCTGCGCGCTGACCGCGGACAGCGATGTCACATGCCGGATGCCGGTGCCAAAAAACTCCACCACCACTGTATCGCCCGCCGCGCCCACGGCGATCGGCTGCGCGACGCAACTCCCCGCAGCGCTGCCACAACTGAACGCGGGCTGGCTCGATTGCGTCCCATCGGCGTGCGCCGTAATCGCGATGGCCGCGGCCGCGCCCTTGCCATCGGCATTTGCCGTGTACAGACCCGGCGCCACCGCGGCCACCAGCACGATGCCCGAGGTCAGCGTACCGTCGCCGCTCTTTACGGTGATCGTCGCCGGACCCGGCTTCACCCCGGACGGCGCCAGGTAGTTCACCTGCTGCGGCGATACCGAATAGAGCGGCACGTCGTACGCAGCATTCGAGCTGTCCACCAGCGTCATCGTCGTCCCGCCCAGCGTGCTCGGGAAGGTGGCCGACAGCGTCACAGCGCTCGACGTCGCCAGCTTCGCCCCAAATGCGCTCACCAGCTCATCGGGAGCCACGGTCGCATCGGCATTCGCGCCAAAAACGCTCGCCACCGTGGCGTAGCTGGCGCTCGAAAGACTGGTGGCCACCGGGACGCCAAACTGCTTGCTCCACGTCTGGTAGGCGTTCGCCGTCGCGGTGAGCTTGCCCTGCCGCACCGCGTCGAGCACCGCGGCATTATACCCGGAGTCGCCGGGCTTGTTGTGGCCCGTAGTCCCCAGCGCGAAGAACGTCTCCGTCGTGAAAGCCGTCACCGCCTCCATCCCGTAGAAGGACGCGAACATCGACATGGCCTGTATCCAGTTGGCGTCCATGCCCGCGAAATCCGCATCGCACGGTCCCACGATCGCCAGGTCGTCCAACGACGACGTCAGATAGCCGAACGAGTTGAATGCGCCCGGAGGCAGCGGGTTGGAAAGAAAGTGCGGCGCCCATGTCTCTTCGATGTAGACACCCTTGTTGTTGGCGCGTGCGAAGTTCGCCCAAAACACGTAGTCGGGGAAACTGTCCACGTTGTAGATGTCCATCGTCATGAAATCCAGCGCGGAAATCCTCACGAAATCCATCCAGTACGCGTTTTCCTGGTTGCTGAGCAACGGCAGCGCGCCGTGCAGGTACCCCCCGGCTCCCACCCTCGTGCGCGGCGAGGCAGCTTTGATGAGAGGCGCCGCCGCCAGGATGAAGTTGTGCCAGGCCGCAATATTCGGAAGCAGTCCCATTCGTCCGTCCTCCGTGGTGGCGTCGTGGACGATCGCGAAATTGTCCGGCTGGTAGCGCGCCGCCAGTTGTGGATACGCCGCCAGAGCCGCACTCTGAAACTGCTGGAACGTGGGCCGTCCGCCGAATTCGCCGGAAACGATCTCCGGATTGATCGCCAGCCGCAGACCCAACTGCCGGATGTGCTGTACCAGCGCGTCGTACTTGGCCATCACGTTGGGATCCGAGAGGGAAGTCACCCCGGGATTGAACTCGATCCGCTGCGCGCCCGCCTGCTTCAGCCCGTCAACATAATTCAGCAACGCGTCGAGCGGCGCGTTGGCGATCGCCGACCCCTGAGCAAACACCAGGTTCGCGCCAAAAACCACGGGCCGCGTCGGCGTACCCAACGTGCTGATCAATCCCCGGATCTGGTTGTTCGCCTGCGAGATGAACTGGGCCTCTGCCAGCGACTGCGCGGCCGCGGGCGTGGTCCACACAATCAGCAGAACAGTTGTCCTCAAGACCACTGTCCCACTACCTCAAACCGCCGCTCGCTCCCCGTCGCAATGACCACCGTGTCGTTCCGCAGACTCGCCGCCCGGCCATTCACTGTCGCGCTCTTCACCGCCCGGTCCGCCGGCATGCGGAACTTCACGTGCATCTCCTTAGGCGCCCCCGGCCGCGCCAGTTCCACCGTCGCCGTTACGCTCTTCGCCGTGCTCCGCATCTTGAAATTCACGCGACCCCACCGCGTAGGCGCCTGGTCGATCCGGATCTCCTTTCCCGACCCCACCCACTCGCGCGGAAGGCCCTTGCCCAGGTACAGCCGGTCCCCATCGGAATCCTCCAACGCCAGCATCCAGCGCACCAGCAGCGGAATCGTCTGCTGCGCGGGAATGCAAAACGTCGCCGTGCCCCCCGTGATCCCCGCGACCTCGCCTGCGGTCCAACTCCCCGGCGTGTGGTCGTGGTACCGATGCGAGTAGAGGAACAACAGGTACTCCTCGACGCGATCCAGCCGCAGCAGCATCTGCGCGTAGCCGTACGTAATGAAGCCGAGGATTGCCCGGCCGTTCGGATTCGGCCGTCCCACGTTCGCCACCACGCCCAACGTCGTGCCGCCGTACGCCCGCATACAGTCCACTACAACATTCGCGAGCTTCGCCGGCAGCACGTCCGCCTGCAACAGCTCTGCATACGGACGATGCGGCCACTGCTGCGGGCTCGGCCGCTCCTGCGCCATCGACTCGCGGAACGTCAGCTTCGCGCCCGGCAGCGGACCCACATACGGCGGATTCATGTCGCTGCGCACGTTCTTCTCGATGCTTCTCACCGTCGCACCCTGGAGCGCCTTGCTGCGCTTCAGCCAGTCCTGCGATTTCGTCCGGTTGATGCCCTGCCACACCGCGGCAATGTCCTTGAGCCCTCGCGCGGCAAATGCGCTGTTGGCGAAATACGGCTGCCACCACGTCGCCGGCTCCGCCGCCAGGCACGCGTCCGACTCGCTCCAGCCATGGATCAACCCATGCCCCGGATGGTCCTCCGGCAGCCGCAGACTTTCGTCGTGCATCGCCCCGAGCATGGCGGCAGTCGCCTCGATCTTGCCCCGGTGCTTCAGCAGCAGCGCCGAATCCCGGGTGTAGTTGTAATACCGCGCGAGCAGTGAAAGCGTCAGCCCGAACTGCGCGGTCTCCGGTCCGCGCATGTTGATCATGCCCTTCGCGTCCGTAAAGTCCGTGAGGTAGTTGTCGATGATCAGCCGCGAGGCCTCGAACCGTCCCCACTCCAGGTTGGTATACACCGCGCTTGTGAAAATGTCCTGGAAGCCGTCGTACTCCGGGCCGTAGTAATCGCGATCCACCGCGCCGTACTTGGGGTACACGCCGCCCGGCCGCACCATAATCTCTTTCGCCAAAGCATGCTTCGCCATGTCCACCCAATCGTTCTGCGGAAACGACGCCGGGACGACATCGTGCAACAGCCGGTCCCAGTAATTCGCGAACACCAGCAATGCGCGATAGAATTCCTCCGGCTTCGGATCCTGCCGGGCCGGCGGGTACGCCGGGTAGCTGTACCCGTAGACCACCTTCGTGATCTTCCCGTTTTCCACGCGTGCCGTGCGGTGCCACGTCTGCACGATAAAGCGATCGCGCGCCTCCACGTCGCCGAAGATGATCATCTCGATATAGGCCGTCTCCGACACCGGCGCCACCTTTCGCACCGCCGGCATCCATCCGCCGAGCATGCCTTCGTATCGCTTCTGCGCGATCCCCGGCGTGCGCAGTTCCGGAAAATACTGCGCCGGATGGTACGTGCGCGTATTGCCGCCCGGAAAGACGGGCATCGTGTCAGAGCATTCCTTGGTTCCCACAAACGCATTCCACCGGACAGCCCCGCCGCCAAACCCCGCCGCGGGAGTTGCCGATCCCAATGGTGGCGCGGCGGACCGCACCCGCTCCGGATCGGGGTCGCCGTGTTCCAGAAGCTTGTCCGCCAGAAGATCGGGGCCGGCGGTCCCGATGTCGCCGATCTTGAGTCCCAGATATGGAGGATTGGCCTCCGCGAACGTCGCCTCCGCGCTCTTCGCGAGTACCCGGCCGGCGCGGCCCGGCGACTCAAACGTGATCGGGCCCTCGCGCCTGCTCAGGTCTTCGTAGACTTTCCAGGTTGCCGCGTCGAGTTGGAACTCGCAAAGCAGCGTATGACCCTCGGTATCCGCCTCTCCAACCTCCGCGGCATCCACAGGCAACCCGGCCTGCGCCACGGCGCTCGTCACCGCGAGACTCTGCAGAAAACGTCGGCGCTCCATGGCACCTACGATACAATAAGGAGCACCATGAAAGCGATTGCAGCCCTTGCCGGCGTGTCCCTGTTTTGGCCCTGCCTGCCATCCCATGCGCAACCCCAGCGCGACTACCCCGTGAAGCCTGTCCCCTTCACCGCCGTCCACGTCAACGATGTCTTCTGGGCGCCGCGCATCGAGACCAACCGCACCGTGACCATCCCCTTCGCCTTCCAGAAGGACGAGGAGACCGGCCGCGTCGACAACTTCATCCGCGCCGCCAAGGCGCTTCGCGGCGAGCCCTTCGAGAATCACCGCCCGCCCGGATATCCCTTCGACGACACCGATGTCTACAAGGTGATCGAAGGCGCCTCCTACACCCTCAGTGTTCATCCCGACCCTAAGCTCGAAGCTTATGTCGACGGCCTCATCGAAAAAATCGCGGCCGCGCAGGAGAAGGACGGCTATCTCTACACCGCGCGCACCATCGACCCCCTGAACCCGCATCGCTGGGCAGGCGCGCAGCGTTGGGTGCTCGAAGGCGTGAACAGCCACGAGCTGTACAACCTCGGCCACCTCTACGAAGCCGCCGTGGCCCACTACCAGGCCACCGGCAAGCGCAACCTGCTCGACATCGCCATCCGCACGGCGAACCTGCTCGATCAGACCTTCGGCCCCGGCAAGCAGTCCATCTGGCCCGGACACCAGATCGTTGAAATGGGTCTCGCCAAGCTTTACCGAGCCACCGGCGACGCGCGTTACCTCAATCTCGCGAAGTTCATGCTCGATGCGCGCGGTCCCGACAGCAAAGAGCAAGGGGCGGGGAATCGCTACGTGCAGGCGCACCAGAGAGTCGTCGACCAGACCGACGCCGTGGCCGGCGGGCACGCCGTGCGCGCTATGTACATGTACTCGGGCATGGCCGACGTCGCGGCGCTCACCGGCGACATGGCGTACGTCACCGCGCTCGACAGGATCTGGGACAACGTCGCCGGCAGGAAACTCCACGTCACCGGCGGTGTCGGTGCGCGCGCCGCCGGCGAAGCCTTCGGCAACGATTACGAGCTGCCCAACATGAGCGCCTACAACGAGACCTGCGCCGCCGTGGGCAACGACTACTGGAACCATCGCCTATTTCTCCTCCACGCCGATTCGAAATACATCGACGTGATGGAGCGCTCGCTCTACAACGGCCTGATCTCCGGCGTCTCGCTCGACGGCAAAACGTTCTTCTACCAGAACCCGCTCGAAGCCACCGGCATGGCGGGCAAAGACCAGCGCAGCCCGTGGTTCGGCGTCGCCTGCTGCCCCGGCAACATCACGCGCTTTATGGCATCGGTGCCCGGCTACGTCTACGCGCAGCGTGGCGACGCGCTCTGGGTCAACCTCTTCGTCGGCAGCACCGCCGATATCAAGATGGATAACGGCCGCACGGTGAAGATGGTCCAGGAGACGCGCTACCCGTGGGACGGCAGCGTCAGGATGACCGTGAACCCCGACCAGGCCGCGCCGATGACCATCCACGTGCGCATCCCCGGCTGGGCGCGCAACCAACCGATTTCGAGCGACCTCTACCGCTTCGCCGACAAGAACACCGACGCTGTCGTCCTCAAGGTCAACGGCAAGACGGTCCCCGTGAAGCTGGACAAGGGCTACGTGAGCCTCAACCAAACGTGGAAAAGAGGCGACCTCATCGAGCTGAATATGCCGATGCCCATCCGCCGTGTGGCTGCCAACGAACAGGTCGCCGCCGACCGCGGCCGTGTGGCCATCGAGCGCGGCCCCATCGTCTACGCCGCCGAGTGGGTGGACAACCCCAACGGCAAAGTCCGCAACCTCATGCTCCCCGATTCCGCCCGCCTCACCGCGGAGTTTAAGCCCGACCTGCTGAAGGGCGTCACGGTCGTGAAGGGCAGGGCAGTCGCGCTGGCGTACGACGCGCAGGGCAAAGTCGGCAGGACCGCGCAGGACTTCACCGCGATCCCCTATTATGCGTGGGCCAACCGCGGCAAAGGCCAGATGATCGTCTGGCTGCCCAACACCGAGACCGACGCCAGGCCGGCCGCCTACCCGACCGTCACCACCACGGCGAAGCTCACCGTATCGGGCAAGCCGCAGCACAATCCCGAAGCCATCCGTGACGGCGAGATCCCCACCGCGTCCAACGACCACAGCTCCTACTTCGACTGGTATCCGGCGCGCGGCGAAAAGGAATGGGTGCAGTACGATTTCGAGAAGGCGGCTATCGTCTCCGAATGCGAGCTCTACTGGTTCGACGACGCCGGCCAGGGCAGCGTCCGCGTGCCCGCCTCGTGGAGCATCTTGTATAAGGATAGAAACACTTGGAAGCCGATCGAGACCACCGGCGCCTACGCGGTCGAAAGGAACCGCTTCAACAAAGTCACTTTCAAACCAGTGACCACCACCGCTCTGCGCGTGGAAGTGACCGCGCAGCAAAACGTCTCCGTGGGTATCCAGAAATGGACCGTCCGGTAACACCGGCGGTCTTGCCGCCGGCTCACAAACCTGGCCCCCGCCCACTGGGCCGCGGCCCCCAATCCCCGGGCCACCGGTCCCCAGTCAGCAGTCCCCACCTAGTCTAGTGTAGTGTCCACGAAATAACTGGCCCATTCATTTTTTGGCTTTTCGCGTCGTTGGTGAGGTGCAACCGGGGAGGATCTCTTCCTGAGTCTGCCGGAATCCGGATAGCTTTGTGACGATGGACTCTAAATCACAACTCAAGGATAATCGAAGCAGGTTAAATAGTCCAGTTATTTGTTGGACACTACACTAGTGGCCCGCGACTCCGGGCCCCCGGCCCCCAGTCAGCAGTCCCCACCTAGTGGCCCGCGACTCCGGGCCCCCGGCCCCCAGTCAGCAGTCCCCACCTAGTGGCCCGCGGCTCCGGGCCCCCGGCCCCCAGTCCCCACCCACTGGCCCGCGGCCCCTGGCTCCCGGCCACTGGCCCGCGGCCCCTGGCTCCCGGCCCCTGGCCCCCAGTCCCTGGCCCCCGGCCCCCAACTCCCGCCCGCGGACCCCACCGGCTAGGATAAGATCACTGGAGTACTATGCCGGTCCCTAATCAGATCACTGGGCGTTACGAGATTCGCGGGCGGCTGGGCGAAGGCGGCATGGGGGTTGTCTATGACGCCTACGACAAGGTCGTGAAGCGCAACGTTGCGCTCAAAACCCTGCGCGATGCTCCGACCCGGATGGCGCTTGATCTTTTCTACAAAGAATGTAACGTGCTCGCCTCCATGAGCCATCCGAACATTATCGAGATTTTTGATATCGGGGAGTTCGAAGAAAATGGCGCGAGCAAGCCCTATTTCGTAATGCCGCTGCTGCCCGGCAAGACGCTGGAGTCCCTGATCAGAACCCGCAGCAGCCGCTTGACCGTGGAGCGCTGCGTGGAGATGCTCTGCCAGACCTGCCGTGGGCTACAGGCAGCGCACGAGCGCGGGCTGGTGCACCGCGATCTGAAACCGAGCAACATCTTCGTGATGGATGACGACTCGGTCAAGATCATCGATTTCGGCGTGGCGCACATGGCGGACACTCATTCCACCATCGGGCACAGGGGCACGCTGCTCTATATGGCGCCGGAGCAGGTCGAGATGAAGCCCGCCACGGCGCTTTCCGATATCTTCTCTCTGGGCGTGGTCTGTTTCGAGACGGTTACGTTGCGCCACCCCTTCGAGCGGGGGACCGCTTCCGACGTGGCCACAGCCATCCTGAAACACATTCCGCCGCCTGCTTCGGAGCTCAACCCTTCGGTAAATACAACCATCGGCCGAGTCATTCACAAGGCCATCGCCAAACAGCCCTGGTACCGCTTCGCGAGTGCCAAGGAAATGAGTGAGGCGCTCGCGAAGGCGCTTCGCAACGAGCCGGTAGAGGCGTTCGACCCAGGCCGCATCCTGCCGCGGGTCGAGCGCGCCCAGAAGGCTTTGGAGCAGGGAGATTTTCAGTTCGCCGACGAGATTCTCAGCGAGCTCGAGGCGGAAGGACATGTCGATCCCTCCATGAGCGCGCTGCGCAGGCAGCTCGATCAGGCCCGCCGGCAGAAGGTAATGGCGCAGCTTCTCGAGAACGCGCGCACCCGCGCCGAGCAGGAGGAATATCCGCTGGCGCTCCAAAAGCTGCAGGAGCTGCTGGCGTTAGACCCGGCCCACGGCGCCGCGCTCGCGCTGAAGAACACCATCGAGAACAGGCGCAGCGAGCGCAAGATCGAGGAGTGGTTCCGCCTGGCCCACCAGCATATGGAGCAGTTTGCGTTCGGCCATGCGCGGCAGGCGCTGCAGAACGTGCTGGAACTGAAGCCGGGGGACACGCGGGCTTTCCAGCTCGTGACGGAGGTGGACCGCCGTGAGCAGGAGGCCCTCAGGCTCCGTCAGGAAAAAGAAGAGCTGTATGCCAAGGCCGTGGAGGCGTGGCAAAGCGGCGAAGTAAGCGTTGCGCTCTCCAAGCTGGAGCGGCTGGTGGACATCGACCGGCGCTCGGCTAACATGGCCACCGCTGAGCGTTCCGCGACATTCCAGAATTTCTATAACGAGGTCAGGTCGGAGCACGAAGCCACCCGTAGGGCGTACGAGCAGGCACGCAAGCACCTCGTCGAGGGCAATCACGATGCGGCCCTGGCGCTCTGTAACGAGCAGCTTGCCCGCCGTCCGGACCAAGCCCTGTTCCAAGCCCTAAAGCTGGACGTCGAGGAGGCGCAGCGGCAGGAGCTTTCCGCGCGCATTGCCGAAATCGACAGGCGGGTGGAGGCCGAACCCGATCTGGAGAAGCGGGTCAACGTTCTCGCGGAGGCGTTGGAGCGCCACCCGGGCGAAGCGCATTTCGAGCGCATGCTCCGCACCATGCGGGAAAAACGCGACCTCGTGAACTCGATTGTAAGCAGGGCGCACGCCCTCGAAGAACGTGGCCAGTTCAGTGAGTCGCTGGCTCAGTGGGAGATCTTGAAATCCATCTACGGGCAGTACCCCGGGCTGGATTTCGAAGTGGACCGCATCCGCCGCCGCCGTGACCAGCAACTGCGCGCCGACTCCAAGGCGCGTTGCGTGGAGCAGATCGACTGGCAACTGGGCGCCGGGGACTTTGCGCGCGCCGGCGAGCTGCTGCGCGAAGCGGCCGTCGAGTTTCCCGGTGACGCCGAACTGGCGGAATTGGCGAAGCTCATCGCGCAGGGCACCGCCCGCGCGGAAGAGGCCCAGAAACTGCTCGCGGAGGGCCAGGAACTCTGCCGTGCCCGCCGGTTCGAGGAAGGCATTGCGGCACTGCAGCGCGCCCACGAGCTCGACTCGAAGAATGCGGCCGTGCGCGCCGCGCTCACCGGGACACTCGTCGAGCACGCCCGCGCCAGGCTGGACGAGGACTGGCAAGCGACCGAAGACTTGGCCCAGCAGGCATTAAACCTCGATCCGGCCAACGCCCAGGCCAAGAGTCTGCGCACCCTGGCGCTCGACCGCAGGCGTGAAGAGTTCGTGGACCAGTGCGTGGCGCAGGCGCGCCACTTGCAGGGCGAGGGGCAGACGGAAGCCGCCCTCGACGAGGTGGATCGGGGACTGGCCGAGCATCCGCGTGATTCCCGCCTTACCCAGCTCCGTACGACCCTCACGAAGGCGCGCACGGAGACGCTGCGCGCGAGCCCCACCGCAAGCATGGCTGCGCCGCCGAAGCCAGTCGAACGGCCTGCCGCATTCGATGCGCTTACCGAGACTGTGGCCATGGCTCCCCTACCCCAGCCACCCGAGGTGCCACCGCCGGTTGCCGCGCCCACCGCCGCACCCACCGCCGCCGCGCCCGCAGCCGTACCCGCCGCCGCCGCCGCACCCACCACCGCCGCCCCACCCACCGCCGCCGCAACCACCGCCGCCGCACCCACCACCGCCGCCGCACCCGCTGCCGCCGCACCCACCGCCGCCGCACCCGCCGCCGCCGCACCGATCCCCGCTCCGCCGGTAATACCGCCCCCGCGGCCCGCCCGTAAGTTGTCGCCGCTTGTCGCCGCGGGACTGGTGTCCGCTCTGGTGGTGGGCGGAGCCATCGTCGTGATTACGAAATTGAAGCGGACTCCGCCCGTGGCCGTGGTTCAACAACCGTCTCCAAGCTTCACTCCACCTCTGATCCCGGCCCCGGTGAAATCGACCCTGCGGGTGCTGGCCGACCTGGATGGCGGAAAAGTCATGCTTGACGATACCCAGGCCGGTGAGCTTCAGGATGGTCAGTTTTCCCTTGACAACGTGCCTCCCGGAAAGCACTCGCTGCGCATCGCCGGCGCTTACGCCCAGGCCAGCATCCAACTGGAAGCGTTCGCGGGCGCCGCTCCCACCGTGGCATCGCTCGCCGCGAAAGAGGTGATCGCCGTCACCGTGGCCAGCCTGGGCGAAAACGCCCGGGTCCAATCCAGCTCGGGATCGGCCAAGGTGATGGTCGATGGCAAACCGGCCGGCGACACGGGCGCCGGCGGGCTGGACCTCAAGGCTCTGGCCGTGGGCAATCACGATCTCGCGGTTGGTGAGGGCAAGGACCTGCGGTCCATGGTAGTGGGCATCGGGCCCACCCCCATGCTCACTGTGTTTCTCAAATCCGACCGTAATGCCGGAACTCTCGTGCTGTTGACCGCCGAGGACGGCGTCAAGGTATTTGTCGATGGAAAGGAATACCGGCGTCAAACGCAGCGCGGCCAGTTGCGCATTCCGAACCTCGCTGTAAGAGAGTACGTCGTGCGCGTGGTCAAGGACGGCTTTCTCGAGACTCCGGAACAGCGCGCCTCGATTCGCAAAGGCGAAGAGCTCAAGCTGGAGTTCAAGCTGCAGCCGGTACCCAGAATGGCCTCCCTGATCATCCAGGGAGCGGTTCCCGGCGCGCAGGTCCTGCTGGACGATAACCCCGTCGGAGTCGTGCAGGACGACGGGAGCTTCAGCGCGTCCAGCGTAACGCCGGGCCAGCACGCCGTCGAATTCCGCAAAGTCGCGCACCGTCCCAAGAAGATCGAGAAGCGGTTCGAGGCAGGGGCTGCCGTGGAGCTGGCCGCGGCCGAGACCGCCATGGAAAAACTTCCCGGTACGCTCAAACTGAAAGTCACGCCCGCCGATGCGCGCGTGACCATCGCGCGTGCCGGCGAATCGCCGAGACCTGTGAGCGACTCGATCCTCACCCTGCCGGAAGGCACCTACACGGTCCAGGCGCAGGCTCCCAATTACGCGGAGCGATACAGCACCGTGGTGCTCGCCGCCGGCGAGACCTGGTCGGTCGAGCTGGCGCTATCCAAGGTCGCGGCCAGTCCGCGTGGCATGGCCGATTGGGAGGATGCGGCCGGATGGGTCCCGGAGAGTGGCTGGTACGTGCGCAGGGGCGGCAACTTCGTAGCCTATCGCCCCGGCCAGACCGCGGGTACTTTCGTTTTCGCTGCCGACCTGCGGAAAGGCAGGCGGCTGCAATGGGTGATTGGCCACACCGATGCTAGGAATTACGTCCTCTTCCAGATGGATAAGAAATTCTTTTATCGGGTCCTCGTGGTCAACGGGAAAGAGACGCAATTGACCAAGGCGCCTTATACGGCGCCCAAAGGCAACGCGCTCAGCATTCAAATGGATGTGGCCCCTGACAGCGTGCTGAACAAGCTCTACGACGGATCGAAGTGGATCGTGCTCGATGCCTGGCCCGACCCCGGGAGGCAGTTCGCGACGGGCCAGTTCGGCTTCGTGGTCCCCGGCGGCGACACGCTGGCAATTTCGAATTTCAGTTTCACGCCAAGGTGAACATCACCTGGCCCCGAACCCCTGGCCTCCGTCCTCGCTCGTGGCCCCGGACCCCGGGTGCATGACATGAAAGTGGGATCGCTGGCGTGATGTGGGGCAGGCTGGCAGCCTGCGCGGCGGGTTGTCTACCGCCGCTGTCCGGTGCAAACGCGGCAGTCGGCCGATTGACAATCGGCCGCAGCTTAGCAATCTGCCCCTTGACCGGCCAATCTTTCCTCATTTTTCGTCTGTGGCTCAAACGCCGCCCCCACGCCCCCCACCCCACACCCCCCCACACCACCCTCAGCAACAAAAAGATTTACGGAATCCCAACACATCATCAAGATAAGAATATCTCA
>JBGPKH010000208.1:0-12836 GCA_041485845.1 Bryobacteraceae bacterium
CGCCCGAGCGCTTGTCGATGCGCTTGTCCTCGCGCGCCAGGAAGGCCAGTTGCTCGACGACCTCTTTGATATAATCGGGCACCCGGACCTGCACCGGCGACGGCCGATCCAGCCATGCCTCCTGTTCGGTGATGGCGATTCCCTGATCGAGCACGGCAGGGTAGTGCGTGCGAATCTCGCTGCCGATGCGGTCCTTGAGCGGCGTGATGATCTTGCCCCGCGCCGTGTAATCCTCCGGGTTGGCGGTGAAGACCAGCGCCAGGTCGAGCGGCAGGCGTATGGGGTAGCCCTTAATCTGCACGTCGCCCTCTTGCATGATATTGAACAGGCCCACCTGGATCTTTCCCGCGAGATCGGGCAGCTCGTTGATGGCGAAGATGCCGCGGTTGGCGCGCGGCAGCAGTCCGTAGTGGACCGTCAGCTCGTCGGAGATGTCCCGCCCGCGGCGGGCGGCCTTGATGGGATCGATGTCGCCGATCATGTCGGCGATGGTGACGTCCGGGGTGGCGAGCTTCTCCACGTAGCGTTCGTCGCGATCGAGCCACGCAATCGGCGTGTCGGCGCCGGCGCCGGTCAGTAGATCGCGGCAGCGGCGGCAGATCGGGTGGTATGGATTGTCGTGAATCTCGCAGCCTTCGACGTAAGGCGTCACCTCGTCGAGCATCGTGGTAAGCAGGCGGATCAGGCGCGTCTTGGCCTGGCCGCGGAGGCCCAGCAAAATGAAGTTGTGGCGCGACAGAATGGCATTCACCACCTGCGGCACCACGGTGTCTTCGTATCCCAGAATTCCGGGAAACAGCGCGTCCCCGCGTTGAATTTTGCAGATCAGATTATTGCGAAGTTCGTCTTTTACGGACCGGTTGGCAAGCCGGGCTTCGGAGAAAGAACTTTCACGAAGCGCGCCTAGGGTACGGGGTAATTCCTGAGTGGCTCTGGACAAGCAAAACCCCCCTCTGTCCGCGATTGTACCAGACCAAGCGGATGCGCACGCGTCAACTCCCACACAATAACGGCGTTGGTCCGATACAATGGCTGCTGTGGAGATACAGGAGCAGACCGCGCGTGCCGGCTTTTGGAGCCGCTATTCCGAGATGACCCGCGAAGTGCGCCGCGGCTTCATCGCCGAATGGACGGTCACCATCATCCTGCTGTTGTTCGCCACCACGACGCTGGTACAGGCGTTCGTGATCCCCAGCGCCTCCATGGAGAAGACGCTGCTCGTGGGCGACCACGTGCTGGTGGACAAGCTGGTGTTCGCGCCGTTGGGGCCGGCCTCCCGGCACTTACTCCCCTATCGCGATGTGCGCCGCGGAGACATCATCGTGTTCCGCTTTCCGCTCAATATCCAGGAAGACTATGTGAAGCGCGCCGTCGGCGTTCCGGGCGACCACATACGGCTGATCAACAAACAGCTCATGCTGAACGGGCGCCTGGTGGACGAGCCTTACGTGCAGCACGTAACCCCGTACATGGACTCGTACCGCGACAACTTCCCCGCGGCCGCCGGCTCGTCGCTGCCGCCGAGCGCCGTCGACATGTTGGAAAACCACGTGGTGAACGGTGAACTGGTAGTGCCGCCCGGCTTTGTTTTCGCCATGGGCGACAATCGGGACGACTCGCTCGACAGCCGCTACTGGGGTTTCGTTCCCCGCGAGAACATCGTGGGGACCCCGCTGCTGATCTACTGGTCGTTCGAGGCGCCGACCCAGGATTTGACCAATCCCAACATCGGGATCGACCACATCGTGGACGTGATCGCGCACTTCTTCACCAAGACCCGCTGGAAGCGGACGTTCAATTTGATTCGAGGGTATCCGCTGCAGTAGGGGGTTGACAGGCGAAAGCGCCTGCCCCACCAAAACCCGGCCCTACTTTTTCTCCGCCGCTTCGAGACGCGCCTGGGCGTCCGCCATGCCATCCAGCGCCACGTCCGCATCCTCACTCGATACCGCATTCGTTAGCTGCTCCTGCGCCCGTTTCAGATCGGCCGCAGCCTTGTCCACGTTGATTTCCTCGGCGCGCCGGGCCACGGTAGCAAGCACCCGGACATGACCTGGCAGCACTTCGACAAAGCCGCCGTGAACCGCGAGGTAGCGCCGGCTTCCGCCCATGCCGTAGCTGAGCAGGCCCGTCCCCAGCAAGCCCAACAGGGGCGCGTGCCCGGGCAGGATTCCCAAGTAGCCATCCTTGCCCGGCAACTCGACATCGGCCACCCCTTCGCGCACCACCAGGCGCTCCGGAGTAGCGACTTCCAGCTCGATCAGGTCGGGCATCGTCAGGACCTCTTCATTGCTTCGGACTTCTCCAGCACATCTTCGATGGTGCCTTGCATGTAGAATGCCTGTTCGGGAATCGCGTCGTGCTTGCCATCGGCGATCTCCTGGAAGCCGCGAATGGTATCGGCCACCTTGACGTACTTGCCAGGGGAGCCGGTGAACTGCTCGGCCACGTGGAACGGCTGCGAAAGGTAATTCTGGATCTTGCGGGCCCGCGAGACGGCCAGCTTGTCCTCGTCGGAAAGCTCGTCGATGCCTAGGATCGCGATGATGTCCTGCAGGTCCTTGTAGCGCTGCAATATTCCCTTGACCGCCTGCGCCGTATCGTAGTGCTGCTGGCCGATGACGAGGGGGTCCAGAATGCGCGAGGTCGATGCCAGCGGATCGACCGCGGGGTAGATGCCCAGCGCGGCGATATCGCGGGAGAGGTTGGTAGTGGCGTCCAGGTGCGCGAAGGCGGTGGCCGGCGCGGGGTCCGTGTAGTCGTCGGCGGGCACGTAGATGGCTTGCACCGAAGTGATCGAACCGTTCTTGGTGGAGGTGATGCGCTCCTGCAACTCGCCCATTTCGGTGGCCAGGTTGGGCTGGTAACCGACGGCCGAAGGCATGCGGCCGAGCAGCGCCGAAACCTCCGAACCGGCCTGCGTGAACCGGAAAATATTGTCGATGAACAGGAGCACGTCCTGGTGCTCCACGTCGCGGAAATACTCCGCGACGGTCAGGCCCGTGAGACCCACGCGCAAACGGGCTCCAGGCGGCTCGGTCATCTGGCCGTAGATGAGGGCGCACTTGGATTTCGTGTAATCGTGCGGATCGATCACGTGCGCTTCCTGGAATTCCAGCCACAGGTCGTTGCCTTCCCTGGTGCGCTCGCCCACGCCCGCGAAGACCGATACGCCGCCGTGCTTGGTGGCCAGGTTGTTGATGAGTTCCTGGATGATGACGGTCTTGCCGACGCCCGCGCCGCCGAACAATCCGATCTTGCCGCCGCGCAGGTAGGGCTCCAGCAGGTCGATGACCTTGATGCCCGTCTCGAACATTTCGAGACGCGTCGATTGGTCTTCGAACGAGGGGGACGGCCGATGAATCGGGTAAAACAGCTTGGCATTCACCGGGCCCATCTCATCCACCGGCTGTCCGATCACGTTGAGCACGCGGCCCAGCGTCTCCGGCCCCACCGGCACTTCCACGGGATGCCCCAGGCTGATGGCCTCCATCCCGCGCACCAGTCCCTCGGTGGGCTGGAGCGCTACCGTGCGCACGCGCCCCTCGCCGATGTGCTGCTGCACTTCGCAGATGATGTCGATCGGGGTGGGCACCGTGAACCCCTGGCTGGTCACCCGGATGGCCGTGTAGACCAGGGGAATCTGCCCCTCGGGGAACTCACAGTCCACGGCCGGCCCGGACACCTGGACTACCTTGCCGATCACCGTTCCGTTGGTAGATGACATATGAACTCTACTCCGCGGCTGCGGCGCCGCTCACCACTTCAATGATTTCCTTCGTAATACTCGCCTGGCGCACGCGGTTCATGTACAGCGTCAGCTTCTCGATCATCTCGCCGGCGTTGGAAGTGGCCGCCTCCATGGCGGTCATGCGGGCGGCGTGCTCCGCCGCGGCCGATTCCAGCATCGCGCGATAGAACTCCAACTCCACGTACCGCGGCAGCAACGCGTTCAGCATCTCCGGCGCGGGCTGCTCGAAAATGTAATCCACGGGCGCCGCACGCTCCGGCACTTCCACCGGCAGCACGCGCGCCATCGTCAGCTTTTGCGCGGCCACGCTCTTGAATTCGTTGTACAGCAGGTAGAGCGAATCGATCTCTTCCTTCACGTACCATTCACTCGCTTTGCGCGCGATGGCCGCCAGGTCGTCGTAAACCACCTTCGCCGCCAGGCCGACGTGCTCGCCCGTGATATCGGCGCCGCGCTTGCGGAAGAAGTCGCGCCCCTTGCGCCCGATCAGCTCCAGCCGGACTTTCGCGCCGGCGTGCTCCGCGATGAACCGCTGCGCGCCCTTGATGAGGTTGGCATTGAACGCGCCGGCCAGTCCCTTGTCGCCGGTGATCAGGACCAGCAGAATCCGCCGCTCCGCACGATTCGCCAGAAGCGGATTCTGTCCCGCCTCCTCGTCGGCCGCCGCCGCCGCCGCGACGTTCTCCAGCACCTTGCGCAGCATGGCGGCGTACGGCCGCGACGCGATCACCCGGTCCTGCGCGCGCCGCAGTTTGGCCGCCGAGACCATCTTCATGGCCTTGGTGATCTGCTGCGTGTTTTTGACCGAGCGGATGCGCCGCCGGATATCGATCAGGCTAGGCATTTGCCTTTACCGGCGTTTGCTCCGCCACGAAGCGCGCCTTGAACTCTTCGATGACCTTCACCACCTTGGCGCGCAGGTCGTCGTCCAGCGCTTTCTTCGTACGGATCTCGTCCCACAGCGGGCGGTGTGCGTTGTCCACAAACCGATAGAGTTCCTCTTCGAACTTGCGGCACTGCTCCACCGGGAGATCGTCCAGGTAGCCCTTCGTTCCGGCGAAAATAATGAGAACCTGCTTTTCGAGCGGTAGCGGCAGATATTGATTCTGCTTCAGAATTTCGACCAGGTGTTTGCCGCGGTTGAGCTGGTCGAGCGATGCCTTGTCGAGGTCCGAGCCGAACTGCGCAAAGGCCGCCAGCGCGCGATACTGCGCCAGGTCCAGCCGCAAGCTGCCGGCGATCGATTCATGGCCTTGGTCTGCGCGTTGCCGCCCACGCGACTCACCGAAATGCCCACGTTGATGGCCGGCCGCACGTTGGAGTTGAACAGGTCGGACTCGAGGAAGATCTGCCCGTCGGTGATCGAAATGACGTTCGTCGGAATGTACGCGGAGACGTCGCCCGCCTGCGTCTCGATGAACGGCAGCGCGGTCAACGATCCGGCGCCGTTGGCGTTGTTCAACTTGGCCGCGCGCTCCAGCAGCCGGCTGTGCAGATAGAATACGTCGCCCGGATACGCCTCGCGCCCCGGGGGCCGCCGCAGCAGCAGCGAGATCTCGCGATACGCCGCCGCGTGCTTGGAAAGGTCGTCGTAAATGCACAGCGCGTGCCGCTTGCTGTCGCGGAAGTACTCGCCCATGGCGCACCCTGAGAAGGGCGCGAGATACTGCATGGGCGCCGGATCGGAAGCCGACGCCGAAACTACGATGCTGTACTCCATGGCGCCGAAATCCTGCAGCGTCTTCACCACCTGCGCGACGGTGGATCGCTTCTGCCCGATGGCGACATAGATGCAGATCATGTCGCCGCCCTTCTGGTTGATGATGGCATCCAGGGCAATGGCGGTCTTGCCGGTCTGCCGGTCGCCGATGATCAGCTCGCGCTGGCCGCGGCCGATCGGAATCATGGCATCGATGGCCTTGATGCCCGTCTGCATGGGCTCTTTCACGGGCTGCCTGGCCACCACGCCGGGCGCCAGGCGCTCGATCGCAAAGAACCGGTCGGTGAGGACCGGACCCTTGCCGTCGATCGGCTGCCCGAGCGCGTTCACCACCCGCCCGATCATGGCTTCGCCCACGGGAACCGACATGATGCGCCCCGTGCGTTTGACTTCGTCGCCTTCCTTGATCTCGGCGAAATCGCCCAGAAGCACCGCGCCCACCTGGTCTTCTTCCAGGTTCATGGCGATCCCCGACACATTGTGCGGAAACTCGATCAGTTCCCCGGCCATGACCTTCTCCAGGCCGTGAATGCGGGCGATGCCATCGCCCACGGAGATCACCGAGCCGACCTCGGTCACGTCGATCGCGCGCTCGTAGTTTTCAATCTCCTGGCGGAGAATCTTGGTAATCTCGTCCGCTCGAATTTGAGCCATAATTCCTTCTTCTCACGATTAACTTTCCGCTGCCAGGCGGCGCTCCAGGGAAGCCAGTTGGCCGCGCACCGAGCCGTCGTAGACGGTGGAACCGATGTGCGCCACTATTCCGCCGATCAGCGATTCGTCTACCGTGAACCGCGTGCGGATGCGCTTGCCCGTCAGCTTCTCGAACTGCGCGGTGACCGCCGCGCGCTGCGGCTCGCTCAACTCCCGCGCCGAGGACACCGCCGCCTGCGCGAACCCCAGCCTCTCATCCACGATCCGTTCGAATACTTGGATGATCTCCGGGAGCAGCGCGATGCGGCGATGGTCCACCAGAACGAACAGGAAATTGCGCGCAATCCGGGAGAGCGCCAGCAGGTCCGCGATGCGCCCCACCACCGCCTTCTTGCGGCTGCCCGGCACCGCCGGTGTGGTCAGGGCGTTTTGCAGCTCCGGCGATCCCTCGAGCGTGGATTCGAACGAGCGCAATTGCGCCACCGCTTCCTGCGGCCGCAGGGCGGAACCGCTCGCGGTGACCACGTCCGCGAGGGCATTGGCGTATCGTGTGGCTACGGCTGAGAGTGTCATTTCAGGTCGCGAACGAAGCTCCGCACCATCGAGTCCTGGGTGCCCGGTGTCATGCGGGCGCGGACTTTCCGCTCCGCCAGCTCGATCGCCAGGCCGGCGGCGTAGCGCTTCAATTCCACCCGCGCCGCCTTGCCGGCCGCGGCGATTTCCTGTTCCGCATGCAGTTGGATCTTGGCGATTTCCGCGGCGGTGTGCTGCGCCAGGCGCTGAGTTTCGGCGCGCGCTTCGTCGTGCGATTCACGGCGCAACGCCGCGATCTCGGCTTCCAGGTTGGCCAGCCGCTTCTCCACCGCCGCGGCGCGCTCTTCGGCTTCCCTGCGCGACTCCTCGGCTTCTATGATTTCTTTGCGGATGCTCAGCGAGCGCGCGGCGAAAAACGAGGGGGCGTTCTTGCCGATCAGGTAGCCGAGCGCGCCCGCCAGCACCAGAAAGTTGGCCCACTTCCAAAGCGTGAGCCCTTCTTCACCGCCGCCCTGGCGCTCCTGCGCCAGGCCCGCGGCCGCCAGCAGACAGATCACTCCCGCAATCCGTACGCAGCGCTTCATGCGGCGCTCCGCAAGATCGATTCCGCAATCTGGCCGGCGAGCATCTCGCTATCGCGCGCCAGGCTGGCTTGGGCTTCTTCCACATCCTTGGCCAGTAGCCCCTTGGCCTGCTGGACGGCGGCTTCGGCGCTCTCGCGCGCCGCCGTCAATTCCGCGGTCTCCCGTTCCTGGAGCTGGGTGTGAAGTTGCTCCTGGGCCTGGTAGACCTCGGCTCGCGCCGCGCGCATCGCGGTCTCGTATTCGGCCGCCTTGGCGGCCGCGTTCTTCAGGCTTTGCTGCGCCAGCTTGCGCGCCCCTTCGGTGATTTCGTAGCGGCGGTGCAGCACCTTCTTCAACGGTTTGAAAAAAACGCTCTTCAGATAGAAGTGAAGCAGAATGACCAATAGAAAAGTGGGCAGAGCTTTCAGCAGTATTTCGCCCAGTTGGTGCAGCGTGGCATCCATGAGTTTCAAGGAGAGACGAATAGGAAGTCTTAAGAAGACCAGGGTAACACCCCGCGGAAACCCTCGTCAACGCGTCGGCGGAGGCATTCCTGCCGCTGACCGCCGCTGACGGCACGCCCCGCGCGCCCATCGACTGCCACCCCGTACTGTCGGCCTCGTGGACGTCGCCCGCCGCGAGGTAGAAGGTGCGGGACACATTGGCAACCGATTGCGAAGCCCAGCAATGCTAATGCCGCGGCGATGCTATAATGTAGGGGTTCTGCCCGACAGTCCAGACTTTTCCTTTATGTTCCTTAGTGTCAAAGAGATGGAGCTGCGGAAGATCCGTTTCGACGAGACTTTCCAGCCCGGGCAGATCGATTTTACGGGCGAAAACCTGGAGCAAGGTTCTCCGTTGCGCGCCAGCGGCTCGGCCGAGCTGCTGGCTCATTCCGACGGGGAGTTGCGCATTCAGGGACGTTATACCGTGGAAATGGCGACTCAGTGCGACCGTTGTCTGGGCGCCGCGCGACTTCCACTGGACTCCGGCTTCGACCTGTTTTACCGGCCCGCCTCGTTCATCGCTCGCGAGGAGGAGGTCGAGATCGACGAAGGCGAAGCGGAGATTGGCTTTTATGAAAACGGCGGCATCGAGCTGGAGGACCTCCTTCGCGAGCAGGTGCTGTTGGCCTTGCCCATGCAGCGGGTGTGCAACGACGATTGCAGGGGAATTTGCCCGGTCTGCGGCAAGAACCGGAACGAGACCATGTGCGATTGCAGGATCGAAACCACCGCCGATCGCTGGGGAGCGCTCCGCAATTTAGGACTCTAGGTTTTCCAATACTGAGAATCGCGAAAAGCGAAGCAGATTGATTGAGGTACAGAAATGCCGAATCCCAAACGTAGACACTCTCAGAAGCGCACGAGCACGCGCCGCGCGCACGATGCTCTGAAGGCCTCCGGTCTTTCCGAGTGTCCCAACTGTCATGAGCCCAAGCTGCCGCACCGGGTATGCCCCCACTGCGGGCAGTATAAAGGCCGCGAAGTGGTCGAAGTCGCCGAAGAGTAACCTCCCCAAATGCTGACCATTGCCTTGGATGCAATGGGCGGAGACCACGCCCCGAAAGCCGAAGTCGATGGAGCGGTTCGCGCCGCCAGGAGCCTGGAGGTCAAGGTTATCCTGGTGGGCCAGGAGACTTTGGTCCGGCAGGAACTGGAGCAGCACGAGGATTGGCGGAATCTGCCGATCGAGGTGTTGCACGCCAGCGAGCGCATCACCATGGAGGACAGCGCCGCCCGGGCTGTGCGCGCGAAACGCGACAGCTCGATGCGCGTGGCCTCGCGGCTGGTACGCGACGGCGTCGCCCAGGGATTCGTGTCGGCAGGCAATACGGGCGCGGTCATGGCGACGGCCAAGATGGTGCAGGGCGTGGTGCCGGGCGTGAATCGTCCGGCGCTGGCCGGCGCCTTCCCCACGGTGGTCAGAGGCTCGCCGGTGGTGGTGTTGGATGTGGGCGCGAATGTGGATTGCTCGCCGCTCATGCTGGCTCAGTTTGCGGTGATGGGCGAGATCTACTCGAAGGTGATTCTGGGCAGACCCAAGCCGCGCGTGGGCATTCTTTCGATCGGAGAGGAAGACCACAAGGGCAACGACGTCACGCGCTCGGCGGCGCCGCTGATGCGGGGACTGAACCTGAACTTTATCGGCAACGTGGAAGGCCGCGATATCTACAGCGGCAACGTCGATGTCGTGGTGTGCGACGGCTTCATCGGCAACGTGGCGCTGAAGGTGAGCGAGGGCCTGGTGGACATGGTGAAGCACCTGCTGCGGGAGTCGCTCGAAGCTACCATCTCGGGGAAGATCGGATCCTTGCTCTCCAAGACCGCTTTCGCGGATTTCAAGAAGCGTCTGGACATCTCGGAGTACGGCGGGGGACCGCTGCTGGGGGTCCGCGGAGTGTGTATCATCACGCATGGCCGGTCGAACGGCATCGCCATCCGGAATTCGATCCGCGTAGCCAAGGAGTTCGCCGAAGGGAAGGTGAATCAGCGGATCGAGGAAGAGTTGAAGGGGAAGGCTCGGGCGGCCCTTGAGCTCAAGACGTAGAGCAGCGGATCCGCCAGTTATCGGCGTTCATCTGCGTTATCGGCGGCCGAAATTCTTTTTCGGCAACAAACTGAAGCCCGGCGACAGGGTCGGCGTCAAACTTGGTAGGGAGGCACGGCAACCAAATGACGGCAGCCACAAAATCAGCGGCAATCGCCCTCTTGTCGTTCTCCCTCGGCGCTTTTGCGCAGCGGCCCGAATACGTCAAGTGGAGTTTGCCGGCGGAGGCGGTCCCGGCGCCGCCGGGCGGAAAGGTGCTGCTGCGGGTCGCGGGGCGTATTGAGCCGGGATGGCACCTGTATTCGGGTTCGACCGCGGGCGGCATTCCCACTTCCTTCAAGGTCGGGCCGGAGTCCGTTGTAGAACGGGTGCGGCTTCTGCAGCCGCCGCCCAAGCGCGCTTTAGACCAGAATTTCGGTCTCGAGACCGAGACCTTCGAAAACGAGGTCGCGTTTCTGCTGGAGCTGGAGTTGAAGAAAGACGCGCCCGCGGGGCCGGCGGCACTCTCCATCAACGCGCGATTCCAGACCTGCACCGACACCCAGTGCGTCCCCGGCAAGTGGTCGGGAACGGCGGCCCTGAACGTGGACCCGGCGGTGGCGCCGGCAGTGCCGGCCATTCCCCCCGGGTATGCGGAAGCCAAGGCGCCGCCCGAGAGGGCGACCGGTGCGGCTCCCGCCGATAGTCAGGGATTCGCGGCGTTTTTGCTGGTGGCCTTCGGGTTCGGACTGGCGGCGATTTTCACCCCCTGCGTGTTTCCGATGATTCCGATCACCATGTCGTACTTCCTGAACCGGCAGTCGGGCGGAAGGCGGGATGCGGTGACCCAGGCGGTGGTCTTCTGCCTGGGAATTATCGTGCTGTTTACGGGACTGGGGCTGGTGTTGACGGCGGCGTTGGGGCCTTTTGGCGTCGTGCAACTGGGTTCGAACCGGTGGGTGAACGGCTTTATTTCGGTGCTGTTCATGGCCTTCGGGTTGAGCCTGCTGGGCGCCTTCGAGATCACCATTCCGTCGGCTATTCTGACGCGGCTCAACCGCTCTTCGGACCAAGGCGGATTCGCCGGCACGCTGCTCATGGGGTTGACGTTTTCGCTGGCGTCGTTCGCCTGCGTGGGTCCCTTTGTGGGCACGCTGCTGGCGGCTTCGGTGGGCGGCGGCGGAGCGCGGCCGGTGTTCGGCATGCTGGCATTCTCCGCGGGGCTGGCGCTGCCCTTCTTCCTGCTGGCTCTGTTTCCTTCGTACCTGAAGCGCCTGCCGAGAAGCGGCGGATGGATGGCCCGCGTGAAGGTCGTGATGGGCTTCGTGATTCTGGCCGCCAGTTTGAAATACCTTTCCAGCCTGGACCAGGTCTTGCAGTGGGGTTTCCTGACGCGCGAACGATTCCTGGCGGCGTGGATTGTGCTGTTCGCCATGGCCGGACTCTACCTGCTGGGTTTCCTGCGGCTGGAGGGTATCAAACCGGATGAGCCCATGGGACTCGCGCGCCTGCTGGCCGGTATGCTGTTTCTGGTATTCGCCATCAGCCTGGCGCCGGGAATGTTCGGCGGCAGGTTGGGCGATCTGGACGCCTACGTTCCTGTGGCTGCGGAATCGGTCGGCCTGGCGGGAGGAGCGTCACCGAACGCGCTGGTGTGGATGAAGAACCAGTATCGGGAGGCTCTGGACCGCGCGCGGCGAGAGGGCAAACTGGTGTTCGTCAACTTCACCGGCTATGCTTGCGCCAACTGCCACTGGATGAAGGCCAACATGTTCACGCGCCCGGAGATCGCCGCGGCGCTCCAGAATTTCGTGCTGGTGGATCTTTACGCCGACGGCACGGACCAGGCATCCGAGGACAACCAGAAGCTGGAACTGGCGAAGTTCAACACCGTGGCCGAGCCGTACTACGCAATTTTGGATCCGGACGAGAAGGTGATCGCCACGTTCCCGGGCCTGACCAAGGATCCGGCGGAGTACCTGGCGTTCTTGGAAAAAGGGGCCGGGGGCCAGGGGCCAGGGGCCGGGGGCCAGGGGCCGGGGGCCGGGGGCCAGGGGCCGGGAGCCAGGGGCCAGGGGCCGGAGGCCGGGGCTCCGGCAGTCGCGGCGCCCGTGGGGGGGCTGCCTCAAGTGAGCCGATTGGAAGGCGGCCCGTTCGATACCGCCTCGCTAGGAAGCAAGGTGGTGGTGGTGACTTTCTGGGCCACGTGGTGCGTGCCTTGCATCGCGGAGATTCCCTACTTCAACAGGCTGCGCCAGCAGCTTGCCTCAAAGGGTGTAGTGGTGTTGGGCGTTGCCATGGATGAGGAAGGCGCGGAGCGCGTCCAGCCTTTCCTGAAAAGGCATCCGATGTCCTACGCCGTGGCATTGGGGTCGGAGACGATTTCGAAGCAATACGGCCTCGACCAACTCCCGGTCACTGTGGTCTTCGACCGCTCGGGCAAACAGGTCAAGAGGTTTGACGGGCTGGTATCGGAGTCGGATTTGCAGGCCGCGGTGCAGCAGGCGCTGTAACGCAGGCTATTCCAGATCCTGAAAGATCTCCTCGCGGGTCAGTTCGAGGCAGGGATCGCCGGTGGTGGCGATCAGTCCGACGCGGACCTCGGTTAGGCCGCCATTGGCGTAGACCGCCATCTTGCGGAGCCGTGGATCGATCAGCCAGATATTCGGTATGCCCTTGCGTTCATACTCTTCCAGCTTCTCCATCATCTTGCTCATGCTGTCACTTTCCGATAGGATCTCGATCGCGAGAAAGGCGGCATCGAGCAGGTAATTCGTCTTGGGAAGTGACAGCATCACGCAGACATCCGGCAGACGATAGCGCGTCGGGGACGTCTGAGACCTCAATTCCGGAACCGCGTAGACCCGCGGGTACTTTACGCTCAGTGCAACCACAACATTCCTCTGGGTCAGACTGTGCAGCAAAGCTCCCACGTTGCGCTCCACGAGAACGCCATCCACGTATTCCATGTCGGGATCGTAGGAGGTCTTCAGGTATTCTTCGAGCGAGATCAGCGTCTCGACGCTCATGATTTTACGATAGCACTACTTCCCGAACGTAATGGTCGATTCGCCGCTGTATTTGC
>JBGPKH010000209.1:0-12811 GCA_041485845.1 Bryobacteraceae bacterium
ATTCAGCCGCGGCTTCAACTCGTAATTCGCCAGTTCCCAGAGCGTGGTCTGGGGAATGCGGTCCGAGGTCAAGCTGTAGCCCATGACCGGAAAGGCGGCGAAGGTGAGGCGGTTGGCGGTGACTTTGGCCGTGGGCGGGAGCTGGACTCGCGAGAGCGCGGCGTTGACCAGCTCCAGCGTGCGGTACATGTCGACGCTCCAGTTGAAGAAGAGATCGATTTCGGCGGTCCCGCGGCTGGTGATGGACCACAGGTGATCCAGGCCGGGGACCAGGTTGACGGCTTCTTCGAGCGGCTTGGTGACGGTGACCAGCATCTGGTCGATGGGGAAGACGCCGTTGTCCACGCCCACCACGATGCGCGGGAAATTGGTGTCCGGGAAGACGGCGACGGGAATGGTGAGAGCGAGGTATGCGCCCACCAGCACCATGGTGACGATGACAAAGACGATCGGCTTGCCGTAGCGCGCGGACCAATGCGCCGTGTCGGGCCGCGCGGTGACGGGGGGCAGAGTCGAAAGGTCGCTCATTTCGCTTTCGGTTTCGCCTCGTCTTTCTTCTGGTCGCCCTTGGCGGGAGCGGGCTCGGGGTTCTCGTCTTCGTCGGCTTCCTTGACGGTGGTGTCGATGATCTTGACCTTGGCCTTGTCGTCGAGGCCCAGGCCGCCCACAATGACCACCTCTTCGCCGGGCCTGACGCCGTTAAGGATCTGCACCTTGTTGCCTTCGCGAACGCCCAGTTGGACCGGTCTCTTGTGCGCGATGGAATCGGGAGTGACGACCAGGACGGCGGTCCCGCCCTCTTCGCCCGGCAGAATGGCGGCCGCCGGCACGACTGCCGAGGCTTTGAAAATTTCCGCGATGATCCGGGCGTGGACGGCGGTGCCGCGGCTGGTGATGGACCATAGGTGATCCAGGCCGGGCACCAGATTGACGGCTTCTTCGAGCGGCCTGGTTACCGTGACGAGCATCTGGTCGATGGGGAAGACGCCGTTGTCCACGCCCACCACAATGCGCGGGAAATTCGTGTCCGGGAAGACGGCTACGGGGATGGTCAGCGCCAGGTAGGCGCCCACCAGCACCATGGTGACAATGACGAAGACGATCGGCTTGCCGTAGCGCGCGGACCAATGCGCCGCGCCGGGCCGCGCGGTGACGGGGAGCGGAGTCGAAAGGTCGCTCATTTCGCTTTCGGTTTGGCCTCGTCTTTCTTCTGGCCGGGGCCGCCCTTCCCGGCGGGCTCGGGATTTTCGTCTTCGTCGGCTTCCTTGACAGTCGCGTCGATGATCTTGACCTTGGCCTTGTCGTCCAGGCCCAGACCGCCCACTATGACCACCTCTTCACCGGGCCTGACGCCGTTGAGGACCTGCACTTTGTCGCCCTCGCGCACCCCCAGTTGGACCGGTCTCTTGTGGGCGATGGAATCCGGAGTGACTACCAGGACGGCGGTCCCGCCTTCTTCTCCCGGCAGAATGGCGGGCGCGGGCACGACCGCCGACGCTTTGAAAATTTCAACGATGATTTTGGCGTGAACGGCGGTACCCGGTTTGAGCTGCTCGCCGGGGTTGGGCACTTCCACCCAGACCTGCATGGTGGTGGTGTTGGCGTCGGTGGCGGGGCTGATCACGATCACTTTGCCGGTGAGCTGCCGATCGCTATCCGGCACGACAATTTCAGCGGGCTGGCCGAGCCGGACCAGGTTGGCCTGACCCTGGGGAACGTTGAGGCGCGCCACCACGCGCGAGATATCGACGATGGTGAAAAGAGGATTTCCGGCGCTGGCCATGTCGCCGGAATAGAGGGGACGGTCGGCAACCACACCGGCGATGGGGCTGTGGATTTCGGAGTAGGTCACCTGGGCTTCGGCGGACTGGGCTTGAGCCTTGGCGGCCTCCACCTGCGCATCGGCAGTGGCGATCTGCGCCTGCTTGCCCACGGTATCGAGCGCACGCCGGTGTTCCTGCGCGGCGTCCAACTGGGACTTGGCCTGCGCGTATTGCACCTGGGCTTCATCCACCTGGCGGCGCGCCAGCGCGCCCTGTTGCAGGAGCTGCCTGCGGCTTTCCAGCAGCTTCTGTGCGGCGTCGAGCTGCTGCTGGGCCGCCTCTACATCCGCCTTGGCTTTGACCACGGCCTCGGGCACGGCAGCGCCGGCGGTGCTGCGGTAGTTGGCCTCGGCCTGGGCTACCTGTGCCTTGTTGACGGCCACCGCCGCCTTGAGATCGCGATTCTCCAGAATGGCCAGAAGCTGACCCACCTTCACGTGGTCGCCGCGGTTCGCGTAGAACTTCTGCACGGGCGCGCTGATCTTCGGCATCACGGTTTCCTGCTCGCGCGCGAAGAACGCGCCATCGCCGGTGACAATACGGCGGATGGTATCCTGGGTGACCGCAGTGACTTGCACGGGCGCGGGCGCCTCGACCTCCCGTTCCGCTTTGTGGGAGCATGCGGAGGCGAGGAGCAGACACCCGGCGAGCGCCACGAGCGCGTGAGTTTTCATCAAAAGACTCCTGTCAGTGTCTGGAGGTTTGCCAGGCCCAGGCGGTAGCGAACCATCCCGTCGAGATAGGCATTGCGCGCCTGCACCAGGGTGCTTTGCGCATCCGCCACTTCGAGGATCGTGGCCTCGCCGGCCTGGTAGCGCAGGATCGTCAGCCGGAGGCCCTCGGCGGAGAGATCCATGCTGTGTTGCAAGGATGCGACCTGAGAGGAGGCGAGCTGCGCCTCCCGATAGAACTGATTCAGCTCGGCGAGAAGCTGGCGCTGCGTGAAACTCAAATCGTTCCTGGCCTGTTGGACCTGAAGCTCCGCCTGCTTCATCCTGCTGCGATTGGCGCCCCAGTTCCAGATCGGGATGTTCAACTGGGCCTGCGCCGAGGAGCCGAGAAGCTTCATGCCGTCGGGGTTGTGTACGGCGAACTGATTCGCGGCGATGCCGAAGAAGTAGTCGAAGGAAAGTGAAGGCAGGATCGCGGCGCGTGCGGAGCTGAGGGCGTGTGTCTGCTGTTCGACGGTGGCCTGCGCGGCGCGGATGTCGGGACTGTTTCTCGAGGCGAGCGCCTGAATCTCGGGGAATGCGGGCAGCGGGGGCGTGGTGGCGAGGTCGTCGGCGACGGTGAATTCCTGCCCGAAGTTGGGGAACAGCAGGACGCCAAACCCGAGGCGCGCCTTTTCGTACGCGAGCTGCGCCTCCTGGGCTTCGCGCTGGCGCGTTTCCAACTGGATCTGCGCCTTCACCACGTCATAGTGCGAAACTTCACCGCCGGCCTCCTGCTTCTGGGTGATGTCCATGAGCTGCTGCGCTTCGGTGAGGCTCTGTTGGGCGTTGGAGATCTTGCGCTGCGCCACCACCATGCCGTAGTAGTTCTGGACGACGGTGGCGATGAGACCGCGGGCCGCCAGATCGGCCTTGGCGCGCGCCACGGCTTCGGCGGCCATGAACTTGCGGTAGTCGGCGCGCTTGGAGAGGTTGAGGATGTCGCCGTGCACCTGGGCCTGGTCGATGTAGATATGGGGACCGTCGTTGGGTACGAACACGCCGCTGGGCGTGCCGTTCGACTGGGTGTAAATGAACTGACTGAAGCCGGTGACAATGGGGAGCAAGGCGGCCCTGGCTTGTACGGCATCCTCGTGCGCCAGTTGCGCCGCGAAGTTGGCGGTGTACACCTGCTGACTGTACTGGCGCGCACGCTGGAGGGCGTCCTGGAGGGTGAGGTTGATGGGCGCGGCTGGGTTTGCGGGCTCCGGCTGGCCGGCCTGCGGCGGAAGCGTCGGTTGCGTGCCGCGCGGCGGCTGCTCCGGGCCGGGAGGCGGAGTCTGCGCGAAGGCGCCAAGGCACAGGGCCAGACCCAACAGCACCGTGTTCCTCAGCCGCGACCGTGGGGGAGCGGATGCCTGTTTCGACAGCATGGAGAGAGTCCCAGTATAGGGGTGGGGACATTAACAGACGATGAATCAACGAAGGTCTGCAAGGTGGTGAGTCCTGCCCACGCCACTCGGACGTATTACGCCCAATCCGTTGAACTGACAGGCAGCTCCGCTCGAGGTCGCGGTTTAAGAATGCCAAACGCTTATGACCGTTGAGGGCGCTCCACATGGGCGAAACGTCGGGTTGTGGACTGCGTGGCTGGCTCCAAGATCCCGTCGCCCGGAAAGTTTCTAGCTGCGCCTCGACGCGGCGCACTGCTCCGGCGAAAATACCTTAAGTTAGCGCTTATGGCCTCCCAGCCGGCCGGCTATCTTCCCGTGGCAGCGCCGCGCCCCGGCGTGACGTCCTCTCCTTCCAATCGCAACGCCCACTTCACCGCCGCCAGATACATCTTTTGAACCTGCGGGTTGTCCCAGGCTTCATCGGAGTGGCCGAAAGTCGAGTAGAACACGCGGCCCTTGCCGTGCATCTTCGCCCATGCCACCGGAAAATCGCGGTCCGTGCGGTGGATGTTGGGCTTGGTGAAATCCAGCTTCGCAGCGTCCAGGCGCGCCAGGACGCGCACTTTGTCCCGCGAGAAGTCCTTGTGCTGGTAGATTTCGTCGCGAATGGTGAAGGTCAACGGGAACACCTTCATCGCCGGGAACGCCGGGTCTTCCACGATCACCGGGGCGTCAAAGACCCCCCATGGATGATTGTCAAAGTAGCCGCCGATCATCTCGCCGAACTCGGGCCAATCGAAGAACGCGTCATCGCCCGTGTGCGCGCCGACAAACCCCTTGCCGTCCTCCTTGATAAACGACATCAGGTCCTTCTTCTGCTGCGCGTCGAGGTTGTCCCCAGTGCCGATGAAGAAAATGGCGTCGAAATAGTCCAGGTTCCGAGTGTTGCGCGCGGGAGCCGGAACAGGCCGCTTGCTGATCCACTGCGAGTCGGTCCGGATGTAGGTGTCGAAGGCGCCGGACTCGCGGCCGATCCTCTCGATGGTGGCCATGGCGTGCGATATCGAATCGTGCTGGTAGGCGGTAAGCGTGTCTCCCCAGGCGAGCACTCTCTTACGCCTGGCGGGCCCTTGCGGCGAGGCCTGTGTGACGAGCATCGCTCCCAGCGCCAAAGAAGTCAGGATGACGGCAGCGAAGCCCGCAATGTTCGAGCGCGACATGCCTCCATAGTACCGCCGCCCCCCAGTGGGACCGGCCTCCCGGCCAGTCCAGGGCGGGTTAACAACCCGCCCACAGGTTGACAACCTGCCCCACAAGCTTGCCTGAAAATGGGCTGTCGCTAGGTTGCCAGGGTGCCCGTTCGGCGCGGCTACTTCGCCCGCTTCAACGTCATCGGAGGCATCTCCCGCCCGCCGAAATCTCCGCCCTCCATCTTCGAAGTGAGCGTGATCTCCTCGCCCTTGATGGTCCCATCGTTCTGGATCTTGAAGCTCCCGTTCGGTCCCGGGATCGACACGCTGAACGAGAGCTTGTCGCCCTGCACCTTGCCTTCGTTGAGCGGCAGATCGCCTCCCGGACCCGTAACCGTGCCGGTGAGCTTCTCTCCATCCTGCTTGAAGTTGTAAGAAAGGTTGATCTGGTTGTCCCCCATCGACATGGAGCCCGTCCAGTTGCCCGTGATATCGGCCGCCAAGGCGGCGCCGGTCAGAACCGCCAGCAGGGTGGCACAGGCCACCAGGTTTCGATTTCGCATCCCCGGATTGTACCGCCCGTCATTCGGGTACGCTAGTCTGGAACTATGCAGAAAGGCTACGGAGTCGTCTGGCGGAGCCTCGGCCGCACCGATAAGGCCTTTCTGCTGCTGCTCGCGCTCTACGTCTTTCTCTACTTCTCGCGTCTGGCTTCGCTCCTGCAATCGCTCACCGGACTCACCGCTTTCATCGTCGGCCTCGTCGTCCTCTTCCGGTTGGCCCGCCGCGCCATGCGAAAGGCCATCTGGCGCCTTCGCAACCGCCTCATCGCCGCTTACCTGTTCATCGCGGTGGTGCCGATTGTCCTCCTCGTGGCCATGGTGTTGCTCGCCGGCTGGGTCGTCATCGGACAGGTGGCCGTTTACCTGGTGAACAAGGAGCTGGAGCATCGCGAAACCACACTCATCCGCCAGGCCGATTCCTTTGCGAACCTGCCCATGCGCGATCCCGAGGCGGCTCTCAACCGCTTTGCCAGAATCACCCGCAACGCTTTTCCGAACTTCGAATTGCTGATTTCGGGCGACCGTGAATTGCGTTATCCCGAAGACGCCCGGATCACCGCGCCGCCGCGCGAATGGAAACACGCCTCCGGCCTGGTCCTGAAGGAGGAAGGGGGCAAAGAGTACTTGTATGCGTGGGCGCACGTGCTGGCCAACAACCAGGAAGTCACGATTATGGCGCCCGTCACCCATGAGTTGCTGGCAGGGCTGATCCCCGGCCTGGGCGACGTCACCTTCTTCCCGCTGATGGGCCGCAATCACGACTCGCACGTTCCGCCGAAGAAGAACACGTTCGATTTCGAGTTCAACGGCTTTTATCCCGTCAACGTGCCCTCCTGGGATTCGCCGCGTTCCGAGCGCAGCCTGTTTCTGGTCGTGGATACGCGCGTGTTTACCGTGCTGAACACGGTGTTCCAGAAGCTGGATTGGGCCGAAAGGTTATTGGGCGTCTTTATCGGTGTCGCCGCCGTGTTCCTCCTGGTCGAAATGCTCTCGCTGGTCGCCGGCGTCCAGATCAGCCGCACCATCACCAGCGCGGTGCACGAGCTCTACGAAGGCACCCAGCACGTCAAAGACGGCGACTTCTCCTACCGGGTCCCGGTCAAAGGCAACGACCAGCTCGCGGAGCTCACCGGCTCGTTCAACGGCATGACCGCGAACCTGGGGCGGCTGATCGTGGTGGCCAAGGAGAAGGAGCGCCTGGAGTCCGAGCTGGCCATCGCCCGCGAGGTGCAGAACCAACTCTTCCCCAAGGACGTTCCCTTCACCAAGACACTGGAGCTGAAAGGCGTCTGCAACCCGGCCCGCATGGTGTCCGGCGACTACTACGATTTCATGGCGCTGACCGACCACTCCCTGGCATTTGCCATCGGGGACGTGGCCGGCAAGGGAATCTCCGCCGCCCTGCTCATGGCGACCATCCAGTCCACCATGCGCACGCAGTTGAGCACCTCGAACGGCGGCGGGCGGCATCAACTCTCCGCGGCGCGCATGGTGTCCATCCTGAACAAGCAACTGTATGCCACTACGGCGCCGGAAAAGTACGCCACCTTCTACTTCGCGCTGTACGAGGAATCGACGCACTCTCTCACCTACACCAACGCCGGCCACCTCGCCCCCATCCTGCTGAGCGGCTCCACCATCCAGACCCTGGATTCCACGGGGACCGTTGTCGGCGCGTTTCCCTTCGCCCGCTATGAGGAGAGGACTGTGCCACTCGAGCACGGAGACATGCTCGTGGCCTACACCGACGGCATCGTGGAGCCGGAAAATGCATATGGAGAGATGTTCGGTGAGGACCGCTTGACGGACCTGGTCGTGAAATACGCAAAAGCCGACTCTTCCGAGATCATCGCCCGCACCATGGAAGCCGTGAATCTGTGGACCGGCTCTTCGGAATTGCAGGACGACATGACCATGGTGGTGGCGCGGCGCATATGAAAATCCTGACCGCGGCTCAGATGCGCGAAGTGGATCGCCGTACCGTCGAGATGGGCATCCCCGGCATCGTTCTGATGGAGAACGCCGGTCATCGCGTGGTGCACTTCCTGGCCGAGCGGTTCGCGCCGCTTTCCGCGCAGCGCATCGTGGTGCTGTGCGGAAAGGGGAATAACGGCGGCGATGGCATGGTCGTCGCCCGCCAGCTCTACACGCGATTTCGCCCGCAGGCGCTCCACGTCGTGCTGCTGGCCGATCCCGACGAGCTGAAGGGCGACGCCGCAGCCAACTACCGGATGCTCCGCGCGTGCGGCTGCGAGATCGCGCGGGAAATTCCACCCGACGCCCGCCTGGCGACCCTGGTGCTGGACGCGCTGCTGGGCACCGGCATCAACGGCCCCGCCACCGGCCGCGTGCTGGAGGCCATTCGCGAGATCAACACCGGCTTCACGCTCGCCAAGGTGGTGGCCGTGGACATTCCCTCCGGCATGCCGGGCGATTCGGGCGAGCCGGTGGGAGAGTTCGCGCGCGCCGACGCGACCGTGACGTTCACCGCGCTGAAAGTGGCCCAGGCGATCCCGCCGAACTGCGACCACGTCGGCGAGTTGGTGGTCGGGCCGATCGGCAGCCCACCCGCGCTCTATGACGATGTGTGGTTGTCGCTGGTGGAGCCTCGGATGTTCCGTCCGTTGCTCGGACCGCGCCCGCCCGGCGGTCACAAAGGAACGTTCGGCCATGTTCTGGTAGTGGCGGGTTCGCCGGGAAAATCGGGCGCCGCGGCGATGACCGGTCTGGGGGCCCTGCGCGCCGGCGCGGGGCTGGTGACCGTGGCATCGTCAGCCGCCGCCATCCCGCAGATCGCTTCACACGCTCCGGAGCTGATGACGGCCGCACTCGAAAACACCGCTCCCTTTGGTCGCGGGTCGGAAACGCTTGCTGAGCCGCGACCGGAGGGAGCGATCTTGCCCATGACACTAGACATCCTTGCCGAGGGCAAGACAGTCCTCGCCATAGGCCCCGGCCTGGGTCAGACCCCCGAGGTCGAAGCCCTGGTGAACCACGCCGTCGAAACGTTCCCACAGCCGATTGTTCTCGATGCCGACGCGCTCGGACCGATTCCTGCTGGGGTGCCCTCTGGGCCCGGCGCGGTTCGCGTCCTCACCCCCCATCCCGGCGAAATGTCCCGTCTCACCGGTAAGCCCACCGCCGAGATCCAGAAGGACCGCATCGGCGCCGCCCGCGCCTTCGCCACCGAACATCACCTGACGCTAGTCCTCAAAGGCCAGCGCACCGTCATCGCCTTTCCCGATGGCCGCGTGTGGATCAACCCCACCGGCAGCCCCGCGATGGGCACCGGCGGCAGCGGCGACATCCTCACTGGCCTGATCGCCGGCTTCCTCGCGCAATTCCCCAACGACCCCGACCGCGCCGTCGCCGCCGCCGTGTACCTCCACGGCCTCGCCGGCCAGATCGGCGCCCGCGCACTCGGCGAAAAGTGCCTCATCGCTACCGACCTCCTGAAGTATCTGCCTCAAGCCATGGAGGAGTGTGCCCGCATCCGGTAGCGTCTCCACCGCACACTGGGAATCCCCCAGACCGCCGGTATACAATGTTCGGCTATGCAACGTGCTTTTCTATCCCTCGCCTTTGCGAGTCTGTGCCTGGCCGCCGACCCGCCGGCGATGGTTCTCTCTACCGCAGGCGCCGACCCCACAACGGTCCGCGCCACCGTCGCGGCCTTTCAGGATCTGCTGGGGCCGTTGAACCCGCCTGGGGCCACCGGCAATCCAGCCGGACGTCGCGAGATCAATTGGGATGGCGTCCCCGCAATCTTCGCCTGGCCCAACAGCCTCCCGCCCGATTTCTTCAACAGGAACTCGGTTCGCGGCGTGGTGTTGAGCTCCGATAACGCGGGATGGTCCTCGTTTCAGGTCAGCGCCAACGCCGCCGACGCCGCGGTCCGTTTCGACACGATCAACCAGGGCTACTCGTCCATCTTCCAGACATTCAGTCCGGAAAGGCTGTTCAGCAGCGCCGACGCCAACGACTACGACGTGGATTTCTTCGTTCCCGGCACTCAGGTCAAAGGGAAAGTGAACGGCTTTGGCGCCATCTTCACGAATGTGGCCCTCCCCTTCAGCAGTTCGATCGAGTTCTTCAATGCCGACGGCGTGTCGTTGGGAAAATACTACGTATCGCCGGCGGCCAAAAGTCTGTCGTTTCTCGGGGTGGTCTTCCCGAAAGCGATGGTAACGGGCGTCCGCATCGTTCCGGGCACGACCCCAATCGGGCCGGCGGATAACCCGGCTGCGGGCATCAACATTGTCGTGCTCGACGATTTCACCTACGGCGAACCAGTGAACGACCGCGTGGCAACGCCGTCGGGCGGCGCGTAGGAGCGTGTCCACTTATCGTTCGTCCTCCGAGTCCGAGACCATCGCCCTCGGTGAACGCCTGGCCCGCGAGCTGCCGCGCAAACGTACGGTGCTGCTCATCGGCAACCTGGGCGCCGGCAAAACGACGCTCGCCAAAGGAATCGTCCACGGCCTCCACGCCGCTCCGCCCGAAGAGGTCTCCAGCCCCACCTTCACGCTCATCCACGAATACGGCGGCGGACGGGTGTACCATATCGATCTGTACCGTCTGGAAGAACTGCGCGAAGTTGCGACCCTGGGACTCGAGGAGATCTTCGACCGCGAAGCCATCGTCCTCATCGAATGGGGCGAGCGATTTCCGCAAATCCTGCCGCCCGATCGGACCGAAATTCGCATCCGCGCGTTCGACAACGACGAAAGGGAAATCGAAGTAAACCAATTACCATGAGCAAGCAACCGTGGGCACTGATACTGGGCGCATCCAGCGGCTTCGGCGAGGCCACCGCGCTGGAACTGGCGGGCGCCGGCATGAACATCTTCGGCGTCCACCTCGACCGCCGCGACAAGCTGCCGCACGTCGCCGAAATCCAGGAGAAGATTCGCGCTATGGGACGTGACGTGGAGTTCTTCAACTGCAACGCCTCCGACGACGAGATGCGCCAGAACACCGTAGAGCAGATCCGCCAGCGCCTCACCAACCCGCCGGGCGTACTCCGCGTGCTCATGCATTCCCTGGCCTTCGGCGCGCTCAAACCGCTGGCCGGCGCGGAGCAGGTAGTCTCCAGGAAACAGCTCGAAATCACCGCCGATACCATGGGCCACTCGCTGGTCTACTGGGTGCAGGACTGCCTCCGCGCGGGCCTCTTCGATTGGGGCGGCCGCATCTTCGCCATGACCTCGAGCGGCAGCACCAAAGCCATCCCCAATTACGGACCCGTAAGCGCCGCCAAGGCCATCCTCGAAGCCCACATCCGCCAACTGGCGCTGGAGCTCGCGCCCGCAGGCATCACCGCCAACGCCATCCTCGCGGGCGTCACCGATACCCACGCGCTGCGCCAGATCCCCGGCTTCGAAAAGCTCATGGAGATCGCGCGCCAGCGCAACCCCCACCACCGCCTCACCACGCCCGAGGACGTCGCGCGCTGCATCGCCGCGCTGTGCCACCCCGCGACCTACTGGCTCACCGGCAACACCCTGCAGGTGGACGGCGGCGAGAACATCGTCGGATGAAGCGTCCATCCGTGCCATAGGCAGCTTTTGCAGGAACGCGGTGAGCTGCGTTTCATCGACCTTCCGGGGCCAAGGCCGCCGCGGTATAGCCGGAAGTTGCAATTGTCCAGAATTCTGCCAAATAGATCGCAATGCACATCAAGATCAGTCAGGACGTCACTATTCAGGGTCCGGGATCGGGACTGCTGACGAGGGCTTCTCAAGCCACCTTGGATTTCGGTGTCACTTCGCGTTCGATGGTCTTGAGCTTTTCCTGCCGCGCGACTCGCAGTTCGTAGTCGGCCTGAAGTCCGACCCAGAATTCCGCGCTGGTACCCAGGTAGCGCGCGAGGCGAAGCGCCGTATCTGCCGAGATGCCGCGCCGCCCACGCACAATTTCGTTCAAGCGCGCGGCGTCAACAGCCAGGGCTTTGGCCAGTTGGTTTACGCTCATGTGAATCGGCTCCAGGACGTCCTTTTTGATAGTCTCGCCGGGGTGGATGGGCCGCAGCAATTTGATCATGGTTACTCCTCTCAATGGTAATCGACGATCTCGACGTCATTTGCGTCGCCGCTGGACCAGACGAAGCAGATGCGGAACTGGTCGTTCACGCGGATCGAGTGCTGTCCCGCGCGGTCTCCTTTCAGCGTCTCCAGTTGATTGCCCGGAAGGGAAAGATCGTGCAGGCTCCGGGCCTGGTTCAGTTGATACAACTTTCGCCGAGCCGTCTTTTCTATGGCCTGAAAACGCTTCGAGAACTGGTCGTTGAATATCTTCTCAGCTTCAGGATCCCGAAAAGTACGGATCATGGCCTTAGTGTATAGCGAGTAGCGCTAAACGTGCAAGACGCGTAGCGGGCCTTCGAAAGGCAGAGCGCGCAAAGATTCCTCTGGTCCTGCTGCCGAGAGGATCACTGATGGTGGACTCCCAGGCCGGCCATTGAGCTTCGCAAAGTATCGTGACAGCGAGGTAGCGCCGCGCAGGATGTCATCCGGTTGGAGACCTGTCCCACAGAATGGCCACCCCGCCCGGAGAACATCGTAGGATGATCTCATGACCGATAACGGACTCCCCTGCCTCGAAATGCTCGAAGCCACGCCCGAGATTTTGCGCGCGCTCATGTGCGAGATTTCCGACGAAGACGCCCGCTGGAAGCCCGCCCCCGACCGCTTCTCCATCGCCGAAGTGCTGGCGCATCTTTCGCACACCGAGGGGCACTGCTATCGCGCGCGTGTGGACCGCTTCCTGAGCGAGGAGCGGCCCGAGTTCGAACCCGACGACGCCCAGTTGCACCTGGATCTCTATCGCCATGCCGATCCGGAGGACGAGTTCGATCATTTCGAGGAGCAGCGCGAGGACAACGTGGACTTCTTGCGCGACTTGCCCGCGGGGGCCGGCGGCCGCGTGGCGCTTCACCGCGAGGCCGGCGAGATCACGCTCGCGCAAATGCTGCACGAGTGGGCGATGCACGATCTCGGCCACGTGCGCCAGGTGGCCGAACTGGTGCGCGCGCGGAAGTACCTGGCGGGCGCCGGTCCACTTGGGCGATCCTATGGATTGAAACCATGACCATTTCCCGTATTGCCGTGTGCCTGGTGTTCGCGGCGCGGCTTTTCGCGCAGACGTTCATCCAGATGTCCGACCCGCAGTTCGGCATGTATGCCAAGGACG
>JBGPKH010000210.1:0-12790 GCA_041485845.1 Bryobacteraceae bacterium
GCATACCAGGTAGGGCGAAGAAAACGACCACGGGGAGCGCTATCTTGCTGAGACGAAGACTCTCAAAGCCTTCCCAGCCTTGTCCGGAGCGGCTATGGTTGAGTGGCATATTCTTTCATCTAGCCATGTAGAGGTCTGTGGTTTGAGCGAAACCCTTGTTTAACAGGCCTCCGGAAGCCCGGCGTCGGTGCTGTACCCCATCAGATTCGCGAAAGTCGGGCTAGCGCTAGCCCAGAACTGGTCCCAACAAGAGAAACCCTTGTGCTGGCGAACACGTATGACCTGCCACCACGCAGCGGATCCCGGTGCAAAGGGGATGTCGCGACGGCTATCGGCTCTTTTAAGCCCTTCGGCGATTATCGCGGTGCATACCCGATTCTGAAACCAGCGCACTGTCCAGATCCCAGGGAATTCCAAAAACGGACACCAGCTGGGTTTGGTCTCCAAGCTATACCGCTCTACTGCAAGGCGTTAGGGTGCCGGGGAGTGGCCCGACATCTGCTAATTGTATGGGAATCTTGAAGAAGAAAGGTCCGGGTGTCTCTAATGGGCACGCTACTGCAAGACCTCCGATATGGTCTGCGCACGCTGCGCAACAACCTCAGCTTTACCGCTGTGGCCGTTCTTTCGCTGGCCCTTGGCATCGGCGCCGACACCGCGATCTTCCAGTTACTTGACATTGTGCGGCTGCGGACGCTTCCAGTCACGGAACCGCAGCGGCTCGCTATGCTGCAACTGACGGACAGAACAGGATGGAGGGGTAGTCAGTGGAGCGTGTACCCGGCCCTGACCAATCCACTCTGGGAGCGGTTCCGCGACAGCCAAGACGCGTTTTCAAGCGTGCTGGCATGGGCAAACAATGGGTTCAATCTCGCTCAGGGCGGTGACCAGCGTCCCGCACGGGGCCTGTTTGTGAGCGGTGATTTCTTCCGCGTGTTGGGGGTTGAACCGCTAATGGGCCGTGTTTTTTCAGCCGCCGACGACCGGCGCGGCTGCGGCTTGCCAGGTGCGGTGATCAGCTATTCGTTTTGGCAGCGCGAGCTCGGCGGGGATGCTTCCGTAATCGGCAGGAAACTCACGCTTAACTACCAGCCCGTGGAGGTCATCGGCGTGACGTCCGCCGGTTTCTTCGGTCTTGAGATCGGGCACTCGTACGACGTGGCGGTCCCCATCTGCTCGCAGGAGATGCTTTGGAACGAGGGCCACTATCTGGATGCTGGCACCGTCTGGTGGCTCACGGTCATGGGACGGCTGAAGCCGGGCTGGACGTTGGAAAAAGCCAACTCGCAACTTCGCGCCAGTTCGGCGGCTCTCTTCAGAGCAACCCTGCCCGCTAACTACCCTGCCGGAAACGTGCAGGACTATCTCAAATTCAAGCTGGCGGCAGTCGCCACCGGAAGTGGCGTCTCCTGGTTGCGCCGCCAGTATGGAGATTCTCTCTTGCTGCTGCTCGCCACCGCTGGGCTGGTTTTGGCGATCGCCTGCGCCAATCTCGCCAACCTGATGCTGGCGCGCGCCACTGCCCGCGAACGGGAGTTCGCCGTGCGGCTGGCCATTGGGGCGTCACGGGGCCGGCTCATACGGCAATTGATGGCCGAGAGCTTCCTGCTTGCGGCGGCCGGCGCGGCCTTCGGGCTGTACCTGTCAGGTGCGCTGAGCCAGTTCCTGGTGACGCTGCTCACCACCCAGGGAGACCCGCTGTTTCTGGACCTGGAGCCGAACCGGCGCGTGTTCGCCTTTGCCGTCGCACTGGCGAGTCTCACGTGTATCTTCTTCGGCCTGGCTCCAGCGCTGCGCGCTACACGCACTCCACTGGCCGACGCGATGAAAACGAGTGGTCGCGGTCTTACCCCAACCCGCGGACGATTTGGGTTGCGGCAGGCGCTAGTGATCTCGCAGGTGGCGCTCTCCCTGGTCCTGCTCGTCGGCGCTCTGCTGTTTTCCGGCAGTCTGCGCAATCTGCTCGCAGCGGACACTGGTTTCCGGCAAGACGGACTGCTGATCACCAACCTGGATTTCTTCCGTCTGAAGATGCCTCGCGAACGCCGCCTGGCCTTCAAACGCGACCTGCTCGAAAGGATTCGCTCCCTGCGCGGTGTCGTTTCGGCCGCGGAGGTGGCCATCATCCCCTTGAGCGGCGGGGGCACCGACAACAGCGTCTGGATGGGAGGGCCGGACGCGAACCACAAGACAGTATCGAACTTCAACTGGATCGGCGGCGGATACATCAAGACGATGGGCATGACCCTCCTGTCGGGCCGGGATTTCGATGATCATGACAGAATTGGGTCTCCGAAGGTTGCCATCGTGAACCAGTCGCTCGCCCGCCGGCTGGGCCTCGCTTCGGACGCCGTGGGACAGAAGTTCCACAGAGAAGCGACACCTTCGGAACCGGAAACGGTATTCGAGATTGTCGGTTTAGTCGCTGACACGAAATACTACAACCTCCGCGAGGAATTCCCGCCGATCGCCTTTCTCTCCACGGAACAAGACATGGAGCCCGATCCGTTTGCCCAAATCGTGACCCGATCCACCGCGCCCCTGGCCGACCTCACCCCCAGGATCAGAAGCGCAATGGCAGAGGCGAACCCGGCGATTGGCCTTGATTTTCGACCATTCGCTGCGACGGTCCGGGAAGGTCTCTTGCGCGAGCGCCTGATGGCGACACTGTCCGGCTTCTTCGGCTTGCTCGCCGCGTTCATCGCGGCCATCGGCCTCTACGGCGTCATGTCGTATCTGGTGGTGCGGCGGACCAACGAGATCGGCATCCGCGTGGCACTCGGTGCCGACCCACGCCACATCCTGGCACTGATCATGCGCGAGGCTGCGATGCTCCTGGCCATTGGTCTTGGAGCCGGGATCGTGCTGTCGCTTGTCACGGTACGTGCGGCCGGGTCGATGCTTTTTGGGTTGAAGCCAAATGATCCCAGAGTCCTGGCAATCGCAGCGGCGCTCCTCACCGCGGTAATGGCGGCGGCCAGCTATCTGCCTGCGCGGCGCGCTGCGGGCTTGGAGCCTACGGCTGCGTTACGGGAAGAGTGAGCCCTCCGCGTCCGAATATCAAACTGTGAATTGAAGCATAAAATGGCAGCGGCCATTTTATGCTTCCTGCCTGCAAAACGATGGGTAGAGTAACGCCGGCGGCCCGATCTTAGCCAGGACGGGGAACTCCTTCGCGTAGCTCCCCAGCTCGCGGCGTCTTGGTGGGGATTCCAATTTGGTGGTTCGCCAACCTTGCATCGCTATCGCCGAGGGCGCCTCGGCCCCGGTGGGCCTTTTCAGGTCTGCGCGCAATACCGCTACGCCGAATCTCCGCCGCCGGGCGATCTTTCCTATTGCTTCCCCATATGGGTTCGCATTACCATGGGATCTAAATAGGGAGTCGAATGTCCGAAACAGCCAACGTCTGGCAGGGAACCCTGGCCCTCATGATATTGAAAACACTCGAGACGCTAGGGTCGCTTCACGGATGGGTGCTGGTTGATCTTGCCTCGCCAACCGCAACCGTGGGGACTTCCGCGGGGACCGCCGATTTTTGTTCCGCCGGTTTCGCGTCCGCCTTCTTCGTCACAATCACTTCGAGTGCCCGCCGCTTCGCTTCCGTGCGGATATGGGAGTAGTGCTTCAACATCTGCTTCGAGGCTCTTGGGAGCGCCGAAAGGAGATCGAACAACTGGCCGAGAGCGCATATCGCAGCCCGGCACGTTGATCGCGATCCGGGGTGCCACCAATCAAGCTCAGCCTGAATAAGCCCTTAGTATGAGGATGGGGGTGGACCTCCGGGTCCGCGCGGATCCCCTGGACCCGCCCTCTGGTCCACTCGAACAATGCCGCCTGTGTCGGGCAAGAGCCATGTAGAGGGGGCTTGAATCAAAGTCCCTCCCATCGCGGTCGGGGCTACAAAACCCGTTAGAACGCGTCTTTCGCGGATTCAACGATCTTTGCGCATGCCAATAGCTAGAACCAACCGTTTACACTAACCGGTGGGACATTGACACGTCTATAGCTATGTCATATATTTGAGTGAAACATATGGCTACACAACCGTTAGACCGTGAATTGAAGAAAGGTAGCGCTGAGCTGCTGATCCTCTCACTGGTGGAGGACCGTGCCCGGCATGGCTATGAAATCAGCAAACTGATCGAAGCCCGTTCCCAGGGGACTCTGCGCTTTCAGGCCGCGTCCCTCTATCCATTGCTCTACCGGCTGGAAGCGCGTGGTTGGATTCAAGGCCGCTGGGTGGAAAAAGCGGGGCAACGGCGGCGGCGCTACTATCGTTTGACCTCCGAGGGACGGAAAGTACTGGCTTTGCAGCGGCGGGGCTGGCAGCAGTTCGCCGAGGCCATCCGGCGCATCACCGGGATCGAGTATGCCTGAGTGGAAGCCAATCATTCGGGAGCTGTTGGCCGGCTTGAAGCTGGATGGTATGCGCGAAGTTGAAATCGTCGACGAGCTGGCGCAGCACCTGGAAGACCGCTATGACGCGTTGCGTTCGAGCGGCGTTCCCGAAGCTCAGGCTCACCTGAGGGCGCTCGAAGAGTTGCGGGACAGCCAAAAGCTCACCGAGGAATTGCTAGAGATTCGACTCCGGCCGCTACCGAGCCAATGGGAGTGCCAAAACATAATGGAGGATTCATGTCCGGATTCGTTTCCGATCTGAAAGTGGCTTTCCGCAACATGAGAACCAAGCTGGCCTTCAGCTTGATGGTGGTTGGCATGCTCGCGTTGGGTGTCGCCGGCAACGCCGCGATTTTCAGTATTTTCAATGGGCTCTTTCTGCGCCCGCTACCCTTTCCCGAAGCCCGGCAATTGATCGACTTGGACGAAACAGCGCCGAAATGGAATCTGCGCTACGCAGGCGTCTCCAATCCGGATTTCTACGCCTGGCGGAAAAACAACTCCACGTTCGATGGCATGGCCTTCTTCACGGACAGCAGCTTCAACCTTTCGGACCGGGGAACCGCGCAGCGCATCCTGGGAGCCAACGTAACCTATGACCTGCTGGATGTTCTGCGACTCAAGCCGGCGCTGGGGCGCAACTTCCTCCCCGCGGAGGACCTGCCGGACGGCCCGAAGGTGGCCCTTCTCGGCTATGACCTGTGGCAGCGCTTGTTCCAAGGTGACCGGAATGTGCTCGGACGCGTCCTGCAACTCGACGGCGATTCCTACGCCGTAGTTGGCGTACTTCCACGGGAAGCCGTGCTTCCCGATCGCCCTGACCTGTGGACGCCACTCTCCGCCGATCCCGACCCCAAGAAGAGCACTGTCTGGTACCTCAACGGCGTAGGCCGGCTGAAGCATGGTGTTTCGATTGAGCAGGCCAGAGCCGACCTGTTACGCGTCCACAAAGCCATGATTCAGTCCGGACAAAAAGTGAATGAGATCACCTCCCCGATCCTGACTCCGCTGCGGGACCGGTACCTGGGCGATTTTCGGACGGTGAGCCATATCCTGCTGGGCGGTGTGGCGGTGGTGCTGCTGATTGCCTGCGTGAATATCGCCGCATTGATGATGGTGCGCGGCTCGTCGCGCACGCGAGAGATGGCCATCCGTATGGCGGTCGGCGCATCGCGCGGCCGGATTGTCCGTCAATTATTAACCGAGAATCTGTTGCTGGCGGCGGCCGGTGGCGTACTCGGCGTGCTGCTTGGCGACCTGTGCTTGCGGGGCATCATCTCGCTCATGCCCGATGGCAACCTGCCGCGTTGGATCAACTTCGCCATGGATGCGCGCTTTGCTGCGTTCTGCGTGGCCATTACCGGCGTGTCAGCGCTGTTGTTCGGGCTCGCGCCGATAGTGCAGGCGTCGAACGGCGACACGTGTGGATCCTTGATGGACGCCGGGGTTCGCAGCACGCTCTCGCGGGGGCGGCGGGCCACGCTGGGGGCGCTGGTGGTCTGTGAGATTGGCCTGGCGCTGATGCTGTCCATCGGCGCCGGTCTGCTGGTGCAAGCGTTTCACAAGGTGTTGAACGTCGATCCCGGATTCCGGCCTGAAAACGCGATCTCATACCGGGTCAGCCTTCCGGATGTCAAATACCCGAAGCCCGAGCAGCAGATCGCGTTCTTCGAGGGCCTGGTGGATCGGTTGCGGGCCGTGCCTGGCGTCAAATCGGTGGGAGCCACGTCGGCGCCGCCTCTGGGAGGGCACTGGGGCTACTTCTGGGAAGCCGAAGGGAATCCGACACTCGGTCCGAACGATAAGAACCCAGTAGTGCTGCAGGTTGTCGCCACACCAGGGTATTTCGATGCACTGGGTATGACCTTACTGGCCGGGCGCACTCTCCAGGAGGAGGATGCCGATTCCAAGCGCGTCCGCGGAGCGGTTGTGAACGAGACCTTTGCCAAGCATTACTGGCCAGGCAAGAGCGCGATCGGCAAGCGCATACGGTACAGCGGAAGTAAAGGGGACTGGATCCAGGTGGTAGGCATGACGCGCGACGAGAAGCACTACGGCCTCGACCAGGAGATGAAGCCCAGCGTCTTCCTTCCCCTTCGCGGTGTTTCGCGGAGTTCGATGAGCATTGTCCTGCGCGGCGCCATTGAGCCGCGGATGTTGGTGGCGCCGGCGCGCGATCTGCTCCATCAGATGGACCCGGACCTGCCCATGTTCGACATTCGCACCATGACGGAGCGGCTGGACCGTTCGCTGTGGGCGCGGCGATCCTACTCCTGGCTGTTCGGCGCATTCGCCGTCGTGGCGGTGGTGCTGGCGGCGGCTGGCATCTACGGCGTAGTGTCCTACTCGGTCAGCCAGCGCACGCAGGAGATCGGCATCCGCATTGCGCTCGGCGCACAACCGGGTCAAGTGCTGCGCCAGACGCTGGCCGGCGGAATGCTGCTAGTGTCCATCGGAGTGGTGTTAGGGCTGGCCGGTTCCTTGGGAGCGGTGCGCTTGTTGCAGTCCCTGCTATTCGGCGTCAGTTCCAGAGATCCGCTCATCTATGGAGCCGTGATTCTGGGCGTGGCCGCAGTGGGCTTGCTGGCCAACTTCGTCCCTGCTCGGCGAGCGGCGTCGGTAGACCCGATGCGGGCACTGCACTTCGAGTGAACTCGCCTAGGCCGGCTATTACCTCCGGCTGGATTCCCGAACGATCAGCCCGGGCGGGGAGTTCCGGCCGCACGAGCGGCTCATGGTGGACGAGATGATCACCTCGCCCTGCCATGTGATCTGCACTATGCGGACCAAGACCGAGCTTCAGGAGCAGGTTGACGCCGCCGGCCGCAAGAAGCGGGTCAAGATCGGGCTGACCACGGAGACGGGATCATCGTGGTTGCTACCGCCAACGACCCAGCGTCGCTGAACGGTGCCCTTTCAAAGCGCCCGGGCCGGTTCGATCGTGTCGCCCCGTTCGCAGCGCCAACGCCGGAGCTTCGCCAGGGGGCTGAGCGCCGGAAGGCTCGATGCACCGGCAGTGGCAGCGGCAGCGGCGGTGATGGACCGTTTCTCGTTCGCTCAGGTCCGGGAGGCATACATCCTGGCCGGCCAATTTGCGTTCGGCCGTGACGAGGACGTCACGTCGGATGACCTCGTTCAGGCAGCCCATCAAATGAGGCGAGAAGGTCGGCGTCTGAGCGCAAAGGTAGATGGGCGTGACGTCGGATTCTCGATGCATGAGAGTGAGCCGGAGGATGTTGGCGTCCATCCTGTCAACCATGGCTGAGCGTCGGGGACATTGCGATGAAATACAGCTTTTGTTGTCGGGGTGGGCGGCCTTCTCGTGTGTGCTGGCCAAGTCAGGCGTGCGCGTAGAACAGCCACCGCACACACCACCATAGACCCAGAGGGCGGCGGCGACACCGGCTGAGCCGCACCAACGGCAGCAGCAGAGGGCAGAGCACCGCCACTGACACGACGAGCGACCGGGGCTGGAGCATGGGGATGACCGGCGGTCTCGGAGCGGCAACAGCGGCAACGGCGCGCCGCAGGCTCTCTGTGTCTCTTCACTGTTTGGAGAGGGTTGCGGAGGTGGATTCAGCAGCGCGAAGACGATGCCGAAGCCTCGGTTGGATGACAGCTTTCTGTGGCGCCCCGCCTACGCCGATTCGCTCCGATGACCTTGCCCTCAGGTCAGGTCTATAGGAGCAGAGGCACTGGTCTCGCCGGGCGACTAGTTGACAATCTACCAGAGACTCTAGTAGATTGTCTTCTAGAATGGCAGACGACGATCGCATCCAGCTCCTGCAAGGCACTCTCGACATGCTCATCCTCCAGACGCTGGTGTTCGGGCCGCACCACGGCCATGGTATCGCGACGACGATCCAGCGCACCTCCGACGAAATGCTGCTGGTGGAGCACGGTTCGCTGTACCCGGCGCTGCAGCGGTTGGAGGGCGCCGGGCTGATCGATGCCGAGTGGGGCACGTCGGAGAACAACCGTCGCGCGCGATATTACAAGCTCACTAGGGCGGGGCGAAAGAGGCTGGCGGCGGAGACATCGAAATGGGACAAGATCGTCCAGGCGGTGGCCAATGTGATGGGTGCCGCGCCGAAGGAGGAAGTGGGATGAAGTGGTTCGGACGGCGATGGCGATCTCCAGGAGGAGATCCGCGAGCACATCGCGATGGAGACGCGAGAGAACATCGAGCGCGGCATGCCGCCCGAGGAGGCGCGCCGGGCGGCGCAACGGACCTTCGGCAACGTGGGTGTCACGCGGGAGCGCATTCGCGAGGCGCTGCCTATATATTGGATGGAGACGCTGTGGCAGGACGTGCGGTACGGTGCCCGGCTGATCCGACGCAGTCCGATGTTAGCAGCGGCGGTGGTCGCCACGCTGACGTTCGGGATCGGACTCAACACCGGCATCTTCACCTTGATCAACGCCGAGCTTTTCCGTTCTGGGGTGAAAGACCCGGACAGCTTCGTGCGCGTGCACCCGGTGTACACGGGCGATGTGCCGCCCGGCAATCCGAGATCGGGCAGGGCGTCGCGCGAAGATTACCTCGACTGGCGGGAAGCAACCCGAACCATCCGCGATCTAGCGGCCTGGCAATCGACAGGCGGGCTTCTGGACGATGACGATACGGCGCGAGTGCCTGCGTTCGAAGTCTCCTGCAATTACTTCGCCGTGTACGGGACCAGGCAGCCGGCTCTCGGGAGATTGTTCCTCGAAGAGGAATGTGGAAACCATGGGCCGCAAACCGTGACCGTACTCAGCGAAGAGCTCTGGAGGACCCGGTATGCGGCGGACCCGAACATTGTTGGAAAGATGGTTCAATTCGATCGCCGTGCCCTTGCTGTGGTGGGCGTCGCCCGGCGCGGGACAGGCGAACCGATGCGCGGGGGACTGTGGATTCCGTACTCGACGCGGGTGAGCGCAGGGCTCGGTCCGCTTCGCGTGGAGGGTCGCCTCAAGCCCGGTTTTTCGCGCGCGGCGGCGCAAGCCGAACTTCAGGTTTTGGCCAGCCGCCAGGACCGGCTGCATCCGGGGCGTACCACGAGAATGCACGTCACCGGCGGCGCCGGCATCGAGGAACCGGGCGCCGCGCCGCGCCTGTTTTGGGTGCTGTCGCTGGTCCTTGGCGCGCTCGCGGTGGTGCTGCTGTTGGTGTGCGTGAACGTGTCGCTGCTCATGCTTTCGCAAGCTTCGTCGCGGCATCGTGAGATCGCCGTCCGGCTTTCGCTCGGCGCCGGACGAGCGAGGCTGCTCCGCATGCTGCTGACGCAAAGCCTGCTTATGGCAGGTGCAGCCGGCGCGGCCAGCGCGTGGATGGCGTACTGGTTCCCTTCCGCGTTTCTTGCGCTTGCCAACCTGCGCGTGGATTATTCGCTCGCGCCGGACTGGCGCGTGTTCCTGTACCTTGGCGTGATCGCGATGGGGGCCGGCTGCGCGGCCGGGCTGGCGCCGGCGTCGGAATCGCTGAAGACCGATCTGACCAGCGCCATCAAGGGGCATCCCGGACACTTGGGAATGACCCCCTGGAAGATGCGCGATTCCCTGGTCACGGCTCAGGTGGCGTTGAGCCTGCTGCTGCTGGCCGCCGCCGGACTGCTGGCCAAAGCCACCTACGGCGCACTCACCGGGGACCCCGGGTTCGAGGCGGACCGGGTGTTGGTGGCCTATTCGCCGCTGCGTTTCCCGCCGTACACCACCGCGTCCGCGGCGTCCTTCTATCGCGAGTTTGCCGGCCGTGTGGCGGTGCTTCCCGGCGTTGAGTCGGTGGCTTTTGCAACCTCCATCCGGAGCGGAGATAGCATCGAGTTGGTGAAATCGCATGCACGGTTGAGCGATCCGGGATCGCAGGCGTCAGTGAATCAGGTCTCGCCGCAGTTCTTCCGAACTATGGGAATTCGCTTGATCCGCGGTCGCACATTCACCAGCGAGGAAGCTTCCGTCGCTGCGCCGATAACCGTCGTGTCGGAAACGCTGGGGTGGACCCAAAGGCTGAGACAACCAGTTAACCCACTGTTCGCCGCCCGCTGAGAAACCATTGTACGACGAGTGGTTTCAATTTCAAAATTGGGTCCATGTTCGACCGTGGACTCAATCTCACCTTGCAGGCGATTCGCCGCCAACTCGCGGCCATGCCTAACGACCTCTACCTCGTCCGCCTGATTCACCACCAAACCAGAAGGGCGTTTCCAGGCGAACGCTTGTGGACCGCTGCCCAACTGATCCAGCCAGCCACGATCAGATTTCTGCGTGTGCGCAATCGGGAAGGCTGTGACATTTACATCCATCCTTATGCCCAGGAGCGGAACGCCGGCTACATCCTCGTCGACCTGGATCAGGCCAGCCCAGCCGTCGTCGAAAGCATGCGAACCAATGGACATGAGCCGTGTGTGGTACTCCAGACCAGCCCCCGGAATCTCCAGGCTTGGGTGCACGTCAGTGCCACACCCATCGAACCCGCGGTGGCCACCTCCATCGGCAAACAGTTGGCCCACACCTACGGCGGTGACCGGGCTAGCACGGATTGGCGTCATTTGGGCCGCCTGGCCGGGTTCACCAATCAGAAACCGCAGCGACGCAATGCGCGCGGGTACGCTCCCTGGGTGAAGGTCTGGCACACCCACGCAGGCTTGGCCCCGGAGGGTCCCACTTTGGTGCAGGCCGCCGAACGCAGCTTGGGCCGCTACTGGAACTCGCCCCCATCTCCATACATCCGTCTTACTCCCGCGTGTGGCGCCGCTCCTGACGCAAACCTGTTGGCGAGCTCGACCGCAGCTCCTGAGGCAGCCCATATCTACCGCAGTTGGTTGCAGCGGTTGCGCATTCTCGAACGCTTTCCACAGCCCGATTGGAGCATCGCCGACAAGTGGATCGCCAAAGAATTGCTGCCGAGGGGGACGCCCACGGCGCGAGTCGCTGCCATCCTGCAATGCGGCAGTCCCCGCTTTCCACGCCGGCATTCTAATCCTCAGGATTATCTCCGCCGGACCATCGCGCGAGCCGCGCTGGAGTTGCAGGCCATCCCTTTTCCCCGACGCGATTCTTTCCCCCACACCGCTGCCACCCCTCCGCCTGGCTCGTGATCGCGCCTCGCGCGCCCCCCTGTGTGGACCCCTCATGCCGAAATCCTCACTTTCTGCGCCCCTGCGGGCGTGGCCAGCGTACGCTCAAATTGCACCGGCGAGCGGTAGTCCAGCGCCGAGTGCAACCGCTTTTCGTTGTAGACTTTTTCCAGAAACTCGCCGATGGCACTGCGAGCATGCGGCATATTCCGATATTCAGTCCTGTATACCTCTTCATACTTGAGCGTCTTCATAAACGACTCGCAGGCGGCGTTGTCCCACGGGCTCGCTTTGCGACTCATGCTAATTGCGATCTGATTGTCTTTTAACAACTGCGTGTAGTCCCCACTCGCGTATTGCACCCCACGATCGGAATGGTGGACCAAGCCCGGCCGGACCCCACGTGCGCTGAGTGCCATGCGTAGCGCCGCGATGGTCAGCGAATCCTCCATGCAATCGTCAAGATGCCATCCAATCACTCGGCGCGAGTAGGCGTCCAGAATCACCGCCAGGTAGATAAATTCCTCTTCCAGCCGGATGTAGGTGATATCCGCCACCCAGAGCTGATCCACGCCAGTGAGCGTCAGCGACCCCGCCAAATTCTGATAGACCGTCAGGCCGTGTGCCGAGTTGGTGGTCACCACGAACTTCCGCTTGGTCACACACAGCAGCCCCCAGAGGGGACCCCGCTTCGCGCATCAGCCGTTGCACCCGTTTGCGGTTGACGTTCCATCCCCGCGCCCGCAACTCGCGGGCCATCCGCCGGCTTCCGTAACTGGGCCACTCCAGCGCCACCTTCTGCATTTCGTGGCGCAGGTCCATGTCCGTCGGCGCGGACTTCTCCGGGTCCAGAAACCGATACTAGCCCGCGCGGCTAAAGCCGGCCACCTCACACATCTGAACCACACTCAACTGTGTTCCCGTCTTCACTTCCGTCTCGACCCCCTCGTAGAACGCGCGCCGTTGTTCAGTGCCCGCAGCAGGCGCTGCTCCTCGACATGCTGCCAGGCTCGTTCTAAAAAATCGATCTCCATGGCCTGTTGACCGACCTTCCGTTCCAGTTCGGCCACGCGGCTCTCTTCAGCGCGCTTCTTGCCCGCGCCGCTGAAGGCGCGCTCACCGTGAGCCTGCAACTCCTTCCGCCAACGGTGCAACTCACTGGGATTCACCTCCAGCGCTCGCGCCACCTCGGCCGCGCTCTGCCCGCTCTCCAGACGGCGCACCGCCGTCATTTTGAACTCTTTTGTGAACTTCCTTCGAGATTTCATTTTCCAGCTTTCCCCTTTCACTGATTTTCAGGGGTTAACTGGTTGTCTCAAAACGTGGGTCCACTCCAA
>JBGPKH010000211.1:0-12781 GCA_041485845.1 Bryobacteraceae bacterium
ATCTAGCCATGTAGAGGTCTGTGATTGGAGCGAAACCCTTGTTTAACAGGCCTCCGGAAGCCCGGCGTCGGTGCTGTACCCCATCAGATTCGCGAAAGTCGGGCTAGGGAAGGGCAGGTATGCATTAGTCGCCAGCGCAGCGCGGGAATGGGCGAATTTACGCCGAGCGAGAGACAAGCAAGAGGGCCACAAATGAACACGAATGAACACAAATGGGAAGTTGGCGTTATGATGACGGGCGGAGAGGACTCGCCATGATCGCTAGAATCGCGCTGTCGTTCGGCCTGGGTGCGGCGGTATGCTGCCTTGCGCAGCCGCCTTATTGGAGCTCGATCCAGCCGGCGGTGGCGCAGCAGGAGATCTCCGTCAACCAGGGCTCGGCGGCGCTGTGGCAGAGTCTCAAAAAGCTGCACACGCGGGCCAGCCTCATCATGGTCACGGCCCATCCCGACGACGAGGACGGCGGCATGCTGGCCTACGAATCGCGCGGCCGCGGGACTCGCGTGGCCCTGCTGACCTTGAACCGCGGCGAAGGCGGGGCCAACGTCATGTCGCCCGATTATTTCGACGCGCTGGGGCTGGTGCGCACCATGGAGTTGCTCAGCGCAGGCCGATATTACGGGGTCGACCAGTACTGGACGCGGGTGGTGGATTACGGGTTCTCCAAGACCATGCCGGAGTCGATCGGCAAATGGACTCATAGCCGTGTCCTTGCCGATGTCGTGCGGGTTGTTCGCATAGCGCGGCCGCTGGTGATCACGTCCGTGTTTGTGGGCGGCCCCAGCGACGGTCACGGCAACCATCAGACGGCGGGAGCGATGGCCCAGGAGGTCTTCAAGGCCGCGGGCGATCCCGCGATGTTTCCGGAGCAGATCCGCGCCGGCCTGCGTCCGTGGAGTCCGTTGAAGGATTACGCTCGAACTCCCGGCGGCAGGCGCGGCGCCGCCAGTTCGCCGGCGGCGAATGTCGAAGTGCCGCAGGGGACCTACGACCCGGTGCTGGGGCAGTCCTACGTGCAGATTTCGCGCGAAGGGCTCGGGTATCAGAAGACGCAGAACGGCGGGCCGTCGGTGCCGCCGCCCGGTCCGGTGACCAGCGCGTATCATCGCTACGGCTCGACCGTGCCCGCGGGCGATAAGGAGGGCAGCTTCTTCGACGGGATCGATGTTTCGTTGATGGGGATCGCGACGTTGGCCAAGGGTGGCGATACAGGCTTCCTCGAAACCGGCCTGCGCGAAATCAACGCTGCGGTGGAAGAGGCCATAGCAAAGTTTTCCCCGGCGCGGCCCGAGCAGACGGCTCCGGCCCTTGCGGCGGGGCTGAAGGCGACGGTGCGGCTGCTGGACGCGGTGGACAAGAGCGGTCTGGCGGCCGATTCCAAGTACGACATTCACCAGGAGCTCGAGATCAAGCGCGCCCAGTTCAACAACGCTCTGGCCGAGGCGCTGGGACTCTCGGTAACCGCGGCGGTCGCTCCGCTGGAGGAGCCTGACGCTCGCGCGGCATTTCTGGGCGATCCCGAGACCATGCGCATCGCGATCCCGGGGCAGACGTTCGGAGTGCGGGTGCGGGCGGCGATCCAGGGTCCGGCGCCGGCGAAGTTGGAACGCGTCACGGTTGAGCCGTACCAGCAGAAGCAGGCGTGGCGCGTGGCTCCGCAAGGGACGGCAGCGGGCGGCGACGCGCGGTTCACGGTCACGGTGCCGCAGGACGCGTCGTTCACGCGGCCTTACTTTTCGAGGCCGGACATCGAGCAATCGTATTACGACATCGCCGACGAGCGATTTTTGAATCAGCCGCTGGCGGCGTATCCGCTCGCCGCCTGGGGCGATTTCACGTTCGATGGCGCGCCCATTCGTATTGGCCAGTACGTGCAGACGATGCAGCGGGTGGCGGGATTGGGAAGCGTGTACGAGCCGTTGACGGCCGGCCCGGCGATCGGGGTCGCGATCTCGCCGAGGGCCGGGGTGGCGCCGCTCGATGCGCGGTCGTTCACGGTGACGGCGAAGGTTCACAGCAATGTCAAAGGGCCGGCCAAAGGCACGGTGCGGCTGGATGTGCCGGCGGGCTGGAAGGCCGCGCCACCAACGGCGGAGTTCGCCATGGCCGCCGAAGGCCAGGACCAGGCGGTTTCGTTCACCGTGACCCCGGCCAATCCGGGCGAGCGGTCCTATCGGATAACCGCCGTTGCCGAGTACGGCGGTAAGCAGTATCGCGAAGGCTACGAGGTCACCGGCTACGCCGGCGTGCGCCCCTATTTCCTCTACCGCGCTTCCACCGCGACGACCAGCGGCGTCGATGTGAAGGTCGCGCCGGGTCTGAGGGTGGGCTACGTGATGGGGACCGGCGACGAGGTGCCGGCATCGCTGGAGAACCTCGGCATCCAGGTCACGTTTCTGGCGCCGGCCGACATCGCGGGCGGCGACCTGTCGCGCTACGACGTCATCCTGCTGGGCGTGCGCACGTATGCCGCGCGCGACGATTTGCGCGCGCATAACAATCGCCTGCTGGAATACGCCCGTAACGGCGGGGTGGTGATCGTGCAGTACAACACGCCGGAGTACGACCACAACTACGGGCCGTATCCTTATACTATGGGGCGGAATCCGGAGGAAGTGACCGACGAGGCGTCGAAGGTGACGATTCTGAGCCCGTCGAATCCCCTGTTTGCGTGGCCCAATCGGATCGCCGAAAAGGATTTTGCGGGCTGGGTGGAGGAGCGCGGCTCGAAATGGATGCGGTCGTGGGACCCGCAGTATGAGGCCCTGCTGGAGACTCACGATGAAGGCCAGGAGCCGCAGAAGGGCGGGCTGCTTTACGCCAGGTACGGCAAGGGCCTGTACATCTACAACGCTTACGCTTTCTATCGGCAGCTTCCGGAGGGCGTTCCGGGCGCATACCGGATCTTCGCCAACATGATCAGCCTGGCGAAGAATCCGCAACGCCGATGAGCCGGCGCTTCGACTTCGACCGCGGCGACATCGCCGATCGCTACGATCGGGGACGCGCGCTTCCGGCGGACACCATCGCGCAGTGGTTGGAGGAGATCGCCAGGCACGTGCCGGCGGGCATGGTGCGCATCCTCGACCTGGGCTGCGGCACGGGGCGCTTCACCGCTCCGTTGGCGATCCGTTTCGCCGCGCGGGTGTGCGGGCTCGACCTCTCGGAGAAGATGCTATCGGTCGCGCGGCAGACCCTGGGAGACTCGGGTGCGACCCTGGTGCGGGCCGCGGCCGAGGCCATCCCGTTTTCCGGCGGAGTCTTCGATGTAGTATTCGTTTCGATGGTGCTGCACCATATCCGGTCGAGCGCCGGTGCTGTCGCGGAGATGCGGCGAGTGCTGAAAACCGGGGGCAGGCTGATCGTGCGGACCGCCAGCGTCGAAACCATGGGCTCGTACTTGTGGACCGCTTTCTTCCGCGAGGGGGCGGAAGTGGAGGCGTCGCGCGTGCTGACCCGAGAGGCGATCACAACCCTGCTGGCGGGCCACGGATTGGTTCTGGAGTCACACCGGGTTGTGGAGCAGGTCTTTGCCGGCGATTTGCGGGAGTACTGCGAGAAGATTTCGCAGCGGACGCTCTCGAGCCTGTCGGCGATTCCCGATGGAGCCTTCGAGTCGGGGTTGGCGGCGCTGCGGAAGCACTGCGCCGCGGTGCGGGAGCCGGGTCCGGTATACGAGCAGGTGGACCTGTTCGTCTTCCGGAAGTAAATGCCGCGTAAAGCACCGGTGGGTCCGGCCGAGCCGGCCGCGAGCGCAGAGGGCTCGCGCTTTCGCGGGAAACGGACACTTGAACGCTATGGGCCCCGGGCAGCAGGGTTGGTGAAGGCGTTCGCCCGAGGCGTGCGCGACGCAGTCACCTTCGCGATCGTGCCTGGTATCACGGCCCTGCTCGAAACAGTCTCCACGGACGGCTCAGCCCAACTCCATGCATCCGGCCGAGGGGGTTTATGAGATGAGTTCTCACTGTTTCTTCGTAGCGGGCGGCGCCGGAGCAGTGGTAGCCGGCGTTGCCGCAGCCACGGGATAGGTCTGGTCGTACAGCTTGATGATTTCGTTCGTGATATCGAGCGAAGAATCGCTCCACAACACCGGCGATTGCGGATTGCTGACATCGGCCACCAGGAGGATGCCGTGCTGCGTCGCATATTTCTCGATCACATCCAGCATCTTATGGCCCACCTCGTTCATGATTCGGCCCTGCTCCCGCTGCACCTCGTCGTTGAAATCCTGGCTGCCGCCATTCCATTCCTTGGTCCGGGCGTCAATATCGGCGATGAGCTTTTCCTTGGCCTGCCGGCTCATGGTGGCGCTGCCCGCGCGCATCTTCGCCTGAAGCGCCGCAAGGTCCGACTGCTTCTTCTCCAGCGCCTGCCTCCGCGGCATGAATTTGTTCTGCAAATCCTGCGTGGCCTTCTGGCCCTCCTTCGTGCTTAGAATGGCGGCCTGCACGTTGATGGCGGCGGGCTTCAGGCGAGCCGTTCCCTGAGCCAGCAAGGGCATCGCCTCTGCCAGGGCGAGCGCGGTGTAAACGGCGAGGTTCTTCATCCCAGTTATGGCAGGCTGGCCAAGACCGCGAAACGAACGCGGGGTGGGCCCCACACTACTGTTTCTTGGTAGCGGGCGGCACGGTCGGAGGCCTGATTCCCGGGGGCGGCGTGGATAGGGGCTTGGGAGCCGCCGCGCCCGGGGCTGTGGGCTTCGGAGCGCCGGCTGGCGCGCCGGTCTGCGGATGCGCCTGGTCGTACAACTTCACGGCCTCGGCCGTGATGTTGGTCGAGGGGTCGGCCCAGATGACGGTCTGCTGATTGCTCACGTCCACGACCATCGCATAGCTGTTTTGGGTCGCGTACTTGGTCACCACGTCCATCATCTTCTGCCACAGATCGCCCATAAGCTTCTGCTCTTCCTGCTGCACTTCGGCGTCGAAGTCCTCGCCATCGCGTTGCAAGGTCTTCTGGCTGCTGGTGATATCGTTCTGGATCTTGGCCTTCGCCTCATCGCTCATGGTGGCGCTGCCCTTCCTCAGTTGCTCCTGAAGGGCCGCAAGATCGGCCTGTTTCTTGTCCAATTCCGCCTTCTTCGGGGTGAACCTGTTTTGCAACTCCTGCTGAGCCTTCTGGCCGTCTTTAGTGCTCAGTATGGCGCCCTGCATGTTGATAATCGCGATCTTCGTTGGCGGAGTCTGGGCCTGCGCGAGCGCGGCGATCCCCAAAACGAGACCGGTGGAAACGACGAAATTCTTCTTCAAGCTGAAAACTCCTAAATGTGAAAATACTATCATATTGCCGCAAGCGGTGGCGGCCGGCTGTTTAGAACGTCCTGCCGATGGTAAACCGGAACATCGTCCGTTTCTCGAAGAACGGATAGGCCTGGCCATAGGATGCCACCGCGTTGGCGAATGTCGCGGCGTTCGGGAAAGCCGACCGGTCCGCCACGATAGGCGGCTGCAGGAACCCCTGGACGATCGAGGGGTTGTAGGCGAAGTACAGCCGGAACGGCGCGTTCACCACCGGCAGCATCACCTGTAGCTCCACGCCGGTGGACGCTCGCGGCTTCTGGGTGCCGGGCGCGATCTTCACCAGCCCGTCGAAGCCCGCCTGCGGATACGCCGTGTTCAGGTCGTTCACCTGGCTCGCGACCATGGTGAGCTGATTGGAACGCAGGATCTTGTCCACGCCCGCATCGAAAAAGGGCGCCAGGGTCACCGGGCCCACAATCGGAATCCGATATTCGAAGTTCAGCAACAACTGCGTGTCGCCGCCCGGGGTAATGAGTTGGAACGTCGGAACGTTCATGGTGACCGGCGCGGTGGTAATGGCGCCTCCGCTCACCACCTTCTGCGTGCGCGCCGACCCGTCGGCGTTCAGCACGTTCACCGGGGCGCTCGACGGGATGAAGGCGATCGGCGTGATGCCCCAGATCTCGAAGCCGCGGATATCCTGTTCGCCGCCCATGAACCGGCGGGAGAACGGCGGGACGTACCTGCCGTTGTAGCCCGTGATCATCGACCCCATGACGTGGAACGCCAGGATGTGGCTCTTGTGGAGCGGGTTGGGGTGGAAGTACTTGGCGTCGATGGTGGGCGAAATCGTGCTCACGTTCCCGCCCAGGATGCTGCCCGCGAAATCGGCCGATATGAACAGGCTGCGCCCGCCGGTCGGACTGATCGGGTGATTGACGGTGTTGTAGGAATACGAGGGAACGACGTGGCTGGTGCGGATGCCTTCCAGCGAATTCGGTCCCGCGACACCGCTGAAATTGATGTACTGGAAATAATTGTTCGCGGCGGTGGTCAGGGTCTTCACGCTGGAAATATCGTAACCATACGTGACCCCCACGCGCGCAAAACTGCGCCGCAGCGGATAGCTCGCCGAGACGTTAAACCCGTGGCTGTTCTGGGAATAGTTCAGCAGGTTCTGCGACCCCAGTTGGTTGTACAACGGAATCAGGTTCTGGCCCGACAGAATCGACGCTTCGCGTCCCTGGTCGAAATTGAATTTGCGCAGGTAGACCACGAACCCTAGCTGGAGCGGCCGATCCAGGAAGTAAGGTTCGGTGAATCCCAGGCTCACGTCGCGCATGCGGGTGCCGAGCTGCGATTCGATGGACAGCGTCTCGCCCAGCCCGAGGAAGTTGTTGGTCGAGTAATTGAACCCCACGAAGCTGCCGGCGATTCCCGAAACGCCGCCGTTCAATCCGATCGAGTTCTTGCCGCGCTCCTTCACCTTGAGGGTGATGTCCACGGTGTTGGTGTTGGGGTTGGTCTTGATGTCGGCGGCCTCGTCCTTCTTCAGCATTTCGAAATACCCGAGCTGGTTCAGGCGCAGAATGCTGTAGTCCCACAACTGGGTATTGAACATGTCGCCTTCATCCAGCAGAACCTCGCGCCGGATGACCTTGTCGCGGGTAGTGGTGTTGCCCGAAAAATCGATGCGCCGGATGAAAAACTGCTTGCCCTCGTCCGCCGTGACCGTGAGATCGATCTGGTCGGTGTTCGGAGGGAACTCGAAGGAGGGCTCGGGGACAAAGTTGATGAACCCGAACTGGCCATACAGCTTGCGCATGTTCTCGATGCCCTTGCGCAGCTTGTCGGTGGAGAAGATGTCGCCCTGCCGCATGCCGAACAGGGGCAACAGAACGGCCTCGGGTTCGCGGAACACCTTCACACCCAAGAAATTCGCGTTGTGCAGGCGATACCGCCGGCCCTCTTCCACCGGTAGCGTGATATCGGCGGCGATGCCCTGGCTTCGCGTGAGGAACAGCGGCAGCCGCCATCCATGGCCGCCTTTGGGAATGATCCTTACCGTGTCCTCCAACGTCTTGGCCGTGAAATAGCCGACGTCCTGGTAAGCCTGCACCAGCCGCTGCTTGTCTTCTTCGAGCTTGGCCTGGTCGAACGTTTTGGGGAAGAGATTCTCGGCGATCATGGAATGCGGAATGCCGTAGGGTTTCAGGTTCTTCATCGCGCGGATCACCCAGCGGTCGTTGTAAGCGTTGTTCCCGGTGATGTCGATGACCCCAACTTTCACCTTCGGACCTTCGTTCACGTTGAACGTGACCTTCAAGGACGATGGCGGGATCTGCTCGATCTGCGGATCCACCGTCGCGTACTGCCGGCCGCGCTCCGCCAGAAATTCCTTGATCGCGATGGCCGCACGCTGGACTTTGTCCGGGTCGTACTGATTCTCCACCGACAGCGGAACCTTGCGCTCCTTGAAACGGTCCAGGATCTCGGACACGGTCACGGAGTGGATGCCTTCATAATTGATGGAGCGAATGACGCGGCGCTCGCTCACCACGAAGCGCACCACCAAACCGGCGCGGCCCGGTTCCGTCTCCAGGCGGACGTCGTCGAATCGTCCGGTGTTCCACAGGTACATGAAGTCGCGCCGCAGGATGTCCTCGTTGTAGATGTCGCCGGGCTTGGTGAGGATCATCGCCTTCAGGGTGTCCTGGGGCACGCGGCGGGCGCCGCGAATATCGATGGCTTCCACGACCTCTCCCACGGGCTGCGGCGCTTGCGCCGACGGCTTGGGTGTTTGCAGTTGCGGCTGACCCGCCTGAGCGGGAGGCTGTTGGCCGGGCTGTCGGGTGGGTGGTTGGGTCTCTGGCTTCGCCTGCTCGACCGGCGGCGCTTCGAACGGATTGCGGGTGGGCGGCGGTGTCTGCGGTTTTGGCGGCTGCGGCTTCGGCGGCTGTGCCTGGGGTGCTCCCGCCGGAGGCGCCGGCGGTGGTTCCTGCCGCTGTGGATTTTGCGCAGCCAGCGGAACGAAACTCTCCGCGCAGAGACAGGCCGATAGGACGACCAGGCGGACACGCCTGAAAAAACTCATGCAAGCATACCTTTCCACTCTGCGCTTTGACGAAATCTTGGATGCACGGGAAACACCACTCGGTACAGCAGACTCTCGAAGACGCTAAGTCATCATTTTACCGGATCTTGGGGGCCGTCAACAACGAGTGGCCCGGTCTACAGGTGTGAACTCATGGCACAGGCTTTAGCCGGGAAATACATCGCGGATGGGCAGGAACGCCTCCGGAGCGGCCAGCGGGGCGACGCTTTCGTCTTCGCTGTAAGCGGCCACCGAAGCGTACCGCCCGGCTTGCGGATCGCGATGCACGAACAGGCGGCGGCCCGGTATGCTCAGCACCCAATATTCGACAATCCCGGCGCGGGAGTAGAGGGCGGCTTTCGTGTTGAGATCGAATCCTAGAGTGGAATCCGCCACTTCGACGACCAGGTGGAGGTCGGCGGGGAGCGGGTTGCCGCTCAGGAATTGAGTCAGGTCCCGGTTCAGCACGATGAGGTCCGGCTCGGGCTCGTTGGTGGGATTGTCTTCGGGCGCCACGTCGATGGGCGATCCCTGTTGTACGAAACGCGCTCCGAAGACGCCGAACAGCCATTCGAACAGGAGCGATACGGAAATGTAGTGCGGCGGTTTCTTGCCCCTCTTGTCGATCAACTCGCCCTCGATCAGTTCCAGTCGCAGTTGACACAACAAGTCCGAGTCTCTGCGAGCAAAGCTCATCGTATTCCGACCGGGTCCAACGCTTGCGCGGCGGATCCGATAGGACGGGTAGATCCGTGAGGGCAATAGGCATGACGGTATGATTTCGGTCTGCCTACACGGGAAACGCATCCCGGATTCGCAGGGACTCTTCCGGAGCGGCCAGCGGGGCCACACTCTCGTCTTCGCCATAGGCGACAACCGATGTGTACCGGCCGGCTTGCGGATCGCGATGCACGATCATGCGCCGCCCGTTGATGTCCAGCACCCAGTATTCGACAATCCCGGCGCGGGCGTAGAGGGCGGCCTTGGTCCTAAGATCGAGTCCGAGCGAGGAATCCGCGACCTCGACCACCAAGTGCAGGTCCTCAGGGCACGGTTTCACGCTAAGGAAAAAAGTCTTCATCCGCTTCAAAACGATCAGATCCGGTTCGGGTTCGTTGGTGGGATTGTCCTCCGGCGCCACATCGATGGGCGCCTCCTGGAGTACGAAAAGCGTTCCGAAAACGCTCACCACCCAGTCCGATAGGAGCGATAACCAAAGGACGTGCGGCGGCTTCTTGCCCATCTTGTCGATCAACTCCCCTTCGATCAGTTCCAGCCGCTGGCCACTCAGCAACTCGAGCGAGGACAGCCCGTCGTATTCCTCGCGGGTCCAGCGCTTGCGCAGCGGCGGATCCACAATTGGGGGCGGTTCCAAGACTACGGTAGGCATCGCGTCTTAATTATACCGCCGACCTTATGAAGCTCACGATGGCGTCGAGCGATGCCCCCGGCTGAAAGACCGCAGCCACGCCATCCTGTTTCAGCGCCTCGGCGTCCTCGTCGGGAATGATCCCGCCCACCACCACCTTCACGTCGCCCATGTCCTTCTCGCGCAGCAACTCCATCACCCGAGGCACGATGGCATTGTGCGCGCCCGAGAGAATCGACAGGCCGATCACCTGCACGTCCTCCTGAAGCGCCGCGTTCACGATCATCTCCGGAGTCTGCCGCAGACCGGTGTAGATGACTTCCATCCCGGCGTCACGCAGCGCCCGCGCGATGATCTTCGCGCCGCGGTCGTGGCCATCCAGGCCCGGCTTCGCTACCAACACTCGAATCGGTGTGGACATGTTTTACAGGTGTGTCGTCTCCTGGTACGTGCCGAATACCGCGCGCAAGGCGTCGCAGATCTCGCCCAGCGTGGCGTACGCCCTCACGGCATCCAGCAGGAACGGCATGGTGTTCACCGTCCCTTCGGCCGCGCGCTTCAGCGCGTCCAGCGTCTTCCGAACCTCGCTATCGTTGCGCCGCCGCCGCAGCGCGGCCAGTTTTTTCTCCTGGTGTTGCGCCGAAGTCCCGTCGATCTGCAAAAGCTCGATCGGCTGATCTTCGGATTGAAACCGGTTGACTCCCACGATGGTGCGCTCGCCCGACTCCACCTCGCACTGGTAGCGGTAGCTCGCCTGGGCGATCTCGCTCTGCGGGAATCCCGCCTCCACCGCCGCGATCATTCCCCCCATCTCGTCGATCCGCCGGATGTAGTCGTTTGCCGCCGCCTCCGATGCGAGCGTCAGGTTCTCCAGGAAGTAGCTGCCGCCCAACGGATCGGGCGTATTCGCCACGCCGCTCTCGTACGCCAGCACCTGCTGCGTGCGCAGCGCGATGGTCACCGCATGCTCGCCCGGCAGCGCGTAGGCCTCATCGAGCGAGTTGGTGTGCAGCGATTGCGCCCCGCCCAGCACCGCCGCCATCGCCTGCAAGGCCGTGCGCACCACGTTGTTGTACGGCTGCTGCCAGGTGAGTGAGCAGCCCGCCGTCTGCGCGTGGAAGCGCAGCTTCAGGCTGCGCTCGCTGCGCGCGCCGTAGCGGTCGCGCATCGCGTAAGCCCAGATCTTGCGCGCCGCGCGGTACTTGGCGATCTCTTCGAAGAAATCGCTGTGGGCGTTGAAGAAGAAGCTTAGCCGCGGCGCGAATTCGTCGATCGGGAGTCCCCGCTCAAGCGCCCAGTCTACGTACTCGATCCCGTCCCGCAGCGTGAACGCCAACTCCTGCACCGCGGTCGACCCCGCCTCGCGGATGTGGTAGCCGCTGATGGAAATCGGATTGAACTTGGGAGTGTGCCGCGCGCCGAACTCGATGGTGTCGGTGACCAGCCGCATGGAAGGCCGCGGCGGAAAGATGTACTCCTTCTGCGCGATGTACTCCTTTAAGATGTCGTTTTGCAGCGTACCGGAGAGCCGCGTCCACGCCACGCCCTGCTGCTCCGCCACCGCCAGGTACATGGCCCACAGCACCGCCGCCGGCGAGTTGATGGTCATCGACACGCTCACGTCGCCCAGCGGGATTCCGCGGAACAGAATCTCCATGTCTTCGAGCGAAGAGATCGGAGCGCCGCACTTGCCGACCTCTCCTTGGCTCAGGGAGTGGTCCGCGTCGTAGCCCATCAGGGTCGGCAGATCGAACGCCACGGAGAGCCCGGTCTGGCCCTGCTCCAGCAGGTAGTGGTAGCGGCGATTGGTCTCCTCGGGCGTGGCAAAGCCCGAAAACTGCCGCATGGTCCACAGTTTTCCGCGGTACATGTCGCGGTGGATGCCGCGCGTGTAAGGAAACTCGCCTGGCGCGCCTAAGTCCCGGCCGGGGTCGAGTTCTTCCAGGTGCTGCGGTCCGTAAACCGGCTCCACCGGAACCCCGCTGATGCTTGTGAACTGGCGCTCCGCCGTCTTCATCGCTGTTCCACACCGCTCCCTAACGGTCGCGGCTCCGTAACGCACTGTTCCACTCCATCTTACCCCTTCGCCGTGGTGCTTCAGGTAATCTGGAACCGTATGCTCAAATCGACGATCTTTCGGGAATACGATATTCGGGGCGTTGCGGACGTCGAAATGCTGGATCCCGATATCGAGTCCCTCGGCCAGGCGTTCGGAACTTACCTCCAGCGCCACGCCGGCAAAAAGATCACCCTGGGCCGCGATACCCGCCTGAGTTCTCCGCGCCTCCGCGATGCCCTGATCCGCGGCCTCCAAGCCAGCGGCTGCGAGGTCACCGACCTCGGCGTCGTGCCCACGCCCGTGCTGTACTACTCCGTCTTCCACCTGGGGTCCGATGGCGGCGTCATGATCACCGGCAGTCACAACCCCCCCGAGTTCAACGGCTTCAAAGTGGTGTGCGGCGGCTCCACCATCCACGGCGAATCGATTCAGGAGATCCGCCGCATGCTCGAAACGGGCGACCTCACCCGCGGCCACGGCTCCGAGCAGACGGCCGACGTGGCCACCCCTTACGTCGACGAGGTCTCCGCGCAATTCCATTTCCCGCGCCGCATCAAAGCGGTGTTCGACGCCGGCAACGGCACCGGCGGGCCCCCCATGCACCGGATCCTGGAGCGCCTGAACGCCGACGCCACTGAAATGTTCTTCGAGATGGATGGGCGCTTCCCCAATCACCATCCCGACCCCACCGTCCCGAAGAACCTCGATGCGCTGATCGCCAAGGTGCGCGAGACCGGCGCCGATCTCGGCATCGCCTTCGACGGCGACGCCGACCGCATCGGAGCCGTCGACGACCGCGGCACGGTCCTCTACGGCGACCAGTTGATGATCGTCTACGCCCGCGAAATCCTCACGCGCAAACCCGGCGCCACCTTCATCGGCGAGGTCAAGTGCTCGCAGTTGATGTATGACGACATCGCGGCGCGCGGCGGCAACGCCATCATGTGGAAGACCGGCCATTCGCTGATTAAGGCAAAGATGAAAGAGACCCACGCCGAGCTGGCCGGTGAAATGAGCGG
>JBGPKH010000212.1:0-12740 GCA_041485845.1 Bryobacteraceae bacterium
AACTGTCGTTTGCAGGCAACTGGACCAGCGCGCCCACGGGACCACCAAAAAAACGACACCGCCTTCTGATGGCCGCCGATGACACAAACTTGAGATCAGCACCTCTGCACGGCACGCAAAAACCGCAATTCATGGTGCAGAACTTCTGACCCAGGACACTAGGAAAGGCGTGGCCCGTGCGCCGCATCGAAGAGGGAATGATTCGGCCCCTGGCAGCAGGTTTATTATGCCGAGTTCGACGGTAGCGCTCCAAACGCGTCATTATTAAAGTGATGGGTGAGTTGAAAACTATGAAGCGTACTATCGGTTCGCTGCTTTTGAGCGCGGCGCTGGCGCAGCCCGCGGAACTTCCGGTCAAACAGGTCGTGCTGTACAAGCACGGTGTCGGATTTTTCGAACGCTCGGGAAGGCTCGGGGCTGGGGAGTCGGCGCGCCTGGATTTCAATGCCTCGGAAATGAACGATGTCTTGAAATCCCTGACGATTGAAGAAAAGGGCGGCGGCAAGATTTCCGGCTTGCGCTACGATTCGATGGATCCGCTCAGCCACAAGCTGGCCGAATTCCCGTTCCAGATCGGCGCCGACCAGCCGCTGAGCGGCATGCTGGGCCAACTCAAGGGCGCGCGGCTGGAGCTGAAGTTCGGGAACGAAACGGTGGCCGGCGCCATCGTCAACGGCCGCGTGATCGCGGGCAGCGATAAGCAGCCGGAGCGCGAGCAACTGACCCTGATGCTCGATAGCGGCGAACTGCGGACCGTGGATCTGAACGCCGCCACGGGCATCCGCTTCAGCGATCCGCAGTTGCAGCAGCAGTTCAAGGACTACCTGGGGGCGGTGGCGGCGGCGCGCTCGAAGGACAAGCGCAGCGTGTACATCGATTCCACGGACGCCAAGGAGCGCGAAGTGGTGGCCAGTTACATGGTGCCCTCGCCGGTGTGGAAGTCGAGCTACCGGCTGATTTTCGGGGCGAGCGGGCAGCCGGTGCTGGAGGGCTGGGCCATCGTAGACAATACGACAGGCGAGGACTGGACCAAGGTGCAGCTTTCGCTGGTATCCGGCCGGCCGATTTCGTTCGTGAGCCAGCTTTATGCGCCGAAGTACGTGAATCGGCCCGGCGCGGAACTGGCGGACGATACCGCGGCAAGGCCGGTAGTGCATGAGGGCGCGTTTGCGCCTTCCTCGGGTCCTGTGGCTCGCGGGGGTGAAGCGCTCAACGGCAGAATGGCAGCGATGGCCGCGGCTCCACCGCCGCCTCCCGCGCAGGCACGGATGGAACAGTTTGGCAAGCTCCAAGTCGCTCCTAGCTCGATCGTCGCCAGCGCCACAGCCGGCGAGCTCGGCGAGTTGTTCGAATACCGCATCGCCCAGCCGGTCACCATCCGGAAGAACGAATCCGCCATGCTGCCCTTCCTGCAACAGGCGATCGAAGCGCGCAAGCTGCTGATCTACTCCGACCACAGCTCGCAGCATCCCACTACCGCCGCCGAGCTGACGATCTCCAGCGGCAAGACGCTCGATGGCGGCCCCATCACCGTGTACGACGGGGGCGCTTACGGCGGCGAAGCGCTCATGGAGACGCTCAAGGCCAAGGACAAGCGGCTGATCAGCTACGCGGTGGATCTCGGCACCCGCATCACCGAGGCCTTCGGCAGCAAGCAGGCCGTGGTCCGCGAGATCCACGCCAATCGCGGCGTGCTCACCACCAAGGTGGCCGCCGAAGAGACGCGCACCTACACGGCGCGCAACGTCGACCAGAAGGCCAAGACGCTGATCATCGAACACCCCCTGCGGCAGGGCTACACGCTCCTGAATCAGAAGCCGGCTGAGAAGACGGCGGGCGCCTACCGGTTCGAGATTGCGCTCGCGGCCAACGCTTCGCAGGAGTTCGCGGTCAACGAAGAGCGCGTATACGACCAGTCGTACTCCGTGATGAGCCTGACACCGGACGTTCTGCTGACCTACGTGGGCAACCGCAACCTGAGCGACGCGGGGCGGCGGCAATTGCAGCGCATCTCCGATCAGAAAGGGCAGATCGCCGAAAACGATCGCGCGATCCAGCAGGCGGAGACCCAGGCGCGCGAGGGGACCGCCGATGAAGAGCGCATCCGCCATAACATCGAAGCGCTCAACAACGTCAGCGGACAACAGCAGCAGGTACAAAACTACGCGCGCCAACTGGACACCCACGAGCAGCAACTCGCGGCGTTGCGCGACCGGCAGGCGGAGTTGCAGAAGAAGAAGACGGCGCTGCAAGGGGAGTTGGATAAGCTGATCGAGGGGTTGGCATTTTAGGGACGCAAACCTTAAGGCGCGTCACTGAACCGCGACCACAGGGAGCGTTACAAGCCGGGTTTTCATTCGATCAGGCTTTCCATGGGCGCCGGGGACGGACGAGTACCGCGGCGGGCACTGTAGTTGAGAAGGCCGGACGCCTTCCAGGCGCAGCGCTGGGCGGCGCTGCGCAATTCTATGAGGAGCGGGCGGGCGGGATGCCCGGGTTCGAGGGCCAAAATGGAGTCCGTAACGCTGCTGAGGATGACAGTCAGCTCGTTATTCAGGTCATGCGCGGCTGCTGCGGCGACGGCGCAGGCGCGATCGGTTTGGGTCAAGCGTTCCACAATACCAAGGTAGTTGGCCAGCCTGACCATGCTCTGCATTTTGAGATGCCAGATTGTTTAGAATCAATGGGATAGCGATAATTCTGAGCTTGTGACCGAGATTTTGGTTACAATGGAAAGTAACTGGAGCTGTTGACCCAATGAACATGCGAACTGCCGCGGTCCTGATGGGATTCGCGGTCACTGCTCTCCCTGTATGTGCGGGCGAGACACCCCTTACTCCACCCAAGGCCGGCAAGGTCGAGATCATGCGGCTGAGCGAAGTAAAGGCCGGCATGAAGGGCACCGCGTGGACCGTTTTTCAAGGCACCGAACCCGAGGCCGTTCCCGTGGAGATCATCGGCCGCTGGAAGAACCAGTGGGGGCCGAAGCAGGACATCATCCTGGCCAAATTGGGTGGTAAGGCGGTGCGCACGAACGTTGCGGGCGGGATGAGCGGCAGCCCGGTGTACATCAACGGCAAACTGGTGGGCGCGGTGGCGCTACGTCTCAGCGTTTTCTCGCCCGACGCCATTTGCGGCATCACGCCGATCGAGCTGATGCTGGAGATCAACGATTTCGACCAATCGCGGCCGGACGACGCGCGCACACCGGACAAGCTGGTGGCGCGTAATCGGGAGTTCGCCATTCCGAGCGAGTTATTGGCGCAGGCGGTGGCGGCCGGCGCATCGGGCAGCCTGCCGCAGCAGTCGCCGATGATGGCGCCGATCGAAGCACCGCTGGTCTTCTCCGGTTTCCAGGAGAGCACGCTGCGCGAGTTCGGCCCCCTGTTCCACCAACTGGGGATCAGCGCGGTGCAGGGCGGCGGCGGCTCCGACACCCATACGAACAAGCCCGCTCCCGGTTGGGAAAAGGCCCTGAACCCCGGCGAAGCGGTGGCGGGGGTCCTGGTCAATGGCGATTTCGGCCTCACCGGCCTGGGCACCGTGACCTACAACGACGGGAAGCGCGTGCTGGCCTTCGGACACCCGTTTTTCAATCTCGGCCCAGTGGATATGCCGATGAGCAAGGGCGAGGTAGTGATGACGCTGGCCTCGGCATTCCAGCCGAACAAGTTTGCCAACGCCACGGACATCGTGGGGGCGCTTCACCAGGACCGCCACAGCGGCATCATGGGCGTGCTGGGCGCGCAGTCGGACATGATCCCGGTGACTATGAAGGTGCGGTCGCTGGACGAGAAAGAAGCCGTGCGCAAGCAGAAGGAGTTTCACTTCAACGTCTTCGTACACCAGAAGTGGACGCCCTACCTGATGATGCTGACGCTGTACAACTCGGTATCGCAGCTCAATGAATTCGCCGACGAGGCCACTTACCGTTTCAGCGGCAAGGTGCAGATGAACGGGCAGCCCGCGATTTCGCTTACGACGATGCAAGCTTCGGGCGAGATGCCCATGCCCGCGCCCATGCTGCTGGCCGGATGGTGGGGCGACAAGTTCAACCGCCTGTACCTGAACAACGTGAAGACGCCCGACGTCAAGAGCGTGAGCGTGACCGTGGACCTGCTGCCGGAACGCCGCGTGGCGATCATCGAGAACGCCTGGGTGGCGAATCCGGAAGTGCGTCCCGGCGACGAGGTGCCGGTGAAGGTGTCGCTGCGGCCGTATCGCGGCGGGCCGATCCAGCGCGACTTCATGGTCAAGATTCCGGCCGGCCTGGGGAAGGGCGACCACCGCATCGTGCTCAGCGACGCCGACACCGTGAACCGCATGCAGAACATGGCCGGGCTGATGAACCGTTTCATCGACATTCCGGAGACGGTCTCGCTGCTCAACCAGGAGCGGACCAACAACAAGCTGTACGTTTCGCTGGTGGAGGCGAGCCCCACGGCATACTACGACGACAAGACGATGCCCAGCCTGCCCTCGTCGGTGCTGAATGTGATGCAGGCGGGCCGCGGGCCGAACCGGTCGCTGTTCACTTCGCCCGAGACGGCGTCGGAGCAGATGTCGCTGCCGTTCGATTACGTGGTGAGCGGGAGTTACTCGCTGCGGATTCACGTGAAGTAAGAAAGGCAGGAGTCAGAATTCAGGAGACAGGAGTCAGAATGTCATACCGCGGGTTCTGACTTCCGACTCCTGGCTCCTGTCTTCCTCGATTTCCAATTCTATGTTCAAACTCTTGGCAATTGTGTTCCTCATCTCGTCTGCCCTTCTTGCCGGCGAGACCCGCACGTGGTCGCAGAACGACTATGCGGCCTTCGAGAAGGGCGTGATCAAGAACCTTTCGGTGCGCAGCGATGGCCTGCTGACGCTGGCGCCGCGTTCGCATGAGCTGTTCGACACGTCCTCGGCGTATTTGTGGGCGTTGGCGCAGGATTCCAAGGGGAACCTCTACGCGGGGGGTGGGACCAGCGCCAAGCTCTACCGCATTCCTCCGGACGGCAAGGGCAAGATGCTGGCCGACCTCGATTCGCTCGAGATCCACGCCATCGTCGTGGACTCCCGCGACCGCATCTACGCGGCCACTTCTCCGGACGGCAAGATCTATCGCATCACGGGCAACGGCAAGCCGGAGGTCTTCTACGATCCCAAGCAGAAATATATCTGGGCGCTGGCGTTCAATAGCAAGGGCGATCTGTTTGTAGCCACCGGCGACCAGGGCGAGATCCATCGCGTGACCGCCGATGGCAAGGGCAAGGTCTTCTTCCGCACCGATGAGACGCACGTGCGCTCGATGGCCGTGGATCCGAGCGACAACCTGATCGTGGGGACCGACCCGGGCGGCCTGGTGCTGCGCGTGTCCGCGGCGGGCGACGGGTTCGTGCTCTACCAGATGCCCAAGAGGGAAGTGACGTCGGTGGCGGTGTCGCGGGACGGATCGATCTACGCATCCGCGGTGGGCAACAAGCAGGCCGGCACTCCACCGGCGCCGCCTGCCCAGAGCAATCCGGCGCCGGCCGCGGCCACGGTTACGGTGACTGCGCCGGGCGCGCCTCCGCCGCAAGGCCCGCGTCCGCCCGCTGCTCCGCCCGCATCGGTAGCTCCCGTGGGGGTCAGCGGCGGCAGCGAGGTCTATCGCATCGAGCCGGGCGGCAACCCGCGGCGGGTCTGGTCGAATTCCCAGGACGTGGTGTATGCCATCGCCTTCGACAGTGCCGGCCGGGTGGTGATTGGGGCGGGCAACAAGGGCAACGTGTATCGCATCGAATCGCCCACCATGTACACCGCGCTGCTGATCGTCCCCGCGACGCAGATCACGGCATTCCAGGCGGGTCGCGACGGCCGACTGTACGCGGCGACCGGGAACGTGGGCAAGGTGTACGAGATCGGCCCGGGTCTGGAGCACGATGGCACGATTGAAAGCGACGTCTTCGACGCGTCGATGTACACACTCTGGGGCCGGCTCAGTTTCGAGGCCAAGCTCAACGGCGGGCAAATCGGGATTCAGACGCGTAGCGGAAACCTCGACCAGCCGCAGAAGAACTGGAGCGCGTGGTCGGCGCCGATTATGACGGCCAAGGGCGGCCGGCTGAGCTCGCCGGCGTCGCGGTTCGTGCAGTGGAAGGCGATGCTGACGGCCGATAGCACGGGCCGGTCGCCGGAGCTGGAGTCGGTGGACGTGGCGTATCTGCCGAAGAACGTGGAGCCGCGCATCGACGAGATCGAGATGACTCCGCCCAATCACAAGTTCCCGCCACCGACGACGCCGCTCGTGGCGACCCAGGCGCAGACCTTGAGCCTGCCGCCGCTCGGCAGGCGCCCGGCGCCGAGTGCGCCGTCGTTCAACGTGGAGAGCACGACCAGCACGCCGGCCATGCAGTTGGCGAGGGGATGGGTAGGGGCGAGGTGGCTGGCTTCCGACCCCAACGGCGATGCGCTGGTGTTCACGGTGGAGATCCGGGGCGCCAACGAGACGGGGTGGAAGCTGCTGAAGGAGAAGATCGCGGAGAAGTATTATTCCTGGGACTCCACGGCCTTTCCCGATGACGAATACCGCCTGCGGATCACCGCATCGGACGCGCCGGGAAATCCGCCTTCGGAGGCGCTGACGACGCGGATGGAGGGCGATCCGTTTATCATCGACAACACGCCGCCGAAGATCACGGACCTGGCCGCTACGCGCAACGGCGCGAAGCTGCAAGTTCGCTGGCACGCGGCCGATGCGCTGAACAATGTGAGTAAGGCGGAGTACTCACTCGATGGCGGGGATTGGACCGTGGCTGCGCCGGTGACCAAGCTGTCGGACTCACTGGAGCTGGATTACGATCTCAGCGTGGACGCGGCGCCCGGCGAGCACACCATCGCCGTGCGGGTGCAGGACGACTACGACAATCTGGCTACGGATAAGGTGGTGGTGCGGTAGGGGGTGGGGCAGTTCTGGCTGCCGCCTTTCCAGGCGGCCTTTTCTTGCCGCTACACTACCACGGCCGCAATTACGGACGAACGTGAATCTCTGCGCCAGGAGTACTCGCGGGCACGCCTACCGCAGCCCCAAGATCTACTCGCCAAAGGAGGTCATTGAGCTGTGAAGCAGACAAAGCCGTTTGACTGCGTTGAGATGAAATGGGCAATACAGAGAAAGCATCAGGCTGAAGCAGACGCTCTCGGCAAAGAAGAGGCGGATCGGCGGCGATGGCAGCGCGTTCTCGACGATCCCGTGCTCGGAGCCTTTGTAAAAGCGCATGCGATTCGGGGATCGCGAAAGAACGAGGAGGAGAGTGTGCATTGAGGGATTCGATGTCTCGCGAGCGCCAAAGACCTCAAGTCCCTGGAACCGCCTGTCGGCTCGGAGCGTCTCCTCAGCCTCCAGAAAAACACGGGGCAAGCGCGGCCATCACTGCGTCTCTGGTTCGGCGGGCGATATCCACTGCCTCCGTCTCTTCTCCAGGAAGGAGTTCGGGAGCGTCGCTGGGGTACCGGACTTCAACTCCAAACGGCGTGAGAACGTCCGCCTCTTATAAGGCAGTGGCCAAGGGCAAGTCAATGGCCGCGACGCTGGTGAGCAGCCTCCCAATGTCGTGCGTCTTGGGGAAGTCAATCTGGTGCCGCACCATAAACGCCTTCAAGTACTTCTCCACGGTTTGCTGGCAGTGAAAAGCGATCACGCCGCGGAAGCGTCCTTCTTCCTTGAGGAGTTGTACGGCGACAGCGAAGTCCTCGTCGGCCTTGCTGAGCCACCGCCGGACCAGTTCGCGTTGGATTTCCTCAGGCGGCCTCATAGAGAATTCGCCCGTGCTTGTGCGCCGGATAGGCGATGCCACCAATGATGTCCTTTGTAGCCTCGAATCGTTCCGTCGCGATTACGATGACGTCCACCGGATAGCCGACATCTCCCAACGCCCGGCGAATCTTGACGCTCTCATCCCTGGTGTTGCGCGGAGCCGGATCGACGATGAGCAGATCGATGTCGCTGTCCTTCGTCATCTGGCCAGTCGCGGCAGAGCCAAACAGAATGATCCTGTCCGGTCGTACGGCACTCAACACGCGGCGCACGATTTCATTCAACAGGGTTTCGTCAACGCTCATTCATTCTTATGATAACGTCAACGTGGCCGGATCGAGGAGCCGTCAGGGGGGCACTCTCTCAACAGGGCGTCAACCAACGGACACGTTAACACTAATTCCCGGCACACCGGACGCCGATGACGTCGCCATGGTCCGCCGGTTCGTTGCCGTCACGGCCCGACGCGCGCGCGTCCCGTGGATTGTCGCTCCAGGCACCGCCCCGCAGCACTCGAGACTCCCCGGTCGCCGGGCCTTGCGGATCGGTCGCGCTGCCCGGCGGGTATTGGTCTGCGTACCAATCCGCCACCCTTCGAAGTCAATACTGCCTTCCCGGCCCTTAATCGTCAGAACATCAGCCGGAACCCGAACTGCAGGCTCCGCGAAGCGTTGCTCTGCCCGTTGTCCCGGATGATCTTCCCGAAATTCGTCGAAGTCGGCGTGAGGTTGGGGTCGGAAGAAAACACGGGAGTGTTGAGCGCGTTGAACGCTTCGAACCGGAACTGGAAGGTCATGCCTTCCCGGATTTGCGTGGTCTTGATGGCGGAAGCATCGTAGGTGGTGGCCCAGCGGTCGCGGAGGTTGCCCCAACGCGCCGGGGTAGTCTGGAGCGTATTGGGTGGGCGGACCTGAAACACCGGCTGTTCGCCGGGCAGTACGTTGCGCACCACCCCGTTGGCGTCGATGTATCCCGTCTTGAAGAGGCGGTCCCACGTCGGATTCTCCAGGTGCGGGTCGCCCAGGACCCACACGCTGCCGGGAATCCCCATGGGCGCGCCGGACTGGAAGACGGTGTTGACCAGAACCTGCCACCCGCCTACCAGACGCTTCAGGACTCCGTTCTGGGAATTGAGGAAGCGACGGCCGGCTCCGAAGGGCAGTTCGTAGCTGGGCGCAAACGCCAGGCGCTGCGGACGGTCGAAGGACGTCAAGACATTGGTGGGCGCGGCGTCCTGCGCGTTGAGATAGCCAGTCGCCTGGATGTTCTTCGACAACGTGTAATTCGCCGAGAACGTCAGCCCGTGCGAGTACCGCTTCTGCACGGAAACCTGGAGCGAGTTATACCAGATGCGCCCGACATTAGTGTTGGTTATGGTCACGCCGGTGAACTCAGGAAACGGTTTGAGGAGTTGGTTACGGGCCACGGTCGCCCCAGTGATGGTGGTTCCGGGCAGCAGGTTCTGGAACGGGTTGGCCACCTGCTGGTTGAGATAGTTCGGGTCGCCTCCCTTGGTGGAATCGCCGAGCGCGAGGTTGGCGAGCGACAGCGAGTTGATGGAGTTGCTGACCAGCGCGGACATGGTCCGCGATCCCACGTAGGAAGCCTCGACGCTGACCTTTCCCGGCAATTCGCGCTGCAGTCCGAACGAAAACTGGTGGACGTAGGGGTTCCTGCCTCCCGTGTTGGCGAAGGTGACGCCTTGTCCGAGGAATGTCGAGGGCCCGCCGGAGGAGCCGGAAGGCTGGATCAGCCCCGTGGGGAACGGATTGGAGATGGTGCTGAACGGCGTGCGGCCCGAATCCTGCGTGGCCACGTACGGGGTGTTCTGGCTGAAACCCGAGGTGATTCCGACGTCGGTTGGCGCAATGTAGAAAATGGCCCAACCGCCGCGCAGCACCGTCTTGGGATTGAGTTGGTACGCCGCGCCGATACGCGGCTGGAAATTGTTGAGATCGCTGTTGAAGGGCGAGCGCGGCAAGCCGTTTTGACCCACGAAGCCGATGCCCCCATAGACCTTCATGCCGGGGAACCTGGTCTGGTCGATTTTGTCCGAAATGGGATTGACCTGCGTGGCAAAGAAGTCGCGGTTCAAGCGGTTGAAGCGCTCCGTCACCGGCGACGTGATGTCCCACCGAAGGCCGAGATTGAGGGCCAGCTTGCGTGTGAGCTTGATATCGTCCTGGACCCAAGGCGCGGTGTAGATCCACTGGAAAAACGGGTTGGCGGTGAAGCCCGCCGAGCCGGATCCGGCGTAACCCAGCAGCATTGACGCCATGCCGTTACCGCTGAGCGCATCCTGCGTGAGGTAATCGGAACGCGTGAACGCCTGATCGAAACTCAGAGAAGCCCGGTCCGCGCTGGGCCGGTATTGCATATAACGCGTGAGGCGATAATCCAGACCCCCCTTGATGGTTTGCCTGCCGCGGACTAGCGCGACGTTGGGCTGCAGACTGAGCACCGTGGTGGGTTCGAAGGTGATGTTCGACGACGCATTGCCCAACGTGGTTGCGCCGGAGATCGAGATATTGGGTAGCAGGTTCTTCTTGGTCAGTTGGTTCACTACCGAGGCGGGCCAACCCCATTGTGTAGCATCGAAATTGAAATCGGGAGGGCCAATCAGCTCCCTCCAGTAGGACAGCGCGACACGCATGTTGAAGATGGTGGCGGGGTTGATCGTGGTGACCGAGTCCACCACTCCTCCATTGCTGTACTTGCCGCCATCGCGATGGTCGCCGCCGAGTCCGGGAATGGCGTTGGCCACGCGAACCTGCACAAAATCGCTCCAGGACCACCGGGCATAGACGCGCTCCTTTTCGCTGAAATTGTGATCCACACGCGCCATGACATTCTTGAAATTGAAGTTGGCGACGTTGTCCGCCCAATAGTAGTTGTTCTGCCAGGCGGGCGATCCCGCCGAAAGCGTGTTCGGCAACGGATACAGAGCCAGAATCTTGTTGCTCACCGGGTTGATGCGATCGGCGGGGACGAGGTTTCCGGGGAATGCGGTTCGCACCCACTTGCCGCTGCTATCGGCGCGCCCGGTCAGAGGGTCGTAGATGGCGATCAGCCGGTTGGAGTTGTCGCGCGTGTCCGAAAAATCGCCCTTTCGCTGGGCGGGTGTGGGAACCGACGCGACTTTTTCGGATGGGTATTCCTGGTCCTCGTGATATTTCTCCCACGCGAAGAAGAAGAAGGTCTTGTCTTTGCCCTTGTAGAGCTTCGGCAGCACGACCGGCCCGCCGATGGTGAATCCATACTGATCCAGCCCGCTGGCCGGGACAGGCGACCCGTGAGCGTTGTCCGAAAAGGCAGCCGCATTGAATCGCGCGCGCTTCAAGTATTCGTAGCCCGAGCCATGGAAGGCGTTGGTGCCGCTCTTGAGCGAGATGTTGATGGCGCCGCCGCCGGTGTGTCCGTACTGGGCGTCGTAGGTGCTGGTCATCACCTTGAATTCCTGCACCGCGTCCACCGAGGGCACGTTGGAGACCGTGGTCACGCCGTTGTAGATGGTATTGTTCGGTGCGCCGTCCAGCAGGAATTCGACCGTGCTGCCGACGCCGCCGTTGATGGACCACGATCCGTCGGCGCTGTTGGAGAACGGCTTCTGGTCCAAGGTGTTGCCGCTGGTAGGGGTGATGCCGTTGGAGAGCGCGGCCAGCATGATCGGATTGCGCGTATTGATGGGCAGGTCGACCACCTTCTTGTTGTCGATCAGCATGCCGCGGTCGGACTTCTCGGACTCAATCAGCGCGGCCTCGGCTGAGACGGTGATCCGGTCCGTCTGCGAGCCCACCTCCAGGACCACGGGCAGGGTGCCGGACTCATTGACGTTCAGTTGGATATTGTCGCGCTCGAAGGTCTTGAAACCCGCGATGCTCGCGACCAGCTTATACGTGCCGGGATTCAAGAACAGGAAGCGGTACAGCCCCGCCTCATTGGAGTTCGCAGTGAGCTGCACGCCTGTGCCGATGTTGGTGAGCTGGATGGTGGCCCCCGGGACGATCGAACCGGAGGCATCGGTGACAGTTCCGCTCAGATTGGCGCGGGTTTCCTGCGCCAGGGCCAGCCCCGCCAGCGCGGAAAGGCCCAACACCAAGCCCAAGAGCTGCGACTTCGTCTTCATATGTCTCTCCTCTTTGTTGCGCTCATAGGATTCCGAGACTCCATTGACGGACTGGGATCAGTTTACACCCACCGGGCTCCGGTTGAGCCGATTCTTGATGTGAATTCCGGACGGCAGACCTGGCTAGATTATCCAATCGCGCGGAATCGGGACCACTCCCGCGACCAGCTTGTAGCATCTGCCGTCGTCCCATGGCTCACCCAGGCTTATGACGAAAAGGTATCGCGTACCCGACTCGATTTGAACTTCGCGGTCGTCGTGGTCACCTACATCGAGACGCTGGACGCGCGCGGTGAAGTCTGGATCGGTCAGGGGGAGATCATAGGAGCGTCTGCCGAGTTGGAAGAAGACGCGCGCCTTTTTCCACTCCTGGCAAATTCTGGTTTGCCACCACACGTTCTCGGGCTGCACCAGGGTCAGAGAGTCGACGCCGCCGCGATTCTCGATGTGCTTCATCGAGATGGAGTTGTGATTGTCGCCGAAGATCAGATGGCCTCGCTGCTGTGCGGCGCTTAGGACCTGGCTGGCGCCGTGTGGGGCCGGTCGAGACATGAGCTGCCAGGGGGATGAATCGATCAGCCAGTCTTCGGGTTGGCAGAGAGTCGGCTGCGGCCTCGAAACCCCGATACGAATGACGTCCAGCACGGACGGCTGCGTGCCATTCGGCAGTTTGTACTGGAAATGTTGCAACTCTCCATGTTCGCGGTCCGACACCGGGCGGATCCAGCCGGATCCGTCGGTCCGCAATCCGGCAATGCATCGATGGCCGTATTAGTAGGAGTTGGCCAGACAGATCAGATCTACGGATGGCACGGACGCCTTGGACTATAGATGACG
>JBGPKH010000213.1:0-12652 GCA_041485845.1 Bryobacteraceae bacterium
CTGGCTGGTGGCCACAATACCGCGGTCCGTAATCACCATCGACCGCGCCTGCGACCGATCCTGCGAATGAGCCGGCATATGGAGAATCGCGAAAACCAGCAGAATGGAAAAGCGCATGAAACCGAAATCATATCAGGATCGGTCACCCAGCGCAGGCATGCCCTACAATTGATTGACATGGAATCCCCACGCCGCTTCCTTCCGTTTCTCGCCGCGACCGTGATCGCCGCCGGTTGCGCCCCTCGCCCCCAGCCCGCCGCCGATCCGGACCTGCTCACCGAGATTCAAAGCATCCGCGCCATCGACAATCATGCGCACCCCGTTCGCGTAGCCGCGGCGGGCGAACAGCCGGATCGCGGCATCGACGCCTTGCCCGTCGATAACATGGAGCCGCAGTCGGACCCCCTCAACCTGCGGCCGGGCGCCCCTGCCATGTCCGAGGCGGCCCGCGCCCTCTACGGCGCAAAGCCCAAGCCGCAAACCATCCGGGAAAAGGGCGAGCAGTACCCGGCCTGGGTGCTCGACCAAATCGGCGTCGAAACCATGCTCGCCAACCGCGTGGAGATGGGCAGCAGCATCCAGCCGCCGCGCTTCCTCTGGGTGCCGTATGCCGACACCCTCATGTTCCCGCTGGACAATGCCAGGCTGGCGCAGCGCAACTCCGACCGCAAATCGTTCTTCGCCCTGGAAGACAAACTTCGGGAGCATTATCTACAAGCTGTGGGACTCACCGTGCCCCCGGCCAATCTTGCCGGCTATCTCACCAAGGTGGTCACCCCGACCCTCGAGCGACAGAGGCAGGGCGGCGCGGTCGCCGAGAAGTTCGAAGCCGCCTATCTGCGCTCGCTGGAGTTCGACCAGGTGGATCGCGCCACGGCCGAGCGCATCTACGCGCAGTTCGCCGGCAAGGGTGCGCCCTCCGAAGCCGAGTACAAGCCGCTGCAGGATTTCCTGTTCCGCTACCTCACCGCGGAATGCGGGCGTCTCGGCATGGCGGTGCACCTCCACACCATGGCGGGAGCCGGAGGATACTTCGACGTCCAGGGAGCCAATCCCCTGATGCTGCAATCGGTGTTGAACGATCCCGAATTGCGCAAAACGAAGTTCGTGATGGTGCACGGAGGTTGGCCCTTTATTCGCGAGATCGCCGCGCTATTGACCAAGCCCAATGCCTGGCTGGATTTTTCGGGGCAGTCCCTGGAGCTCACTCCGGCGACGCTCGCGAAATTTCTGCGCGAGTGGCTGGAATTCGTGCCGGAGAAAGTCATGTTTGCGACCGACGCGTACCCCTACAGCAACGAGATGGGCTGGGAGGAATCGGGCTGGATCGGCGCGCGGTCCGGCCGCCAGGCGCTGGCCATTGCGCTGACGGCAATGATGCGCGACGGCGAAATCTCGCGCTCCCGCGCCTCCGAGCTGGCGCGCATGGTTTTGCGCGAGAATGCGAAGGGGCTGTACGGGTTATGAAGCGTTCCATCCTCACCATCACCCTCCTCGCGGCCGTGCTCGTGGCACAGACTGCGCGCCCGCGCGCCCGCGACCTCGGTCTATCGCCGGGAGTCTTCCCGCCGGGCCCCTTGAACGCCATCACCGACGTGGCCGGCGTCCGCGTGGGTCACGTCACCCTGATCGAAGGAGACCATATCCGCACCGGCGTCACCGCCGTCCTGCCCACCGGCGGCAATCTCTTTCAGGAGAAAGTGCCGGGCGCGGTCTTCGTGGGGAATGCCTTCGGAAAGCTCGCCGGATCCACCCAGGTCGAAGAGCTGGGCAGCATCGAGACTCCTGTCGTTCTCACCAACACCCTGAATGTCGGGACCGCCATGGAAGGGGTGATCGCCTACACGCTGGCGCAACCCGGCAACGAGTCGGTGATGTCCGTCAACGCGGTGGTCGGCGAGACCAACGATGGCGGGCTCAACGACATTCGCGGCATGCACGTGCGCCGCGAGCACGTCCTGGAAGCCATCCGCAACGCCCAGGGCGGACCAGTTCCCGAGGGCAGCGTGGGAGCCGGCGCCGGGACCATGTGTTACGGATGGAAGGGCGGCATCGGCACATCGTCGCGGGTCGCCGGTCCGCGATACGGCGGCTACACCGTGGGCGTCCTGGTACAGACGAACTTCGGGGGAGTCCTGACTATGGGCGGGGCGCCCGTCGGCCGCGAGCTGGGAAAGTATCCCTATGCATCGCCCGGCGATGGCTCGTGCATGATTGTGGTGGCCACCGATGCGCCGCTCACTGCCAGGGACATCAAGCGCCTCGCCGCCCGCGCCGTCTTCGGCCTCGGCCGGACCGGGTCGTCGTACAGCAATGGCAGCGGAGACTACGCAATCGCCTTCTCCACGGCGCCCTCCGTGCGCATCAAGCGCGGGACGAACGCACCTGCCGCCTACGAAGCGCTGGGCGCCGACGCGGTCTCGCCCCTCTTCGAGATGGTGCTCGAAGCCACCGAGGAGGCAGTCTACAATTCGCTGCTCCGCGCCACTACGGTCCGGTCGCGTAGCGGCAGCGCGGAAGCGATTCCGATCAATCGGGTGAAAGAGATCCTCGCCAAGTATGGGGTAGTTGGAAAGAAACCGTAGCGGCAAAGCCGCGACCGTCAGAAGCTGTGAAGAAAACCAATCAGGGCCGCCGATGAACACGGATTAACGCAGATAGCACCTGTGTTTTCTTATCTGCGTTAATCTGCGTTAAGTCGGGCGACACGTCCCGCCACAAAAAGCGCCTGCCGTCACAACCTGGACTGGCGGTCGAGAAGCCGAGGCCGCGCCGTACAATGATCGGCTGCGCAAAATGGGGTTGAATGCGGAGCCAAAGGCGGGCAGCGGCCGCGCGGCGTCTCTCACCTGGCGATAATTCTTAAGGAGTTGGCGGTTTCTTATAGCGCTCGAACATGGCGGCGGTAATTTCGGCACTGCTCGGCCATTGCCCGCGTTTCTGCCCGGCATGGGTTTGATAGTCTTCCAAGCGCTCGGGATTCGGCTGAACAACGTGTCCGTCTTTTAAGAACAGAAGCCCTACCTTATCCGTGGGCATCCGCGTAACGAAGGCTTCGGATTCGCTGAGGACCTCCCGCAAGCGCGTCATCGTCGCGGCAGGATCAAGCGGCGGGTCGCTTGCGATACGCCGGAAATCCGCGTCCGTGTAACGGGCCATGCGGCGAATTTCGTTGATGATACCCTCCGGCGTAAAGCCCAGGGCCTTGCCGGCCGAAGCCCACACTACGGCGCCGAGCGGCAAAATCCGCCCATGAATAGTCAGCAAATCCACCACATCGCGCGGCTCTCGGCGTCCATACGCCGCGGCCACTTTGTTCGCGGCCAGGTCAACCGGATCGAAGACATACCCGAAAGTTTCATCCCGCATCGTCGGGAAAAAGCGAAAGTCGCTGTCGGCAACCCATTCCAGCCTGGTTGTCTCACCGCCCCGCGCGACCAAGAGCCCATAGATGGCCGGCTCGCGCCTGAGCCATTCGAGCGCGTAGCCACTCTCCTGAAGCAACGCGCTATCCTCTTCCGCAATCCGCGCCACACGCTCCTCGCGGTCATGGAAAACATCCCTCACGCAGTTGGAAAAAACAATGTCGGCGGAGTAGCGCGGGGTGTCCCGATTCAGTGGTGTACTGCCGGCGACATAGCTCTCCGGGTCGCGGTGCGAAGCCAAAAGCCGGAGAATATCGGTTTGGATTTTAGATAGTGGCACGGCAGGCCTGCTCGATCTGTTCCGCCAACCGCCGCGCCTGCAAGTTACCCTCAACCCGCAAGCTGTACGTGATCGCCAGAGCATCGGCAGGCGTCGGATCGCTCACGGGCTTGCTGCTCCACAACGCGGATGCCCCGAATTCTTCGAAGGCTCGACGGTAGAGACTGACGAAATCCGGCGGCTGTGCGCGGGTGTCAATCATGGTGCCTCGTTTTTAGCACGCTCGGGGCAGCAACGGCAAATACCTCGTGCAGAGTACATTTAAGCTCAGCGCAATGACTGGCGAACAAGTGGATCTGTTCGCTCGGTGTCCTGTTGTTGCTGCCGATTCCAGTCTGCCGACAAGGCCCTGGAAGAGGCGCTGCGGCGCGTCATCGCGCAAAATAACGCGAATTGCCGAACTTGAGAGCCAGCGGCCCCTGGCCCCCGATCCCCGGCCCCTGTATACTGAGGCGTCTCTATGATTGCTCTTTGCACCATCATCGGCCTGATGGCCTACTTCATCGTGCGCTGCCTCCTCTTCGGTATCTACACCATCGATCAGAGCCAGCGCGCGGTCAAAACGCGATTCGGACGCGCGATCCGGGTGCCCGGTGGGAAAACCACCCTCGATGACCCGATCGCCGAGTTCCTCCGCCCCGAGGAACGCACCCGCTACACCTACCCGCAAGTCCGCGTGATTCAACCCGGCGGACCCTACTTCAAAATGCCGTGGGAGAAGATCATCAAAGTCTCCATCGCCACCACCACCGTCAACATGGCGCTCGACCTCGAAGACCGCTCGGCCAACGAAGGCGGCACGCGGCTCGACGCCGTCACCAAAGACCAGCTCAACACCGGACTCACCGGCCAGATCCGCTACCGCGTGAGCGAAAGCAACCTCTACGCCTACCTGTTCGGCATCAAGAAGCCCTTCGTCCACGTGATGGGCTATTTCGTTTCGGTCCTGCGCCAGCGCATCGCCAGCTTTGAGGCCAAGCCGGTTCCGCTGGACGCTGCTGTCGCCAATGCGGGCTCCGCCCAAGGCGCCACCGTCATGCCGCCGCTTCCCGGCAGCGAGATGACCGGCATCTCCATCAACGACCTGCGTAAGAACCTCCGCGATCTCAACGAGTACATGGACCAGGAATGCCGCTCGGCTCCCGCGCGCTACGGCGTGCTTCTGGATGCCTCCCTGATCACCGGCATCGACCCGCCGCCCGAGGTCGAATCCGCGCTGGCCGCCATCAACACCGCGCACAACCAGGTGTCCAGCGACATCAGCCTGGCGCAGGCGGCTGCCGACCAGCGCGTGGTCCAATCGAGGCGCGCCGTCGAAATCGAGACCCTCAAGGCGCAGGCCGAGGTGGAGCCCATCAAGTCGCTGGCCGCGGAATTGTCGGCGCTCAACAGCGCCGGCCCCAATACGCTCGGGGCGTATTTGCGGAACGTGCGGCTGGCCCTGATCGACAAGGCGCAGCAGGTCTACCTGGAGGCTTCGAAATGAACTCCGACCCCAACCCCCTGGCCATAATTCTGATCGTCTTCATCGGCGCGTTCATCGTCGAGAAGATCGTGCTGGTTCTCTCGCGCATTTTCGGCCTGTTCGCCGTCGTGCAGGAGCGGACCTGCCGCGTGTACGTGCTGTTCGGCAAAGTGATCGGCATCCTCGACGAGCCCGGCCTCCACATCCTCCCGTTCAAGATCGGCCCGGCGGCATTCGTCATCAACTTCCTAGGAACCTGCCACGTTCTCGATATGCGGCTCGACCAGGAATACCTCCGCAGCCAGCCTGTGAATTCCGAGGAAGGCGCGCCCATGGGGATCGGCATCTGGTACGAAATGTGGGTCGGCGATCCGGTCTCCTACCTGTTCAAGAACACCGACCCGCGCGGCTCGCTGCGGGCCAACGTGAGCAACGCGACCGTCCGCTGCCTGAGCAACATGCGGCTGGCGGAAATGCTCGAGACGCGCCACAACATGAGCCAGACGGTGCGCACCGAGGTGACCGGCAAATCCCAGGCCTGGGGCTACCAGCTTGGTTCCGTCTATATTCGCAAGGTCCATTTCCGCGACGTCGGCATGATCCGCCAGATCGAAGAGAAGGTGGTCAACCGCCTGCGCCAGGTGACGTCCGCGATCAAGCAGGCGGGTGCTAACCAGGTCAGCGTGATCACCAGTTCGGCGGAGCGCGAGGCGGCGTTCGAGTTCGCCAAGGCGGCGGCCATCCGTCCCGCCACCATGGGCCAGGCATTCCAGGAGATCGCGCGGGAAGCGGTGGTGTCCGAAGCGCTTTTCGAGATCCTGGAAACGCAGCGTCTGCTCGCCAGCAATGCGCGGCTGATGCTGCTGCCCGGCGGTCCCCACTCCCGCACCCTCGCCGCGTTGCTGGCGGCCGAGAGTACCACGAGGCCCCCTTCGCCGGTTTCGCCGAAACAGCAGCCCTCGCCGGCGACGTAGCCGCATGCGATTCTCCAGCATGATCACGGCGGTGGACGCTCACGCGTGCGGCGAGCCGGGGCGCGTCATCACGGGCGGCGTCCTCGATGTCCCCGGCAAGACGATGTTCGAGAAGGTGCGCTACCTCGAAACGCACGCCGACTACTTGCGCCTTCGCATGCTGCGCGAGCCGCGCGGTTATCCGGCGGCCAACTGTAATCTGATTCTGCCGAGCAATCACCCGGAGGCCGACGCCGGCTTCGTGATCATGGAGCAAGTCGAATATCCGCCGATGTCGGGGACCAATACCATCTGCGTGGTCACGGTGCTGATCGAGACGGGCATGGTTGCGACGACGGAGCCAATCACGCGGCTGAAACTGGAGACTCCCGCGGGACTCATCAGTGTGGAGGCCGAAGTGCACAACGGCAAGGTGAAGAAGGTCACCTTCCGCAACGTCCCGGCGTTCGCCACTCACCTGGACACGCCCGTGGAAGTCCGCGGCTTGGGCACGGTGACGGTGGACGTTGCGTACGGCGGCATGTTCTACGTCATCGCGGAAGCCGCTCCGCTCGGCTTCCGGCTCACTCCGGATGAAGCGCGCGACATCGTGCGGGTGGCGGAGATGATCAAAGCGGCGACGCGCGAGCAGTTGCCCGTCGTACATCCCGAAAATCCGGGGATCGCGGGCGTGAGCATCGCGCAGATTTCGGGCGGGCCGTCCCGCCCCGAGGCCCATCGCAGGAACGCCGTGGTGGTCTCCACCGGCACGCTCAGCGGCGTTTTAGACCGCTCGCCGTGTGGCACCGGCACGTGCGCCAAGATGGCCGCGCTGCACGCCAAGGGCAAGCTGCCGCTCGCCCAGGATTTCGTACACGAGGGCATCCTCGGCACCACCTTCACCGGCCGCCTGCTCGAAGAGACGCGCGTCGGACCTTACGCCGCCGTGGTGCCGGCGCTCTCGGGACAGGCGTGGATCACGGGCTTCGCGCAGTACGTGGTGGATCCCGAGGACCCCTTTCCCGACGGCTTCACAGTTGGGGACATTTGGTAGGTGGGACAGACGATCGGTTTTTGTCGTCTGTCACCCGCCCGCTGAGAGTCTCAATCCGCGCGGGGAAGACCGGAGGCCGCACCGACTCGGCCCTCCAGCCCAGCAGAAATTCGACCGCGCCCCCGCACACGCGTCCCTGACACGGTCCCATACCGCAGCGCGTCTGGAGCTTCGCGTCGCGCCAGCCGGAGCGGCGTCGGATGCGCTCGAAGGTGACGTCCTCGCAGCGGCAGACGAGCGTGTCGTCCTGCGGCAGGTTTCGGAGTTCTTCGCGCAGCGTGAAAGCGCGCTCGAGCGCGGCGGCGAATCGGCGATGCGATTCCCGAGCACCAAAGAAAGGACGGGCCGCGTCGGGTTTGCCCGCTGCCGCGAATCCGGCGATGTCGCCCTCCACCAGCGACAGATCCAGGCCGCCGATGCCGGTGACCTCGCCCGCGCAATAGACTCCGGGGACCGAGGTCTGCTGATACTCGTCCACCTCGACGCCGGTCTCTCCCAGGCGGCAGCCCAGCAAGGCCGGGAGCTCGACATTCGGGATGAGCCCGAAGCCGCACGCCAGGTAGTCGCAGGCCTCGCGCCAAGTCTTGCCCGCGCGGTACAACGTGACGCTTTCCAGTTTCTCGGTCCCGTCGGCGGCGATCGGCCAGCAGGAGTTGAAGTAGCGGGTCCCGAGAAGCGCGGCGCGGAATTGCAGGGCTTGGATGAGCTTGCCGGGATGGCGTACGAGCGATGCGCCGAAACGGAGCAACGCGGCCTGGCCCGCCTGCTCGGCAATCAGGCGCACCGCCGCCCCGTGGGCGCGCATGTATTTCGCCACCGCGAGCAGCAGGGGTCCGCTGCCGGCGATGACCACCTTCTTGCCGGCGACCGGGAGGCCGGATTTAGCCAGCGCTTGCAGGCCGCCCGCGCCCATGACGTTGGGGAGCGTCCATCCGGGAAAGGGCAGGAATCGTTCGCGCGCCCCGGTGGCCAGGATGAGACTGCGGTAGGCGATTTCGAGATCGCCGTCGAACTTCTCGAGCGAGAGTCGGCCGGGAGCGAGCGCCGCGATGACGCGTGCGCCGCAGATCAATGTCAGGCCAGGAGGTCTGTCCCACTTGGCTTCACCGCGCCAGATCTGTCCGCCGGGCTGGGGATTGTCGTCCACCAGCGCGACACTGGCTCCCGATTCCGCCGCGCGCTTGGCGGCGGCGAGTCCCGCGGGCCCGGCGCCGATGATGACGACGTCGTAGGTACGGTCAGGCATCGATTCACGCTCAGCAATTACACATCGCTAACGGAGGCCCTGGCCCAGTGGCTGCACCGCGTTCGCTGTCGCGGCACTCTGAGCCTTAAGGGCTTTCTTCGGTGGCCCGCCTTTGTCACTCATGGGTTTATTGCACCTATCCTTTTCGCGTGATCGTCTTAGGCCACGGAGCCGTAGGGATGTACATCTCGCTCGATTCCGGACCTTGTGTCACGCTCAGCGACTTCCAAGTCGTACGCGGACTGCAGGTTCATCCAAAAGTTAGGCGTCGTACGGAAATACCGCGCCAGGCGCAGGGCCGTATCGGAGGAGACGCCGCGCCGGCCATGGACGATCTCCGCAATGCGCGTAACCGGCACGCGCAGATCGCGGGCAGCGCGGTTGATGCTCAACCCGAGCGGTTTCATGAACTCCTCGATCAAGATCTCTCCGGGATGGATTGGGGGTAAGAGATCATCGCGCTTTTTCGACATTGGCTCTCCTTCTCAAGCGGCTAATGGTAATCCACAATCTCCACGCTGTATGCGTCTCCATCTCGCCATTCAAAACAAACACGCCACTGCTCGTTGATCCGGATGCTGTGTTGCCCCTTTCGGTCTCCAATCAAGGTCTTTATACGATTTCCTGGCGGGGCTTTCAGATCATTGAGTTTGGCGGCAGTTTGAATCATGCGCAGCTTCCGGCGCGCAACAGCCTCGATATTGCCAAAACGCTTGCTGCGATGGCCCAAGCTGAGCTGTTCAGTTTCATTGCAGCGAAACGTCTTGATCACAGCTCTCCTAGCTTATACTGGATTTCGTGTAACGTCAAGCAGTATAGCATCGGTGCGCACCTCCATGCCCGCCTCGCAAGGGACCTGGCAACTGCGCACGTGCGCGCGGCCGTTCACCGTCACGCGGCATTCGAAGCAGGTGCCCATTCCGCACAGCGGGCCGCGCGGTTCGCCGTTCACCGACTTGCGAAACGCGCTCACACCCGCCAGTGCCACCGCCGCGGAGACCATCGCGCCCGCGGGCACCGTGACCGGCCCGCCGTTCACCGAGAGCTTCACCGCCTCAGCCATGCGACGCCTCCTGCTTGCGCCCCGGCAGGTAGGGCTCGCAAGGAATCGCAGAGGGACGCCCCACCACCTGATCCGCGAGCAGACGGCCGGTGGCCAGCGACGTGGTGATTCCCAACCCTTCGTGTCCGGTCGCCAGGTACAACCGCTCGTTGCCGGGGACCGGGCCGATGAGCGGTAGCTTGTCGGGCGTGGCCGCGCGGAAGCCCGTCCAGGTGCGCACGGCCGTCAGTTCGCCGAGGCCCGGCATGTACTCTCGCGCGCGCTGCAGCATGCGGTGGAGCATGTGGGTTTCGATGGCGGTATCTTCCGCGCCATACTGCCGCGACGAACCGAGCAGCACCTGCCCGGTCCGCCGAGGCTGCGCGTTGAAGGCCACCGAATCCGCGGTGGTGGAGTGAGCGCTCTTGAGGTAGCCCAGTTCGATCAGCACGGCGTGTACGAAGCCGGGATAGCGGTCGGTGATCACGAGGTGGCCCTTCCGTTTACGGACCTCGATGCCGGGAGTCAGCTCGGGAGCCCATGCGCCCGTCGCGTTAACCGTGATGCCCGCGGCGATTGCAGTGCCGTCGTGTAGCTTGATGCCGTCGCGGGTCAACTCCACGGCGCGTTGGGCAACTCGCTCCACCGGGCGGCGGTCCAACAGAAAGCGCGCGGCGCATGGCGCGTAGATCACCGAATCGTCGGCGACGAACAAGCCGCCGGCCAGCCCCGGACGGAGATTGGGCTCGGCTTCGGCCAGCGCCTGCGGCCCCAGCACCTCGGCCTTGACGCCGATGCCGTCGTACACCTGCTTCTTCCGGCGGACTTCCGCCATCTCATCCTCGCCGGCCGCCACCCACATGGTGCCGCACGGAAGGTACTCGACATCTGCGGGAAGCTCGCGCGCCAGCTCGATCCAGAGTTGCCGCGAGTAGAGGGTCAGCGCGACCTGCGCGGGCGAATCGTCCATGACGACGATGTGGCCCATACCCGCCGCGGTTGCGCCGCCGCCGATCGGACCCGGCTCCACCACCACCACGCTGAGTCCCGCCGCCGCGCACTCCGCCGCGCAGGCCGCACCGACGATGCCGCCGCCGGCGATGGCTACGTCGTAACTGGCGCGCATGCCCCTCGGATTCCGTAACAGAATGGATCGCGTTCGTCGAGGATGAGGTCGGCTTCGGCGTTCACGTAGGCCGAGCCCGTGATCTCGGGATAGATCTTGTCATCCACGATGGCAACCGTGCCTTCGAAGACGCTGCCTACGATGCTCTCCTGCCGCCACACCTGGCCGGGCCGCAGCTTGCCATCGGCATAGAGACAGGCCAGCTTGGCGCTGGTGCCGGTGCCGCACGGCGAACGGTCGTAGGCCTTGCCGGGACAGAGCACGAAATTCTTGCTGTCGGCGCCGGGCACGGTGGGGTGCCCGAAAAGCTCGATGTGGTCGATCTCCTTGCCGCCGGCGCCGGTGATGCCCTGCGCCTCGAGTCCCTGACGGATGCGCCAGGCAAAATCGGTGAGATCCTCCAGGCGGTTGAGCGAGATCTCCTGACCGTGACCGCTGCACAGGAAAAACCAGTTGCCGCCCCACGCGATATCGCCGTACACCCTGCCGATGCCGGGCGCTTCCACCGGCACGTGCACCGCGCTCCGGTAGCTGGCCACGTTGCGGATAGTCACGCTGCCGTTGTCGTTGAGCCGGGCTTCTACGACCCCCGGCGGAGTTTCCAGCCGGCAAGTCCCGTTGCGAATGCGCCCGAGGTGTGCCAGAGTGACCATCAGCCCGATGGTGCCGTGGCCGCACATGTGAAGGTAGCCGACATTGTTAAAGAAGATGACGCCGGCGTCGCACGATGGGTCGCAAGGCTCGCAAAGCAGCGCCCCCACGATGGCGTCGTTGCCGCGCGGTTCGTTGACCACCGCGGAACGGAAGTCGTCGAAGTGCTCGCGGAAGCGGGTGAGGCGGTCGGACATGGGACCGCCGCCGAGATCGGGACCGCCTGCCACCACGACCCTGGTGGGTTCGCCGCCGGTATGGGAATCGACTACGCGGATTTTCCGTGTATTCAAGGGGCCTCTGTTTGGTACTAGACTAGAGTTTTGCACATTTACGTCATAGTCATAGCTTTCGCCCATTCCACAAAGGGCGAAGGATTTTTCACGTGTGTGCATCCGGAGCGGGGTCGCTGAAAATCCTTTCGTGCCAAGTGGCGTGACGTCACGTCCGGAGAATATCTCTTGCATCCCGCCTCCCGCAGGCAACTCCTCCAGCAAGTGCCTGACCTTTCCAGCGTCTTGCCGGGTTCCTTATTGAGGCCCGAGAGTTCGAGCAGAAGAGAAAATCAGAAAACAGCGAACTGGGGTGGCTCCCCACACGGGACACTCCTCTAACCCCGATCTCGGGGTTAGAAACGTAATGCCGAGTGCCGGATAACCCCGAGTGATCTCGTCGGCGCAGCCAGCAGACGGGCTTCTGCGCGTGCGAACTCGGCATTATCAGGAGGCCCTCGGGGTTCCTCTTCAGCCTTCAGGGACTCTCTCGGGATCGGCCCTCGCCAAGTGGCCGCCAATTGGGCTGTTGCTGCCTGCGGAAGACAGAGTTGCCCGCGGTGGCAGCCCCGTCGGTGTTTCCGGATTGTGCCGACTGGCCTTATCGCGAGAGCCCCGTGATTATTGGTTCCGAGGACGCTTGATGTTGTTTGCTTGGGGTTATCCGGTACTCGGCATTACCCTTCGAACCTTTGCGGCCTAAAACGCGGTCCGCTCGAACCGGTCCAATTTCTTTCAGGTCAATCGAGTACGCTCAAAACTGGCACGCCCATCCGGACTGGGTGCCCAGGAGCGACTCTTCTCGAACGCTCCAGATCGCGGAGGAGCTTCCGGATAGCGCGTCATACACGCAGAGGATTGGACACTTCGCGCTGAACGAATTCACCCACGGCGCGTTGGTAGTCGGCATTTGAGCGCCTGTCCCGTCTCGCCGGTCTTTCTTTCTCACTGCTCACTTCTCTTCTCCTTATAAAAAGGGGTTGCACATGCAACCCCTGCTAGCCCGACTTTCGCAAAACCAGGGTCATCTTCTTCGCGGACGGGCCGTAAACATTGGTCCGCATGCAAGTTGATGAATAGATGAAAGAACTAAGGCAACAGCAGCCCGTCGGCTGACGAGGGCCGCAACACCGTAGGC
>JBGPKH010000214.1:0-12611 GCA_041485845.1 Bryobacteraceae bacterium
CATCGCCGAGGCCCTCATTCAGCTCAGAGCCATCTATTTGAGCGGGGACTTCGACCCCTACTGGTCCTTTCACATCGAAAAAGACCAGCACCGGATCCATCCCCCTGGTCAGTGGAGCGTCGTTCTAGAGTAGACACACCCGTTTCATTTCCTGAGTACCTCCTCATCAGGTAGGAACGCAAGTTCCTCCAGGGGGGTTGCGGATCTGAATTGACGTTAATGTTAGGAAGAGTTCATGTGCCGCCGGGTGCGGACGGCGCCCTACCCGAACATTCCGGCGATCGCAGACTTACCTAACACGTAAATCGCCCACGGGAGACCGACGGAAAACAGCGCCCCGCCGAAAGAGAGCTTCTTTCCGGCAGCGGCCTTGAGACCGGTGGCGATCAGGAACATCGTCCAGAAAGAGAACAGGTCGAGCGAAGTGGCCAGCGAGTAGAGGAATTTCGAGCTGGCTTGCGGATCCATGAACGCCCCCGGATTGAACGCCAGCGGATTCTGGAGGTTGAACTGATCCGGGTTCTTCAGCATTATGACGACGATCGTCAGGATCGAGCTCACCACGCCGGTCAAGCTCGCGTAACACATGACGGCGAACACCTGCTTGAACTTCACGGGAGCCGACATGATCCCGGCGACAATGCCCAACAGGACCGCGGACGCGATGAGACAGTAGACCGGCGGGACGACCACGGCCCCAACGGCGCCGCCGATGGGTGCGAACTTGGTCTGCATGGCGAGTGCCTGATCGCGTTGCTCCGGGCTCAACTGCGCCATCCGCGGGTTGTTCTCCATCTGCTGGCGAATGATGCGGTCAAAACCCACGTGCTGCGTGATCATGACCATCACGGCGACCGCACAGATTATTATCAGAATCAGCGGAACCAGCCAGCCGGGACGTTGCGCGATGTCTTCGAACGTCTTCTTGGGTTCGAAGAAGATGCCGGTGAGCCGCGCGAATTCACCCATGCGCTGTGGCTGTGGTTCCATCTCCGTTACGGGTTCAGGAGTCATATCAGGACGATTGTACTCCAGTGCACCAATGTGCGCTCGGATATGATGGCTCGGATTATGATGGAAGTTCGATGCCCTTCCGCGTTTGGCTCGCCCTCCTATTGCTTACTCTTTGCGCTTGTAAGCCGCCGGAGGAGAGCCATGCAAAGGCGATCATCGGCGCGCTGCTGATCGACGGCGCCGGAGGGCCGCCGCGCAGCGACTCGGTAGTGGTGGTGACCGAAGAGCGGATTCGCGCCGCGGGGGCGCGGTCCAATGTGGCGATTCCTTCGGAGGCCGACAAGATCGATGGCTCCGGCAAGTTTCTGGTCCCGGCGCTGGTGGATATTTGCGACAGCGCCTCGCCGCCCGGGCTACTCCACCCGGGCAATCCCGAGCAGGCCCGAACCCAGGTGGCGGAGGCGGCTGCGCGTAAAGCCGGGGCGATTCACCTCGGCCAAGCCGGCCGGGCGATCGTGGAAGCAGCGCTGGAGGCGGCTCGCAGCGCGGGCATTCCGGTGATAGGACACTTCACCACGCAGGCCGGCGCGCGATTGCTGGTGGACAACGGCGCTTCGAGCCTGGTGGGCATGATCGCCGACACGGAAGACCTCGACGCGAACCTGGTGTCCCGGCTGCGGGATCTGCGGATCGTGATCGCGCCGGCCCTGTCGCAGGCGGGCTCCGGACTGGAGGTGGCCAAACGCAATACGCGCCGCCTGTCGCAGGCAGGCGTGCTGCTCGCGGTGGCGTCCCAAGGAGGCGATCCGATCCACGAAGCCGAGCTGCTGGTGGAGGCCGGAGTGCCGCCGTTAGACGCGATTGTCGCGGCCACCCGTAATGGGGCGATGGCCCTCGGTCAACTCGATCGGCGAGGCACCATCGAGGGGGGAAAGCGGGCCGACCTGGTCCTGGTTACGGCGAATCCGGGCGAGGACATCCGCAATCTCCGCCGCGTGGTCCTGAGGATGACGGCGGGCGTGTGGCAGCGGTGAGTTGATGGAACAAACGATAGCGGACTTGCGTATGCTCCAAATCGAGGATAGCGATGCGCAAGAAGTTGGTTCTTCCGGCCCTTGCGGCCGGCATGCTCAGCCTCACGGCATGCGACGTGGTGGACCTCGGTGACTTGGGACGGTTCAGCCGGGACGTCCACTACAGCTACCCATTGCACTCTGGCGGCCGGCTGGCCGTCGAGATCTTCAACGGCTCGGTGGAGATCTCGGGCTGGGACCAGGACACCGTGGACATCAGCGGCACCAAGTACGGCCCCACGCAACAAGCCGCCGACGATCTGAAGGTCAACATTGAGAACAGCGCGGATGCGGTGTCCATCCGCGTGGCGCGGCCATTCGAGCGGCGCAATCACCAGGGGGCGCGTTTCGTCATCAAGATTCCGCGCGGGGCCATACTGGATCGCATTACCACCTCCAATGGGGCGATCCGCACCCTTGACGGCAGCGGTCCGGCGCGCTTCCGGACGTCCAACGGGCCGGTCCAAGTGACCGGATTGCGGGGCAGTCTCGACATCCAGACTTCGAACGGGGGAGTGGAACTGGTGGATGTGGAAGGCGACGTGGTGGCCCACACCTCGAACGGCCGCATCCGCGCGGAGCGGCTGAAGGGCACGCTCGAAGCGACCAGCAGCAACGGCGGAGTGCATGCGGACATCACCCGCACGGACCGGCCGGTTCGCGTGGAGACCTCCAACGGCCCGGTGGAACTGACGCTGCCGGAGAACTACAGCCGGGATGTCCGGGTGAGCACGAACAACGGCGGGATCACACTGCGACTCCCGCCGGCGATCAACGCCCGGGTGATGGCGCGGACGAGCAACTCCTCGATCTCCACCGACTTCGAGGTCCGCATGCAGGGCGAATTCAACAAGAACCACATGGACGCCACAATTGGCAGCGGCGGTCCGTTGATCGACTTGAGCACCTCGAACGGCAGTATCCGGCTGCTGAAGATGTGAGCGGTTGGATAAAGCCAGGGGCAGCGGAGCAGATGGCTTTCACGGCATGATCGAGTCCTCCTGCAACTCGCTCTGCAGGCGATCCATCAGATCATTCACGGAAAACCGGGAACGGGGACAGGCGCCCTCGGGGATCCACTCCACCAGGGACTCGGCCGGCCAGCACTCGATGTGGGCAGCGGCTTTGAAGCCCAGCGACTGCGCGAACAGGCAGGCCAAGCGGACCAGGTCGGTCCGGTCGCCGATCTCTCCGGTCACCGGGGCGTGGTGCCGGGAGGCCGTGTCCCAGAACTCTTCGGGAAGCTTCCAGAGGCGGGTCAACCACAAACCGGCTTCGCAGTGGTTCACAGAAAAAGAACGTTGTTCCAGCTCCATGAGATCCTGGTTGGTCCCCACGGCGGAAGCCAGCAGCGCGGGATACTCGGGATAAGCCGAGAGCATCCCCAGCCTGCCGATGTCATGCATCAGCCCAGCCGTACAAGCCTGCTCCGGATGGATGCGGTAGAACGGGGCCAGGCACTGGGCGGCGATGGCTGCGGCCCGGCTGTGGCGCCAGCAATCCTGTCCGGCGCCCTTGCTCTTGATGCCGCGCACCATCCCGTGCAAAGCGACCGACACGGCCAGGGCCCTGGTGCGTTCGATGCCCAGCGCGACCACGGCCCTCTGGACGCTGTCGATGCGGTATTGACGGGCGTAAAGCGCGGAGTTGGCCACCGTCAGGATTTCCGCGCTGAAGGCCGGATCGGAGTTCAGCAGGCCGGTAACCCGGGCGATGTCGGCTTCTTCGCTCGCCAGGAGCGCCAGCAATCGAACCGTGACGGGCCGGAACACCGGGATTTTGCAGAGCCGTTCCGGAGGCCGGTCAACCACCTGCACAACGTCGGGCTCTCCGCTTGTCTTCGTCACATCCATACAGGGTATCTATCGGCGGGATCGGGAAAGAGCTTTAGCTTTTAGCGGCCGGGCATGGGGGCTAACCGATCTGGGGAAGCCGGTTCCCCGCGACCGTAAGCGGATTCCGCGACTGAGCCGCGAAATCCCCAAGGTGGGTATCTGCTTGACTCAGGTAGCCACCATGGGTTGGGTCGCGGCTGCCGACCGCCCGCCTCCGGAATGTGCGATGGCGGCCTGCTGGTTCATCGGGTGCCGCCGCTGGCCTGGGCCTCGAAAACCGTCAACGACGGCCTGATTCGCCGCCGAACGCCTTGGGTACGTGCGGCCGCCACGGTCCCTTGACACGGTTGCGGAGCTCGGTTGGCCGACAACCACAAGATGTTGGGGTTACCTGAGTGAAGCAGATACCCCACATCCCCAAAACGTTAGGCGGCCCTGGGCGCGTGGCCGGCCGGGAAGCCCGCCCCACGCATTATCCTTAAGAGGATGGCAAGCCGCGTCGATCGCAGGCCCGATCCCGAAGAACTGCTGCGGCGAGTCCAGGCCGATGAGCGCCGCGAACGGCGCGGACGGCTCAAGGTGTTCCTGGGTTACGCCTCGCGCGCCGGCAAATCGTTCCGCATGTTCGACGAGGGCCGGCGCCGTAAGGAGCGCGGCCAGGACGTGGTGGTCGGCGCGGTCCAGAGCAAGGTCACGCCCGACATCCAGGAGATCCTCTCGAAGCTCGACGTGGTGCCCACGGTTGCGGAGCGGCACGCCGGCCGCAACTACGAAGTCATCGACGTCACCGCCGTCTTCCGGCGCCACCCGCAAGTGTGCCTGATCGACGGCCTGGCCTGCGACAACCCACCGGGCAGCCGCAATCCGCAGCGCTGGCAGGACGTGGAGGAACTGCTCAAGCGCGGGATCAGCATCATAACGGCGGTGAATGTCCAGCACATCCGGGAGCAGCAGGACGCGGTGGAGCGGATCACGGGCAAACGCCCGCCCTACAGCGTGCCGGAGGAGTTCCTGCGGGAGGCCGACGAGATCGAAGTGGTGGACGCGCCGCCCGAGGCGTTGCTCGACCGCACGAGCGCGGGCAACATGCCGGATTCCCGGGGGCTGGCGGAGTTGCGCGAGCTGGCGCTTCTGCTGGCGGCGGACGTGGTCGAACGGCAGTTGCAGGAGTACCTCGAATCCCACGGCATCGCCGGTAAGGGGGGAGCGCAGGAGCGCATTCTGGTCTGCCTCACGCCGCGCAGCAACGCGCCGGACATGCTGCGCAGCGGCCAGCGGAACGCGCAGCGGTTCCACGGCGCTTTGCTGGCGGCTTACGTGGAGCAACCCGGCCTTCCATCGCAGGACCAGGAGCGATTACAGTCCCACCTCGCCCTGGCGCGAGAACTGGGCGCCGAGGTGCACAGCCTGAAGGGCGCCGATTTCGTGGAGGCGATTCTCGACTTCGCCCGCGCACAGCGCATCACGCAACTGTTCGCCGGCCACTCCATGGGGGATCGGCGGCTGCGGTGGTCGCGCAGCCCGATCGATCGCCTGATCGATGCGGCCGAAGGCTTCGACGTCCGCCTGTTTCCGCATCTGGAGGCCCAATGAGCGGCCAACCGCCCCATCCGGGCCGGGGCCGGCTCAAAGTCTACCTGGGATACGCCGCCGGGGTGGGCAAGACCTATCGCATGCTCGAAGAGGCGCAGGCGATGCGGCAGAAGGGCGTGGACATCGCGATCGGGTACTTCGAGCCTCACGGCCGCCAGGAGACCATCGCCAAGACCGAAGGACTCGAGACGATTCCACGGCGCGCTCTCACCTACAACGGCACACAGTTCGAGGAAATGGACACCGATGCCATCCTGCTCCGCAAACCGGAAGTGGCGATCGTGGATGAATTCGCGCACACCAATGTCCCCGGCTGCGAGCGGGTCAAGCGCTGGCAGGACGTTCACGTGCTGCTGGGTGCCGGAATCGACGTCCTCACCACCATGAACGTCCAGCACCTGGAAAGCCTCAACGACCAGGTGTGGCAGGCCACCGGGGTGCGCGTTCGCGAAACCATTCCGGACTGGGTGGTGGATGAGGCCGACGAGATCGTCTTCATCGACCTGACGCCTGGGGCCCTGCGCAACCGGCTGGAGCGCGGCGTGGTGTATGCGCAGGAGAAGGCGCAGCGGGCCATGGAAAACTTCTTCACCGAAGCGAACCTCACGGCGCTCCGCGAAATGGCCATGCGTCACACGGCCCACGAAGTGGAGGAGAAGCGGGAGCCGGCGTCCGTTTTGCCGGCGTCGTCGCGCCAGGAACGGATTCTCATCTGCCTCACCGGGAGCCCCACTTCCGCGGCCCTGATCCGCAGGGGGAAGCGCGTGGCCGATTATCTCCAGGCCGACTGCCTGGCGATCCACGTCGCCGCTGGCGCCGGCGGAATCGAAGCCGTGGAGCGTCACCTAAGCTTCGCGCGCAACCTGCGGATCGAGACGCACGTGATCGAATCGGCCGATGTGCCGCGCACCATCGCCGGGTTCGCCCGCGAGCGAGGCGTCACCCAGATCTACATGGGGCGCTCCGCTCCCCCTCCCTGGTGGAACCGTTTCGCGGAGACCGTCGTCCAACAGGTAGTGCGGCAGGCGCGCGATATGCAGATCACGATCGTCGCGGAACGGCGGCGATAGGCTACTATAGGGAAGTCCATGCGGCGATTCTTGGTGCTGGCGGTGGCGACGTGCTTTCCGGCGCTCGGCGGGGACAATCCGCCGCCGATCGACGAGGCCCTGCTGCGCCTGTATGACTTCAATTTCCCCGCCACGCACGAGATTCTGACTCAGTACATCGCGGCCAATCCCAACGATCCGCTGCCGCACGCGTTCCGCGCATCGGCCTATCTTTTTTCCGAGCTGGACCGGATGGGGATTCTGGAGAGCGAGTTCCTGATCGACGACCAGCGGATCGCGGAGAAAAAGAGGCCGCTGGCGCCGGACCCCGCTGTGCGCAAGCAATTCCTGAAGGCGTTGGAGGAAGCGCAGAAGCGGGGGGACGCCGCGCTCAAGGCGAATCCGGACGATCGCGCCGCGTTGTTTGCGATGTGCGTCGCCCAAGGCGTTGCCACCGACTACATGGCGCTCGTGGAAAAGCGGCAGTTTTCCAGCCTGTCGCTGGCCAAGCGCTCGAACAACTACGCGCAACGGCTGCTCAAGCTCGACCCCAGGTTTTACGACGCCTACCTGACCGCCGGTCTTACGGAGTACATGGTGGGGAGCCTGCCGTTCTTCATCCGCTGGTTTGTGCGTTTCGACAACGTGGCGGGAAACAAGGAGCGCGGCAAGGAGATCCTGGAACGGGTGGCTCGCGAGGGCCACTACTTCAAGGCGTTCGCCAAAATTCTGCTGGGCATCATCGATCTTCGGGAAAAGAGGCCGCAGGATGCCCAGAAGCTGCTCGCGGAGCTGGCCCACGATTATCCCAACAATCCCCTGTTTCGCAAGGAACTGGCCAAGCTGAACAGCAGGTTGGGGGTGGCGGCGAATTAGGCGGGGCAGGTCCCACATAAGCGCTAACTTGAAGCATTCTCGCGGGGCTAAGCACCGAGTCCCAAGTTCCGGGACGCCGTCATGCGCCGATGAACGGCGACGGTCAGACGCCATGTTCAGGCCAGGAAGCCCTGCAACGCCCTGAAGATCGGCGTTGGCCCCCCATCGCACCATTTTGGTGCATAATGGTGTAATGAGAATGGCAAACAGGGCGGTACGGCAAAGTGTTAGCATGCCGGCGAACGTCGCTGCCCAGGTTCGCAGCCTGGCCAAGGCGCGCAGGCTTAGTGCCAACCGGATGCTGCTGGAACTCATCGAGAACGGCATGGAGGCCGAGAAGCGCAAACAGCAGGAATTCTTCGACCTCGCCGCGCGCTTCCGGAGCGCCACCGATCCGGAAGAAGTCAAACGTCTGGGTGATCAGATGGGCCGAATGGTCTTTGGCACCTGATGCCGAAAATCGATGCGTGGGGAATATGCCGCACGTCGTTCGCCAGCACTTGATAGACCGGATGCGCGACCGGGCGATCAGTATCGCTGACCTCAATGATCTTCGCCTCTGGATTGATTCGACTCCGGAAGTGCCCGAAGGCGATTGGTACAAGGACTTCGGTTCATTCAAGATCCGCGGCAACGGCTCCCTGCCGAAGACGTTTCTGCTGCGCGGTCAAGCCGCGAAGGGTAAGGCCGTCTAATCTAACCCCGGTGGATTCCGCCTGGATGCTCGCCCAGTGAGACATTGACCGGGCGGTCCATGGTGCTCCGCCCGATTAGTCGCAAGTCGGCTTCGGTCAGCCGATGGACGTCGCAACTGCTGCGTTTGTCAACTTGATTTGGCCCCCGCTTCGTTGTCTCTTCTCCGGTCAAACCCTGTAATCAGCTAATAGTCAGCTAACCGCCAGGGGTGTGCTTTTTGCTTCTTCTTTCCGTTTTGGCCCTGACGGAAGGAGCCCGTAGGGCGACTGGAGTTAGGGCCAAACTGGCGAAGGTCGCCAGGCGTATGGAATGCCGATCGGGCTGCCCGCGGCGAAGTGGATGATCGAGTTCGGCGCGTTCTTTCTTGGCACCGAAATCGAATTGATTCCGAAGAGTCGCTGGGTGGCGCCCAAGCGGATTTGGGATGCCGGGTTCACGTTCCAGTATCCGGAGTGGCCGGCCGCGGCGCAGGATCTGGTTTCCCGATGGCGGGCGAGGTGAGCTACTTTTTCGGCAGCCGCTGATCGCGCAAACGGGTAGCTTCCTGGATTTCGGCGAAGGTGAGCCGCGCGCCGATCGTTTCGCGGCGTTGCCCGGCATCGCGGTATCCGCTGCAGGCTGCGATGCTAAACCACGCCCAGGCTTCGACGTCGCTCTGCGGTATGCCTTGGCCGAATTGGTACTTCCCGGCCACGTCATAAGCGCCCGCCGCCTCGCCCTGCCGGGCGGCCCTGAGGTACCAGCGCGCGGCCTCCGCCATATTCCTGGCGACGCCTTGGCCGTTCTCGTACAGCGTCCCGATGTCGTACATGGCCTTGGCATGTCCTTGCGCCGCGGCGGCCTGGTACCACTTCATGGCTTCCTGGTGGCTTTCCGCGACGCCGCGGCCCTTCAGGTAGAAAACGCCGAGGGCGACTTGGGCCGAAGCGGATCCCTGGTCGGCCGCACGACGATACCACTTCGCAGCCTCCGCGTAGTTTCGCGCGACGCCGTTGCCTTCTTCGTACATCTTCCCGACCACCGCCTGGCAGGCCCGGTTGCCTCTTTCGGCTTCCGGAAGCAGCTCCGTGAGTGCCGAGGCGTAGTCGCCGCGGTCGATCGCCTTGAGACCCTCGGCGATGCCTCCCCGACCGGCGGGAATCCAACCCAGTGTTACACCGATCAGCGTGAACAGTTTGAGCTTCATAAGGTCACCCTGTCCAAGGCTGCGCAAAGTGAAGGAAAAATGACGCAGAAGGCAGGCAACCGCTCCCTTTGGCCGCGGCTCCGCTGTTGGCGGACGCAGAAGGCAGGCAACCGCCTTCACGGCCACGGCTCCGTTGTTGGCGGAGCGCTCAGTGGCTTGCGGAGCCGGTAGAGCGGATTTTGCGACGGGCAACTACCCCTTCAGCACCGCCGGGTGCGTCGCGTGGAGCTTCACGATGAGCTCGCCGAACAGCGTGTTGGCCCAGGCGAACCACTTGCGCGTGTAACGGGTCGCGTCGGTCCGCGCGAACGATTCGTGCATGAAGCCGGCGCCCGCGTGGCTCGCCTTCAACATCGCCAGGCACGACGCCATCTCCTTCTCGTTGGTGCTGGTCAATGCCCGCGTGACGATGCCCAGCGGCCAGATGGTGCCGACGCCGGAGCGCGAGCTGCCGAGACCTTCGCCGGCCGGGCCGCGGAAGAAGTAGGGATTGTCGTCGCTCAGCACCATCGCGCGCGTGCGCTGGTAGAGCGGGTCCTCCACTTTCACGCAGCCCAGGTAGGGCAGGGAAAGCAGGCTGGGAATGTTGGCATCGTCCATCAGAAGCTGGTTGCCGAACCCATCCACTTCGTAGGCGTAGACCTCGCCATATTTCGCGTGCCTGGCCCGCGCGTTGACGCCCACGGCCGCGCGCACCTCCTCCGCCATGTTTTGGCACTCTCCGGCGAACGGCTGATTGTTGAGCTCGGTGCCGTAGATCTCGCCGAGTCGATCGAGCGACGTCGCGGCGAACAGGTTCGACGGAATCAGGAAGGGGTAGATGCAGGCGTCGTCGGAGGGGCGGAAGCCGGAGTGGATGAGGCCGCAGGGGCGCGTGGGATTCCCGTAGCCGCCCTGGGGCAGCGAGTCGCTGGGATTGGCGGTGGCGCGCTGAAAGGTGTACGGGCCGCGGCTGTAAATGCGCTGCTGCTCGCGGAGGGTTTTCACGATGAGCGCCGTGGCGTCCTGCCAGGGCTTATCGAAGATGGAGGCGTCGCCCGTGGTCTTCCAGAAGGCGTGCGACAGGCGGACCGGATAGCAGAGCGAATCGATCTCCCACTTCCGCTCGTACAGCTCCGGCTTCATGCGCGTGACGTCCTTGGCCCACTCGCTGCCCGTGGGGCCGTAGTTGAAGGCGTTGGCGTAGGGATCGATCAGGATGCAGCGGGACTGGCGGCCGATGACGCCCGCCAGCAGGTCGCGGAGCTTCTTGTCGTCCTTGATGAGCGGCAGGTACGGCATCACCTGGGCGGTGGAATCGCGCAGCCACATGGCGCTAATGTCGCCGGCGATCACGAAGGCATCGAGCTTGCCATCCACTTCACCAAAGCGCACCGTGGTGTCGAGCGTGTTGGGGTAGCAGTTTTCGAACAGCCAGGCAAGCTGGGGGTCGGCGATGGCTTTCTTGACTTCCTGGATCTTGCCTTCGACGGCGTCGCTGGTGAACTTGCGCTCCGCAGCGGGAGGGCGCTGGCTGACCAACGGCCCGTCGGCGGCAAACAGGCGGGCGGCTGCCAAGCTGGCCGCCGATTGCAAAAATGTGCGTCTGGTGTGCATGCGAGACTTCTACTAATACACCACAAAAAATCGCGACTTGCTTTCCTAACCTTTTCTGACATAGATTGTCTATGTGATCAGAGGACAACGCGACGAAATCCCCCCGGGGACGCTCGACATGCTCATCTTGAAGACCCTGGCGCGGGGCGGCGAGCTGCACGGGTTCCAGATTGCCGATTGGATCCAAGAGACCTCCGACGACGTGCTGCACGTGGAGGAAGGCTCGCTCTACCCGGCGCTGCAGCGCATGCTGATCAAGGGCTGGATTGTGGGCGAATGGGGAAAGACCGAAGAGAATCGTCGTGCCCGTTATTACCGGCTGACGGCGGACGGGCGCAAACAGCTCGACCGGGAACTGGAGCGTTACGGCCGGGTGGCGCAAGCGATTGCGCGCATCGTGCAGCCGGCTTGAGAGGAGCGGCAATGGGTCAACTTTGGCGGCGGCTGACTTACTTTTTCGGCAGAGAGCGCTTGGCCCGCGATCTGGACGACGAAATGCGCCTGCACATCGAAATGCGCGCGCGCAAGCTGCAGGATGGGGGCATGAGCGATCCGTCCTCCGCCGCGCATCGCCAGTTCGGCAACCGCACCGCGATCCTCGAGGCCAGCGCGGAGGTCTGGGGCTGGGGCGCCTGGGATCGTTTGTTTCAGGACTTCCGCCTCGGCGGCCGCACGCTGCGCAAGACACCGGCCTTCACCGCCATCGCGGCGCTCACTCTGGCTCGGGGGCTCGGCATCAACACGGCGGTATTCAGCGTGGTGAACGCCGTCATGATTCGCGCCCTGCCGTACCGCGAGCCCGGCCGTCTGATTTCGTTGTGGGAAGAGGCCAGCCGCCGGCGGCAACCGCAGCAGTTCAGCAGTTCCGGAACCAAGGTGGGAGGCGCCGGCGGTCCCCAGCGCACCACCGTGTCGGTGGCAAACCTGGTGGACTACCAGCACGGCCGGGCGTTTGTGGGCTTGGCCGCGTATGACTCCACTCCGATGAACCTCACTGGAACCGGAACCCCGGAAAGAATCCCCGGCGAAAGCGTCACGTGGAATTTCTTCAGAGTACTGGGTGTGGAGCCCGCGCAGGGCCGCACCTTCCTGCCCGAAGACGACCGGCCCGGCGCGGGCTCCGCCGTGATCCTCACATATGACTTCTGGCAGCGGCGCCTGGGCGGCGATACGGCGGTCCTGGAGCGCACCGTAATGCTGGATGGACGGCCGTACCAGGCGATCGGGGTGTTGCCGCGCGGATTCGAGTCGCCGGCACAGTTCGGCATCAAGGACCGGATGCAGTTCTACGTTCCGGCGTCATATTCCCGGCAACTGCTGGCCAGCCGCGGCGACCATGAGGTCAACGTGGTGGGGCGGCTCAAAGCGGGCGTGACGGCGAAAGCGGCGCAGGCGGAGCTCGACTTGATTTCCACCAATCTCGCGAAGCAATTCCCCGACTCGAATCGAGGCATGCGCGCCGCGATCGCGCCCCTGCGCGACGATCTGGTGCGCAACGTGCGAGACTCGCTCTTCGCCTTGCTGGGCGCGGCCGGGCTGATCGTGCTCATCACCTGCGTCAACGTGGCCAACCTGCTGCTGGTGCGCGCGGTGGCCCGGCGTCACGAATCCAGCGTGCGGCTGGCGCTGGGCGCAAGCCGCTTTCGCATGGTGCGGCAGTTCCTGGCGGAAAGCCTGCTCGTGGCCGCGTCCGGATGCGCCGCCGCGATCGTGATGGGGCGAATGCTGATGAGACTGCTGATTTCGATCGCCC
>JBGPKH010000215.1:0-12552 GCA_041485845.1 Bryobacteraceae bacterium
ACCGTCGAGCATCCGGACCGGAAGTTGGCCCAAGCTCCGGGGATTGCGCCCGAGCAGTCGCGCACCGTTCACCCATAGGGATGCGGAGAGCGTGCCTGCAAGATCGGGGCCGTGAAACCGGCTTTTCTGGAGACTGGACCGACGGGTTCCGCCATCGGCGGCGGCAGGCCCCCGGCGCCCAGGACGGGAGCAAGGTTCGGATGCAAACATCCGCGTCAGCGAATTGTGCGCTCTCCTCTCGCGGCTTGGTTTCGCGGAGCGAATCAAGGGCAGCCATCACATTTTCACCCGGGAAGGCGTCGCGGAGATTCTCAACCTCCAGCCGCGAGATTCCTGGTTCGGCATAAACTGTCGGAAGGGGCCGAATGACCAAGTACGAGATCATTCTCTATTGGAGCAATGAAGATCAGGCATTTATCGCCGAAGCGCCTGAACTGGCTGGGTGCGCCGCGGATGGCGTAACGCGGCCGGAGGCGCTGGCCAACGCGGAGACTGTGATCGCCGAATGGCTGGAAACTGCCCGGGAACTCGGACGCCCCATCCCGGAACCCAATGGCCGGCTGCTGTTTGCCTGAGCCCTCACCCATCCGGCCGAGTTCCCCATCGCCTCGCGGTAGAATAACCCACTAGATGGACCTACCGGCACGGATTGGCAAATACGAGCTCGAAGAGTTCCTGGGCGGAGGCATGTCCCACGTCTACCGCGCGCGCGACACCGTCATCGGCCGCACCGTGGCAGTCAAGATCCTCACCGACGCCGGCTGCCAGGACGCCGAAGCCAAGGCCCGCTTCCTCGCCGAAGCCCGCATGGCCGGCAACATCGCGCACGACAACGTCCTCAGCATTTACGATTTCGGCGAGGACGAACACCACCGGCCTTTCATGGTCATGGAGTTTCTGCGCGGCGAGGACCTCCGCCACGCCATCAAGAACGGCCACACCGGCGACCTGAAGGTCAAGATCAAGATCGCCCTGCAAATCGCGCGCGCCCTGGAATACATCCACACTCAGAAAATCATTCACCGCGACATCAAGCCCGAGAACGTCCACGTCAATGCCGCGGGCGTCGTCAAGCTGATGGATTTTGGCATCGCCAAAACCGAAGGTCTCGCCATGACGCGCGCCGGCTACGTCCTTGGCACGCCCTACTACATGGCGCCCGAACAGGTGATGGGCCAGGACGTCACCGACCAGGTGGACGTCTATTCCTTCGGCGTGCTGATGTTCGAGTTGATGACGGGCGACAAGCCCATCGGCGGCGATTCCGTGGAGCGGATCTTCTACAGCATCCTGAACGAGCCGCTGAACCTCGATCCGATGCGCCAGGCCGGCGCGCCGCAAGCGGTGATCGACCTGGTGGCCCGTTGCACCGCCAAGAATCCCGCCGAACGGCCCCAAGGCTTCGCGCCGGTCTGCGCGGAGCTGGAGAAAGTTCTCGCCGTGCAGGATGCCCCCACCACGGTCATCCAGTCGCCTGTGGCCCCGCCCAAGCCCCCGCGTCCCGTGTGGTTGCTGCCGGTGATCCTGTTGGTGGCGGCTGCGCTGGCGGCCGGCTTATACTTCGCGATGCCGAAGACGAAGGTGGTAGTCGTCGAAAAGAAGGGGCCGGAACTGCCGAAGACGCTCACGATGCCCTCCGGCGACATGGTGCTCGTGCCGCCCGGACCGTTCCAGTTCGGCGAGAATAAGGACAAGGTCACGCAGTCCGCGTACTACATCGACAAGACGGAAGTAACCAACAAAGCGTACGAGGCTTTCTGCAAGGAGAAGGGTTACAAGCTGCCGAAAGACTTCCCCACGAATAAGCCCGAAGATCCCGTGGTGAACGTCTCGATTGTCGATGCAAAGAGCTTTGCGACGTGGGCGGGGAAGCGCCTTCCGACCGCCCGCGAATGGGAGAAGGCCGCCCGCGGTCCCGACGGCCTGATGTTCCCCTGGGGCAACAACCCGGATGAGTCGCGGGCAAATCTAGGACATGAAGATGTGGACCATCCGGCGCCGGCGACGGCATTTCCGGCCGGTGCGAGCCCTTACGGCGCACTGAACATGGTGGGCAATGTCTGGGAACTGGTCGAGGAATTGGTTAATCCCGAGCAGAAGACTGTTGACCGGTTCCAGAAGGAACTGGGGTATGTGGCCCGCGAGAACGAGCTCTGGTACACCACGCGCGGCGGGGCGTTCAACTTTCCCTGGGCGGAGTTCAAGATCTGGGACGTCGCCCCGCTTCCCGCGGGCTGGAAACAACCCAACATCGGCTTCCGCTGCGTGAAGGACGCGCAGTAGGGCAGGACTCCGACCTGCCTAACTAGACCGTGCAATCGCCACCGGCGCCCAGGGCCGCTATCGCTTGAGCGATCTTCCTCCAGGCAATTCCCGTATCCCGGCGCGCTCCGGCGTTGCACGCTGGTCCGGCGCGCCCTACCACGTCGTCCGCAATGCGAGCTGCAGAATCCGTGGATCGTACGCGCTGGTGATCCTCATGAAGTTTCCGCTGGTTTGACCGGCGGTGGGCACATTGAGATTGACGCGATTGAACGCGTTGAATGCTTCGAACCGGAGCGTGGCCGCGACGCGCTCGGCAATTCGGAAACTCTTCGCCAGGCCGAGGTCGACGTTTGCGTAGCCCGGGCCCTCGAAGGTATTCCGGCCCAGCGTTCCAAAGGTCCCCAGCGCGTTCGGCGCGAACGCCGACTTCTTGAGCCACTCTGTGATGACCTGGCCGCGCGTTCGGTCACCTGCCAGAATGGGATCGCCGGTCAAGTCCGCGCGCTGCCCGCCCGTGCCCGTACGCGCATTATCCACGCCGCTGGTCACCGTGAACGGATAGCCGCCGATCAAACTGACGATCGAGTTCAGGTTCCAGCCACCCGCGATCGCGTTGAGCGTTTTGTTTTGGAACCGGACCGGCAGTTCCCAAAGACCCGAGAAATTGAAAACCTGCGTGCGATCGAAATCCGACCGCCCTTTGTCGAATCGCTGATTAAAGGGGTTGGTCCGGTTGATCCCTGTTCCCTTGTTGGCCGAGGCGTCGTCGATGCTTTTGCCGAACTGGTAATTCGCCAGTATGGAGAAACCCCTCGAGAAGCGGCGCTCGGCCGTGATTTGGAACGCATGGAAGGTGGAGTTCCCGACCGGCTCGACCAGCGAAGTGCTGCCCAGGCCGGGAGCATAAAGCCGCCGCTGATTGGTGGTGGCCGTCGTAACACCCGGCGCGTAGACCGCGGGATTCAATTCGCGGATGGCCACCAGCCTGGTACCCTTTGACGCTGCGTACGACGCATGCACCACAAGACCGCCGATCAACTTACGCTCCAACGTGACATTCCAAGACTGGGTGTACGGATTACGCATGTCCGGCACATCCAGGAATTGCGAGCTGAATTGCGGGAAAAACGCGTCTTTCGGGGGGTTCAGGTCGGAAGGGAACGGATTGATGGCGCCGGCGTAAGGACTGGCCAGGCTGTTGGCGGAATTGCCGCTCGTCGAAAGGACGGTGCCGAAAGGCGCCTGATCCGCCTGGCTGTTCCAGGAGATCGTGTTGGGTTGATCGACGAAGATTCCGTACCCCCCACGAAGCGACGTCTTCCCATCGCCGAAAATATCCCACGCGAAACCGACGCGCGGCGCGACATTCCGCCAAGTGACGGGGAAGCCGCCATCGGGTACCCCCGGGTCGCCCGCGAACACCACGCCCCGCGGGGAGTTGGTATAGCGCTGCGACTGTTGGCCGGGATGCCACGCGGCCACGCGCCCATTGAGATCGGTGTAGGGGAAGAAAGGCTCCCAACGGATTCCGAGGTCCAGCACGAACCGCGGCCGGACTTTCCACGCATCCTGGAAGAACAGCGACATCCGGTTGAACCGCGTGTTCCGGTATTCACCCGCGCCCTGCGTGAAATCGTTGAACTTGCCTACCAGGAAATCCGCGAAGGAATCGCCCGTGAACGGAGAGGAGGGCCCGTTGAATGTGAATCGCCCGTTAGCGCGGAAATTGTTCGTAACATCGTCGGCCCCGCGGCCATACTCGCCGCCCAGAGTGACCTGGTGAGCGCCTTTCGTCCAGCGAAGCGTGTCGGTAAATTGGTATTCATCGCGCAGAAAGCGATTCGTGTCGCCGGTGTTGAGCGTGCCCCAATAGCCCGAAACCGAGACGTACCACTGCGGCTTGTCGTCGTTGTAAATATTGATGCCCAAATCGTGGAAGGTCTTCGGCGGGTAGATCGGGATGTTGTTACCGTCCGTTCGGTTGAAGCCGAACAGCGCCTGGTTCGTCAGGTTCGCGCTGAACACGTGGGTGTCCGTCAGGCTCAGGCTGCTGTTGAGCCATGTCCGGCCGGTGTTCTGTGCGAGATAATTGCGCTCGTCCAGAAATGCGGGCGTTTCCCCAAAGGACCGGAACCATCTGCCCGAAAGCCGATTGCGGTCGCCGATCTGGTGATCGCCGCGAATCAGCCATTGGTTCTCGTCGAAGTTATTCGGCGCGGCCGCGAATGTCGTATTGCCGCTCGTAGGAAGCGGAATGTGCGTAAGGATTTGTTGGCTGATGGGGCTGATCTCGGAGGGGGTGATCAGGTTGTTGGCGTACGGAACACCGGTGAAGGGATCGCGCAACTGCCTGCCGGGAAGCAGCGAGGAGAAATCGCCCTGCCGCATGGCGGCGGTGGGGACGATGATTTGAGACTGAATCGGCGCCTGCCGCAGCCGCGTCCCCTGGTAGGAAAAGAAAAAGAACGTCTTGTCGTGCCCGTCGTAGACCTTCGGCAGCCAGACGGGCCCGCCGAGAGTGGCCCCAAACTGGTTGCGCTTGAGGCCGTCCTGCTGCTTCGCGCCATTCACCACCGGCGCGAAGAAGTTCGTCGCGTTGAGCGATTGGTTGCGGACATACTCAAACGCGCTCCCATGCACGGTATTTGTGCCCGTTCTGGTCACCGCGTTGACGATGCCGCCGGACTGCCGCCCGAACTCGGCGCTGAAATTGTTCGTCTGCACGCTGAACTCCTGCAACGCGTCGGGATTCGGCATGGGGTTCGGCGCGTTGCTGTAATGGTCGTTGTTGTTTGAGCCGTCCAGAATATAGTTGGTCGCGTTGGCGCGGGAGCCATTCACAGACACGGGCGTCAAGCCGGGATACGTGGTGCCGGAGGTGACGTCGGCGCGCGGATCCGCTACCACCCCAACGATCAGGCGCATGAGCTGCGTCGCGTTTCGCCCGTTCAGCGGTAACTCTTCAATCCGGCGCTGATCCACAACATTCTTGAGAGTTGCGCTTTCGGTGTCCACGGTCACTACTTCTCCCACGACCGTGACGCTCTCGCCCGTGGCGCCGACGCTGAGCTCCGCATCCACGCGTGCCACTTCGTCCACCTGCACCCGGACGCCGGTGGTTTCGAATTTCTTGAACCCGGCCGCCTCCACCCAAAGGTCGTAGACGCCGATGGGAATGGTGCGGATCGCATACTGCCCTTCGGCGTTCGCGACCGCCCGAAAGACGGCACTCGTCCCCCTGTTGGTCGCGCGCACGGTTGCGCCGGGCACGACCCCGCCGGTTGGATCCCGGACCACACCGCTGATGCTGCCGGTGATGTTTTGCGCGTGCGCCGTGATTCCCCAGGCGCACAACGCAAGGACGACGCGGATGGCAATCCTGTGATTCATCATGATCTCCCTGCTAAGCCTGAGGTCAATTATATCTCCACGGGTACCCGCGGCCATGGCCGGAAATGCCGGGCAGCCGTCAGTCGTCCGTACTAAACTCAAAGTACGATGCTATTTCTGACTGCTCTCCTCGCCCTGCACCTGGCGCCGGTGTCGCCGAAAGCTCCCAACAAGCAGCCCCAACTGGCCGCCGCCAAAGGCGCGGTCGTGCTGGTATTCGGCAGCGGCGAATCCATCTGGTTCGCCCGCTCGACGGATGACGGCCGCACCTTCTCCGCGCCTTCCAAGGTCGCGGAGCTTCCCAAGCTCGCCTTGGGCCGCCACCGCGGTCCGCGCGTGGTGATCAGCGGCGACGCGATCCTCGTCAGCGCCATCCTGGCGCAAGGCGACCTGCACGTGTGGCGTTCCACCGACGCCGGCCGCACGTGGTCGAAGCCCGCCATCGTCAACGACCAGCCGAAGGCCACCGAGGAAGGTCTCCACGCCATGGCGGCCGATTCCGAAGGCCATGTCGCGGCCGTATGGCTGGACGATCGCACGCCCAAGGGCAAGCGCCTCTACGGCGCGTTCTCGAACGATGGCGGCGTCACGTGGTCGAAGAATGTCCAGCTTTACCAATCGCCCGAGCGCACCATTTGCGAGTGCTGCCACCCGTCGATCGTCGCGCTCGGACACGGCGAGTTCGCGGCCATGTGGCGTAACGTGATCGATGGCTCGCGCGATTTCTACGCGCTGCGCATCAAGGACGGCAGACCCGCCGGCGCCGCCGTGAAGCAGGGGACCGGCACGTGGAAACTGGAGGCCTGCCCCATGGATGGCGGCGGCATCGCCATGCGCAACGGCGAAATCGTCAGCGCCTGGCGGCGAGAGCACGACATTTACTTTGCCGAGCCCGGCAAGGAGACCAAGCTCGGCCCGGGCCAGGATGTCGCGCTCGCGGTGACTGCCAAGGGAGCCTACGTCATCTGGTCCACGCCCATGGGGATCGAAGCGCGGCTGCCTGGCGCAACGGCGGCGGCGCACGTAGCAGACGGGGGCGCTTTCCCGGCGATCCTCGCACTGCCGGGAGGGGCCGTCCTCGCCGCCTGGGAAGAGGGCGGCGGCATCGCCACGCATCGCTTCGAGTAGCGGCCGCAAACCCCTCTCTCCCGGAACCCGTCCCGGCCCTTACGGCCGCGCCGCTGAACCACCCCAACATCGCCGCCCTGTCGGGACGGACGGCGGCGTGTCCTACCTGGTCTTCCGCGGAGTTTCCCGGATCCTGGCCGTACGATTCCTACTGGTTCACGTATCTCGGCGTGCGCCACGGTAAGCGCGACTTGATAAAGGTCAAGACCGCCGGGCAGGCCAAACACCGGGAAACAATGGCCCGTTCCACGGCGGTCCAGGCTGGCCCAGTTTGGATCGGTTGTGTTTCCGGCGCCCAACCGCCATAATAGTGACTCGGGGGTTGGATGAAGCTCCTCTCCATATTCTTAGCTGTCTCGCTGGTCTTGCCGGTCCCTTCACGGATGGCCGCCCAGGCTCCTGCACCCAGGCTCAACCTGGTGATCCTGGAAGGCGAGGGTGCGATTAACAACATGAAGCTGCGCACGGCGCGCGAGCCCATCGTCCAGGTGGAGGACGAAAACCACAAGCCGGTCGCCGGAGCGGCGGTGGTGTTTGCGCTGCCTTCCAACGGAGCCGGCGGCGCGTTTGGCACAGCCGGCCAGACTTTTACGACCGTCACGGATGCCTCGGGGCGCGCGGTGGGGCGCGGACTGCGTCCCAATAACGTCGCAGGCCGCTACCAGATCCGCGTGACCGCCTCGAAAGACGGGCAGACCGCCACCACCAACATCTCGATGACCAACGCGCTGCCCGCGGCCGCCGCTGGCGGGATCGCCACCGGCAAGCTGATCGCGATCCTGGCAGCCGCCGGCGCGGCGGTCGCCGGAGGTGTGGTGGCCGCCACGCGCGGCGGCGGAAACGGCAACGCGACCACACCCTCTCCCACCACCATCACGCCGGGCACCGGCCAGGTAACGCCACCGAGGTAAAGATCATGGCAAATCGCATCTGGCGGATTCTCACATTGGCGTGCGTAGCGGCGTTCCTGCTGTCGGCACAGCAGGGCCGCGTCGCCGGCCCCAGTTCGGGATTCGTGTTCGATAGCTCTACGAGCGCCTTGCGTCCCATCCTGGGAATTCCGGGCGCATCGGTCATCGGCGATCCGCTGAAACTCGGGTTCGACCTGGCTTCCGCGTCGGTCGCGCCCCGCCAGGATTCGGCGCTCGTCACCGCTTCGGATGGCGGGTCGCGCTTCCTCCGTCTGACGGCCGGCGCGGTGACCGAACGCGCCGTCGATGGACTCCTGGGTGCGCCCGAGCGCGTGGCGTTCAGCCCTTCCGGGACTGCGGCCGCGCTTTATGCCGCGGGTAAGACGCAGGTGCTCACCGGCCTGCCCGATTCTCCCGTGGTGGCGGGCACGCTGGATCTCGACGGAACGCCTTCGGCCTTGGCCGTCAGCGATGACGGAAGCTACCTGTTGTTCGCCACCGCCGGTTCTATCCGTCTGCTGGGCATTGGCGGCGATAATCGCAAGTTGATGGATGCCGCGGATGGCGCCCTGGCGGCCTTTGCTCCGGGTGGTCATGATGCCGCGGTCTCGGATCCCGGGGGCGCGGGTATCGTGCTGTTCCGCGATCTCGCGGGGGCGTCCCAGCAAACCATCGTCGCCCCTCCGGACGACGCCATCGCGTCACCGGCCGGCCTGGCGTTCTCGGCCGACGGGCGCAAGCTGTTTCTCGCCAGCGCCGCCGCGCGATCGGTAGCGGCCTTCGATCTCCAAACGGGCGGCCGCGCCGCCATTGCCTGCAATTGCGTTCCGGCCGGCCTTGTCTCGATGGGCAATCTCTTCCGGCTCAGCGAACCCGGCCCGGCTCCGTTGTGGCTGTTCGATGGGTCCGCCGCACCTCGCATCGTGTTCGTACCGGCGCCGTCTGCCCGTTAGTACCTACGTAGTCAAGTCTCGGGGCGACGGTCCCGGCGCCTCCGCGTCAAATACTCGGTTTCCTATTTGGTTCCGGCTACGCCGGGTTAGTTTAAGGGCTTGTCATGAAACAACCTTCTCATCGCTCCCTTTGGTCGCGGCTCAGTAACGCGTCTCTTGCCGAGCCGCGACCGCCCTCGCGTTTGGCGAGCAAGGGAGCGGTCCCGCAATTGGCAACGTTATTTCTTTACGACCTCTCAGGAAGAGGACCCACACCCCACCTGCTACAATCCGTGTGTGGCTCGCGTCCTGATGGTCTCTTCGGAGGCCGCGCCGCTGGCAAAAACCGGCGGCTTGGCCGATGTTGTCGGATCCCTCCCCTCGGCCCTGCGCTCGTTCGGCGACGACGTGGCGGTCTTCATTCCACGCTACGGTTCCATCGATCTCAAAGGCGCCCGGCGCGTCTACGACAGCCTCCCCATCCATCTTGGCCTGGCCCGCTACGACACCGCCGTCTATCAGGCGGCCGAGGAGTTCCCGCTCTACCTGCTCGATTGCCCGCCGCTCTATGACCGCACGGGATTCTACGGCGAGTCGGGTTTGGACTATCCGGACAACCACATCCGCTTCGCCGTCTTCGCCCGGGCGGCTCTGGCCGTGGCGCGGGTCCTCTTTCTCACCGAAGTCTTCCACTGTCACGATTGGCAGGCCGGACTGGTGGCCGCCTATCTGCGCACCACCTTCGCCACCGATCCCACCTACCTGGGCGTCAAGACGCTGTTCACCATCCATAACCTGGGCTATCAGGGCCTGTTTCCGAAATCCGTGCTGCCGCAGGTGGCGCTCGACCCCGCCGTGGACCGGCCCGGCCGCATGGAATTCTTCGGCCGAATCAGCTACATCAAGGGCGGTATCGCCTACGCCGATGCCATCAATACCGTGAGCCCCACCTATGCGCGCGAGATCCAGACTCCCGAATACGGGTTCGGCCTGGATGGTGCCCTGCGCGCCCGCGCGGATGTGCTCACCGGCATCCTCAACGGCGTGGATTACCGGGAATGGAGCCCCGACGTCGACCCGCTTATCCCGGCCAATTACTCCCCCCGGGATCTGAGCGGCAAGCAGGTCTCGAAGCAGCACCTGATCGAGGAATTCGGCCTGCCGCCGGAGGCCATGGCGCGCCCCCTGATCGGCATCGTCTCGCGATTCACGCGCCAGAAGGGCGCCGGCCTGATCGCGGAGGTGGCGGACCAGATCGTGGCCGAAGACGTCTATCTGGCGGTGTTGGGAACCGGCGATCCCGAGTACGAGGACTTTTTCCGCCGCATGGCCGCTGAGTTCCCCGGCCGCATTGCGGTGCGCATCGGCTTCGACAACCGCCTGGCGCACCTCATCGAGGCCGGCGCCGACATGTTCCTCATGCCCAGCCAATATGAGCCATGCGGCCTGAATCAAATCTACAGCTTGCGTTACGGTACGGTCCCGGTGGTCCGCGCCACCGGCGGCCTGGATGATACTATCGAGGAGGGCACCGGGTTCAAGTTTGCGGAGTATTCCGGACAGGCTCTTTTGGGCGCGGTCCGGGCCGCGATTCAGGCGTTCGCCGACCCGGACTCCTGGCGCCAGACGATGATCCGCGGCATGCAGAAGGACTTCTCGTGGAAGGCGTCCGCCGCGGCTTATTCGGCGCTCTACCGGAGGCTGCTGGGGAGGGTCTGAATCCTTTTGCCCAACAGGGATTCTAATACTTAGGAGATGAGATGGCAGGTCTGAACACACTAACCTTTTCCGATTCTACATTCGACCAGGACGTGCTCCGGTCGGAGGTACCGGTTCTGGTGGATTTCTGGGCCGAATGGTGCGGTCCCTGCCGGCAGATGGCGCCCACGATCGATGTCGTGGCCAGCGAGTATGCCGGTAAACTGAAGGTCGGCAAGCTGGATGTGGACGCCAACGGCGGCACCGCCATGCGGTACAACATTCGGGGTATCCCTACCCTGCTGCTGTTCAAGGGCGGCAACATCGTGGAGCAGCGCGTGGGAGCGGTTGGAAAGTCGGAAGTGCAGAAGATGGTCGACCCCCACGTGTAACCAGACCCACCCGCACGAGTTTCGAAGACCGGGATCCCACGGGTCCCGGTTTTTTTTTGCTGCCTGGCTTTTGCCTACCGGGCGCCCACCGGTTCCGATCCCGGTTCCCGGTCCATCTGCATGCCCACCGAGTCCTGGCACCTCACGCAATAACGTGCCCAGGAGATCGCGCGCAGCCGCTTGGGCGGGATCGGTTCTTCACACGAAAGGCAGGTGCCGTAGTCGCCGGAGTCCAACCGGTCCAGCGCTTCTTCGACTAATCTCAATTGTGCATAATCCAGCCCGTTGAGGCGAAGAGACACGAATTCATCGTGTGAGAGCTGTGCCTGGTCTTCTTCCCCCACGCGGCCCATCCCGGCCAGCGTGTCGAACTTAGCACCCAGGCCGGACATCATTGCCGCGCGTTTTTCGAGCAGTTGCTGCCGATACTCTGCGTTGCTATCCCGAACCGCTGCAGTTTTCTTCATGGACCCTCCCGTCTGCCGTCCTGCATTTCGGACAAACATACCTAATGGTTCAAGAACGGTATCAGAATTCTCTTCTTAAAACAATAAGAAAATCGGGAATTGCCAAAAGTAAGCAAGCCGGTGTTCTCCCGAGACGTGATTTACTGTGGGACAGGTCTCCCGGCCTGTCTACCGCCGCTGTGCAGTTTCTACATCTGGACTGGCGGTCTCTAGCCGCCACGCGCCTACTGCACCGTCAGGGTGGCTGCCCGGGTGACCCCTCCCGCCGTGGCCGGGATCGTCGCCGTCTGGGGTGACGGCCGGATGGGTGGTCGAGATCGTGAACGTGGCCGCAGCCAGGCCCTGCGGGACGGTGACGACCAGTGGGGGCGCCCGGGCATACGGCGAGTTGCTCTGCACGCTGACCGCGGTTCCTCCGGAAGCGGCGGCGGTGAGCGTGACCGTCGCGTCCGCTCCGCCAATCACCTGCGTTGGGGAGATGGTCAGGTTGGCGAGCGTCCCCGATCCTAAGGGATTCACCGTGAGCGAGGAGATCCCGGCGCCCGTTTCAACCGGCGCCCGTTACAATTGGTATCGAGGCCACCACTTGGAGAACAAGGAAATCGCGCGCGTGCTCTGGGAGACCGCCGACCTGATGGAGATCGCCGGCGAAGACTCGTTCCGCATCCGCAGCTATCGCAACGGCGCGACCGCCATCGAAGGCTACCCCGAGCGCATCGCCGACATCCTGCGCGATCCAGCGCGCAAGGTCACCGAGATCCCGGGAATCGGCAAGGGCCTGGCGCTCGTCCTGCAAGAGGTCGTGGAGCGCCGCTCGTGCGAGCGACGCGACGCGCTGTTACAGAGGTTCTCACCCACCGCGCTCGAGTTTCTCAAGATCCAGGGCCTGGGCCCGAAGAGCATCGCCGTGATCTTCGAGCACTACCACATCGGCACGATCGACGAGCTGGAGCGTCTGTGTCACGAGCAGAAACTGCGCGTGCTGCCGCGCATGGGCGCCAGGCTGGAAGAGAAGGTGCTGCGCTCCATCGCGCAATACCGCCAGCGGACCGGGCGGTATCTTTTGAGCTATGCCGATAACATGGCCGCGGAACTGGCGGAGGATCTGCGGCAGGCGCCGGGCGTAACCGCGGTGACGCCCGCCGGCAGTTTGCGGCGCGGGCGGGAAACCGTGGGGGATCTGGACCTGTTAGTGACCGGCCCGGAGGCCACGGCCGCGCTGGAACGGTTCGTGGCGTACCCGCGCGTCACCGAAGTGCTGATCCGCGGTGAGAACAAGGCCAGCGCCAAAGTAGGCCGCGATGGTTTGCAGGTGGACGTGCGCGCGCTGCCGGAAGAGACCTTCGGCGCTGCCATGCAATACTTCACC
>JBGPKH010000216.1:0-12451 GCA_041485845.1 Bryobacteraceae bacterium
GCGGCGCTGGTGGCTGCCGGCGGCGGGCTCGCGGCCTTGGGGTAGTCGTTGAAGTTCAGGATCGAATTGGCCAGCATGTTGAACTCGCCTAAGTTCTGCCAGCGATAGGCCGGGTTGGTGGCGAAGAGCACGACATGGCCCTGACCGACCGGAACATCCAGCACGGCGGGGCGATTGCGCGTTTCGGCGACGCCGCGCATGAGGCCGCTGAGCACCGATTTGTCGGCGCCGGGGAATTGCATCAGGATGTACTTGCGCTCCTCGGCAGGGACGCGCAGGAGCGGGCCATTGGCCCAGCGCACGGGGACCACCCGCTGCGAATAGCCATAGAAGATGGGGTGCGTGGGTTTGAGGATTTCGGCCTCCACGATGGGGCCGGGAGCGTAGAACTGCGCGGTGGCGCGGGCCGCGTCGACGTTGCGGGCGATGCCGAATTCGGCGGGGAAGAAGCTGGAACCGCCGAGGGTGATGAGGACGCCGCCCTGGTTCACGAACTTGTCGATCTCGGCCACTCCGGCGAGGCCCATGCCGCCGGTGATGTCTTCCGACTCGCCGTAGGCGCCGAGGCTCGGGTACTCCGCACTCTTGGTGTAGGCGAACGGCTTGCCCTTGGATTCGATGTCGAAGGCCAGCGCTTTGCCGCCGCCGCGGCCCTGGCTGGGGATCACGACGACGTCGTAACGCGCGCGCAGGCTGCCGGTTTTGATCTGCTCCTTGTAGATGAGGTCGTAGGGAACCTCGAAATGGTCCAGCGCGTAGCGCACCCAGCCGACATCCTGCGTGCTGCCCCAGGTGCTGAACACGGCGAGGCGCGGGATGTCCAGGACGTGTTTCGGAACGTTGGGGGCCTGGGCGAGCGAGACGGCTTGCAGGCCGAGCTTTTCGATTTCGCTCTTCACGCGCGGGCTCGAAGCAACCAGGAGGGAACCGGCAGGCAGGTCGGTGTCGCCGCCTTTGAAGGACTGCTCGATGGCTTCGAATTTCAGATCCTTCAAACGGTAGCGCAGGGTGACCAGCGAATTGGCGCCGTTCTGCAGGATCGCGGTAACGGGGCCGTTGCCTTTGACCGTTCCCGCGATGGTAAGGGTGTCGACCGCCTGCACGGGAATATCGAGGATCGCCTTGTCGGCGATTTCCTGCACCTGGGCGTGGCTCATGAGGCCCATGGTCCAGCCGGTGTCGTCGTAGGTGGTGAGGTTACCCTCGGGGAAGTTCTGCTTCTCCAGCAGGATCTTGGCGAGGCGTCCGTAGGGCTGGTTACGCTTCACGATGAGGGACCCGGCGGGATACGTTCCCTCTTTGAGTTTCACTTCCGCGGTAGCAAGGCCGACCTCGATGCCTTGCAGGCGGAGAGTGTTGACGATGAACGCCACGCGCGTCATATCGGGCTGGCCGGCGGGGAGGACGTAGCCGAAGGGCGCTTCCTTACTGCCGGACTCCACGGAGTTGCGGCTCTTCATGTAGAAATTCTCGAGCACCGTCTTCGAGAATCCGGAGGTCAATTCAAGCGCGGAGAGAACGCCGGTTTCCATGTAGTTGGTGTTGTTGCGCATGGACCACTCGACGTTGCGATAGGGCGGCAATGGCCGGTACCATTCGCGCGAAGTCATGCCGCCGCCGCGCCCCCCGCGGCCGCCGCCGGCATCGGGCGCTCCACCGCCGCCTTCCGGTCCACCGCCCCCGACGGTGCGCCGCATGGTGTTGGCGCCGCCGTTGCCCATGGTCTCGTACATGCGCAGCATGCCGTTGTGGTTGGAGGACATGAAGCCGAGGTAGCCGGGCGACCACATGTCGACGAAGGCATGGGTCCAGACGCCGGGCATGCCGTAGCCGATCATCTTGGTCATCTCGAAGTTCGAGAACCAGGGAAGCTCCGCGTAAAGAATCGGGTCGAGCGTGGGATTCTGGGGCGACTGGCCGCTGAAGGTGTACAGGAAGGGCTGCGATTCGTGCAGGTCGTGCATGATGGGCGGGCGCCATTCCAGGTAAAACTTCAGCCAGTTGCGCATGGTGACCTGGGAGTAGTTGATGTCGCGATTGTTGTCGTGGAAGATGTACTTGCCCCAGTAGGGCGGCCCGGGGACGCGGTCCTGCTCGCTCTCCTCGCCGATCTTGTAGTGGTAATACCAATCGACGTAGCGGTCGCGGCCGTCGGGTTCGGCGGCGTTGGTCAGCATGACGATGGTGTTGCGGCGGATCTGGTCGTAGAGCGGGGAGTCCTCGACGGCCAGTCGGTAGGCCAGCTCCATGAGCATCTCGGGCGGGCCGGTCTCGGCGCTGTGCAGGCCCCCGGTGAACATGTAGATGGGCTTGGCCTGCTCGATGATGCGCTTGGCCTCCTGGCTGCTGAGGCCGCGCGGGTCGGCAAGCCTGGCCAGGTATCCTTTGTAGGTGTCGAGATTGCGGATGGTATCCTCGCCGGAGATGGCGACGACGATGCACTCGCGGCCTTCGTCGGTGGTTCCGGCGGGGAGGATTTTGACGCGCTTGGATGCGGCGGCGAGGGCGCGGTAATAGCGTCCGATATCGGCGACGCGGGTGAGCTTTTTGGGAGTTCCGATGTAATACCCGAGGACGTCCTTAGGACTGGGAACGCCGGCGACTTTGGGCAGGTGATCGACGAGCGGGCTCATGAACTCGGGCCTGGTGGTCCACTCTTTGACCAGCTTGGCGTAGTCCGGGTCCTGGGGTTGATTGGACTGGGCGAGGGCGGCGGGAACCAGCGGGTATGCCGCGGCCAGAACGGACAGAGCGAGAATACGGGTGGCGTTCACGCGGAAGCTGGTCATTGGCTATCAAGTATACATCGGGTGGATCGGGGACGGCTTTGGCGTTCAGGGGGACGCCCGATATCTTTTGTTAAGATATCTTTTGTTAAGTACCATCGGTTTACTAAGTACCGCATTGAAGCGCCGTGCGGCGAAGCGGTACACTCCTCACGAGTTGCCCAGATGACTTCGCTGCTGATCGTATTTCTCGCACATGATGAGGGCCAGGATCTGATCGAGTATACGCTGCTAATGGCGTTTATTGTCGTGAGTGTGGCGGGACTGATGATGGGACTCGGGGACAGCGTCAAGACCATCACCAGCATCTCCAAATCGCAAATCGATTTGGCGAACACCATGCTTCATTAAGCCGATTCGAACGCCAAACGGCTTGCTGGCGTGTCAGAACGCGGGGGCGTCCGTCATGCCGGGGGGCGGGGTTAATCTCGCGCAACGGGGCAGCTCAACACCGCTGGGGCAGGGCGCAGTATCAATGAGGGCGCCGGCTGGCCCAATACTTCTTCATTCTTTCGGAAACCTTCTGCCGCTCCTCGGGGCTCATCGATTTTCGGCCGCGCCTGGAGCAATGGACGGGCCCAGGACCGACCTCGTCGCTGTTCCGCAGCAAAGCTTCCAGGGAGGCGATTACGCTCTCGATCCTCTTCTTTTCGGTATATAACTGTTGAAGCGCTTCGCGGACGTCCATGATGTTATATAGAGGGGCGCTCTTGCAGAACGCAGAGTCCTCGCCGCGCCGTCGCGCGGAAGGACAACCATCGTAACCCAAGATTATCATAAAACAAATCGGGAATCCGATCCCCCGATTATCTTCTTTTGGACAGCCGAACCGATGAAGAACCTCTTTGTGACATCTTTCGACGCGGAGATGTTTGCGGCCACGGGGGCGGTTCTGGTGATCTCCTTCCTCGATTTCGCCGGCGATGGGGCGCTGCTGATCTGCCACGAGGGATTCCGGAGCAACACGATGTTCCGGCACCCCAGGCTGCTGGCGTACGACCTGCGCGAGGCGGATCTGCTGCGCCGGTGGCTCGATGAGAACCGGGACATTATTCCCCGGCACCTGGGTGGTCTCGCCGAGATCTGCGACTGCCCGCACGGAGGGAACCCTTTCGGCCCCCACCGGGACGGGTGCCACTGGCAGTGGTTCAACAAAAACGCGTCGCGGTGGTTTCGCAAGGTCGTCTCACTGGATCACGCGTTGGGATTGCCGGGATTCGACAGCGTCGTGTGGGTGGATTCCGACTGCCTGTTCCAAACACATCTGCCGGAGAAAGCGGTTGACCGCTGGTTTCAGGGCAAGTGCGTCTTCTACCTCAAGAGTCCCGACCGGCCGGTGATGGAATCCGGAGTCATCGGAGTCCGGACCACCGCCGCCGGCAGAGAATTCATTCGGGCGACCGTGGAGCGGTATCGCTCCGGGGCCTTTCGAAAAGACCTCCGTTGGGATGACGCCTACCAGTTTCAGATGGCGCTGGAAACGCACCCCGAGATCGAGAGCATCGATCTGGCGACCTGCGCGACGGGGTTCAAGCCTTACGGTCATGTATTGGCGAACAGCCCGGTGGGCGAGTACATCGCGCATCGCAAAGGTATCCATGGGAGCAAACTGGGGCTAATGACGTGACGCGGATACCGTGCCGCCGGGGTCCTGCACTCGCGTCGATGGAGGCGCCACCCCGGCGGCACGTTACTAAATTACTAGTACTTTGAGTACTACAGCCGCAAGCTGGGCGTTTCCAGTGCGTAATCCGACCGTCTCCGGCCACGGGAATGTGGTACGATCACGATCACTCGGTTGAGTGAACTATGAGCTCTCCCGCTCCAGGCGAAATCACTCTCCTCTTGAACCGCGTATCGGCCGGCGGGCAAGAGGAATACAGCCGTTTGGCGGAACTCGTCTACACGGATTTGCGCAGGATTGCGTCCCAGATCATGGTTTCGGAATCGCGTGACCACACGCTGCAACCGACCATGATGGCCACGGACGCTTATTTCCGGCTGGTGGATCATACCTGCCGCAATTGGCAAAACCGGGCTCATTTCTTCGCGGTGGCAGCGCAGGCCATGCGGCGCATCATGGTGGATTATGTGCGCCGGCGGCGCTCGTTGAAGCGCGGCGGAACCTCCAGAAGAGTGGATCTCGACGAAGCCGCGAACATCGCGCGTGACAGCCACGAAGATGTACTGGCGCTGGATGAAGCCCTCACGCGACTGGAAGCCATCGACAAGCGTCAGAGCCAAATCGTCGAATTGCGCTATTTCAGCGGGCTCACCGAAGAGGAGACGGCGGCAGTGATGGGGATCGGACTGCGCACCGTGAAACGCGAATGGGCGGTGGCACGGGCATGGCTCCATGCCGAATTAACGCGCGGTCCGGCTATTTCGCGCCCTTAGACTTCTTGTACTTGGCCCACCGTTTCTTCTGGGCGGCGGCAATGCGCTTGCGCGCCGCGCGGGACATTTTTCGCCGCGCGCGTTTGGCCGGGGCAGCCTCGGCCTCGCCCGTCTGCGCCAGTGCGCGGCGGATTTCCGAAATGGCTTGATCGATTTGGGTGAGTTGGCTTTGGAATCCGACCAACGCAGCGTTAAGAAGAGAGGGGTCTGCTTTCATCGCGTCAAGTGTAGCATGAGGCGGCGGGAAAGTGAGCCGGAATTCACGGAATTCACGGCGGGCAAGGCGGGCCGCACGGGAAAGCCGGGGCGGCAACGATCCTCCGGGAAAAGCGCCGCAGTCCGACCAGGTGCGAATCAACGGCGAAATCCGAGGCCGCGCCCGAGGCTGCGAGCCGGAGACGGGTGTGGATTGAGCCGCCAGATTCATCTTGTATGAAACATGCCTATGGGGGACCAAGCGGTCAAACGCTCCTTTCCGACAGACTCAGGGTAGGGCTGCCGCCGTTCATACGCGAAGCGGCGTCCATGCCCCAGTAGGCCCGGCGCACGGTTCCGTAACCGAAACCGGTTTTCCGGGCGATCTCGCGAAAGCTCCATCCCCGGCTTCGCAGTTCCCGGATCTGTTGCGGGGATGCGTGGCACGGCGGCCTTCCCACGGGCCGCCTGGAGTATGGACTGGAATCCTGCATACGGTTGCGCTGCTCCTCTACAGGGGAAGCGCAAATCGGGAGTAAAAGGGGCCAAAATTTCTTAGGGGATTTCGCAGGCGACGCCACCTCCTATGGCCAGCGGACTGATTGGGCCACCCCCACAGGCCGGGCTTACGCGCGGCTCAACCGGCGGCGGCAGACAACCGCCGCGCAGGATGCCATCCTGCCCCACACCGCAGGCAGAAGCCGGTTAGAATGGCGCTATGGACGAGGCGGACGAAACCAGGCCCGATTTTGTCCCCGAAGAATGGGAGCAGGTCAAGGAACTCGTTTTTGAGTGCCAGCAGCAGGAACCGGAAGATCTGCATTCCTGGCTGGACACGAACTGTCGCTCGCCAAAGATCCGGCGCGAGGTGGAGCGGCTGGTACGATCGGCTTCCACTTGCGGCGAATTCCTGCAACGGCCGGCCGCGCACCAGTACTTCGAAGATCCCGGCCGGCAACCCGAGAAAATCGGCCGCTACCGTGTCCTGGAGAAGATCGGCGCCGGCGGCATGGGTGTGGTCTACGCCGCCTATGACGAAGAACTGAAGCGCCGCGTGGCCATCAAGGTGCTGCCGGCCCACTCGGCCGGCGATCCGGAACAACGCAAGCGCCTGCGATGGGACGCGCAAGCGGCCTCCGCACTCAACCACGCCAACATCGTGACCGTTCACGAGGTGGGCTCCGACGGCGGGATGGACTACCTGGTGATGGAGTGCATCGCGGGGCAGACGCTCGGCCGGCTGATCCCGGAAGGCGGCATGGAAACCGGCGAGGCATTGCGTTGCGCGGTGCAGATTGCGAGCGGCCTCGAAGCGGCGCACGCCGCGCAGATCGTGCATCGCGATCTGAAGCCGGGGAACATCATGATCACGGAAGCGGGCGTGGTCAAGCTGCTCGATTTCGGGCTGGCGAAGCAAAACGCATCGGGGCTGAGCGCCGGGGAAACGCCGCTGACCATCGAGGGCAAGTTCGCCGGCACGGTGGCCTACGTCTCGCCGGAGCAGGCGGAAGGAAAGGCGGTGGATGCGCGTTCCGACATCTTCTCGTTTGGCTCGGTGCTCTTCGAGATGTTGACCGGGCGGCGCGCTTTTCCCGGCGAATCTCCGATAGCCGTGCTGGCCGACATCCTGCACCACGAACCGTCCATCCTGATGGAGCTCAAGCCGCGGCTGGACGCGCGCTTGGATGACATCGCGCGGCGCTGCCTGCGGAAGAAACGCGAGCGGAGGTTTCAGAGTATCGCGGAGGTCAGGCTGCGGCTCCTGGAGATCGAAGAGGAGATCCAGTACGCGGAGCAGGACCGAAGCGCATCGCATGCCATCGTCACGGGGCAGCGCGCCGGCGGGATGTGGCGAGGAGTCGTGGTGGGGGCTGTGGCGACGGCGATGCTGGCGGCGGTTCTTTATTGGGCGACGCGTCCGGCCGATGGCCGGATTTCGCTGCGCAAATCCACCAGCGACGCCGGCCTGACAGAATTCCCGGCGATGTCACGAGACGGCAAAATGCTGACGTACGCTTCGGACCGGGCGGGGGATGGCAACCTGGATATCTACGTACAGCAAGACAAGGGAGGCGATCCGGTTCCGATCACCGCGGATCCGGCCGACGACTACGAGCCGGTTTTCGCACCGGACGGAACGCAAGTGGTGTACCGATCGGATCGGGGAGGCGGCGGGCTGTACATCAACTCGACGCTGGGCGGCGCGGAAAGGCTTCTCGTTCCCAAAGGGCGAGGAGCGCAATTCTCGCCGGATGGCAAGTGGCTCGCCTATTGGACCGGCCGGCTCGGGGCCAGTCTGTATCCGGGCTCGGCGAAGATCTGGATCCTGCCAATGTCGGGGGGGCCTGCGCGCGAATTTCGCCCAGATTTTCGGGCGGCCTCCTTTCCCGTGTGGGCGCCGGAAGGCGATCGGTTGTTGTTCCTCGGGCGCGGGCCGGAACCATGGTCGCAGGACGCACTGGTGGATTGGTGGGTAGCCTCGATCGAAGGGACCTATGCGCGCGCCACCGGCGTGATCCGATCTCTGGCGCAAGGTGGATGGGGGCCGCCGCCCATCAGTTTTCGGATTACACCGGCTGCCTGGATGCCCGGCGGCCACCAGGTTCTGTTTTCGGCGACGCAAGAGGACGCTACCAACGTTTGGGCGGTGCGCGTGAACCATGACGGCGTGGCCGCGGGCGCTCCGCAGCGGTGGACGGCGGGCACGCTGCTGGAGTTGCATCCGGCCGCCCGATACGTTGGTGACAGTGTCTCGCTGGCTTACTCGGCAGTGACGCAATCCGCCGGCGTCTGGCGAATTCCGCTCAACGCGCGGGGCGAAGCCGCGGGCAAACCGGAGAGCATGATCTCCGGTTTTGACGGGACCAGCTCGCCTTCGATCAGCGCGGACGGCTCGCGGCTGGTATTCGCGTCGCGCCGGCCGGGTGGACAATTCATCCGCATGAAGGACCTGAAATCGGGTTTGGTTAAGGTGATTGGCAGTGTCCGGGCGCGGCGCGTGGCGAGACCGGTTCTGAGCGGCGATGGCGGGACGCTGGCGTACAGCGATTTCGGGACCGGCTACGTCCAGCGCGTGCCCAATGGCGCGCCCGAGCAAGTCTGCAAGCCGTGCGGCCCTCCAACACACCTGAGCTTCGATGGACGCGACGTGCTTTTCGAATCCCCTGGGTCTCCGGAGCAGATCCTGATTGCGTCCGATGGGAAGGCTCCGCGTCCGCTGATCCGATGGGCGGGAACGCATCCGTGGACGGAGTTTGCCGGCCGATTCTCGCCGGACGGACGCTGGGTGGTTTTTCACGGGTCGAATTCGGAGTCCGAGCCCAGGCACATCTGGATTGCTCCGGTTCGGAGAGAGGGATCGGTGAAGGAGGACGAATTGATTCCGCTGACGGACGGGGCGTCCTCCGAAAAGGAACCCTACTGGTCTACCGATGGGCGAAGAATTTACTTTCTTTCGGACCGCGACGGCTTCAATTGCATTTGGGCGCGCGAAGTGGATCCGGCGACGGCGCGGCCACGGGGGCCGGCGTTTGTGGTTGCCGATTTCCACCACGCGCGGCGGGTGATCCAAGGGGCGACGGTCTATTCCGGCGACATCGGCCTGTCGGCGTCGAAGGACTTCCTGGTGTTTGCGATGGCGGAATATACGAGTAATATCTGGCTGAAGACGGATTCCGCGCGGCGGTAGGGGGAGCTTGGCAACGGATTATCCCGCTGACTCCGTAACGGGCCGCCGTTGGGCTGAGAGAATCACCCACAGCGCCCACGTGGCCACGGCCGCCGGGATCAGGAGAATGGCCAGCGATCGGCCTGCATACCAGGATGTGAGCGAGACCGGAAGCGTCAGGCTGAAAAACAGGAACGTCCCGGCCCACAAGGCCAGCAGGCCAAATCGGCGGAGCAGCAAGAGGAGTACATAGAACGCCAGCGTGCTATAAACCGCGAAAAGAGCGGCCTGATATACAAAGTGTCCAGGGCCTAACACTCCGAAAAGGACTGCCCCAATCAGCTCCGCAACGCGCACGCGGCGTGTGAGGCGGCGCAGGAGCATGACTACAAATAGGATGAACGTCCCGCTGCCCAGCCCACGCGTTACTTCGAAAGACAGGAACGCCAGGGAATCTCCAGCGCTGCTCAGCGCATCGATTCTGGGAAGGAATATGGGCTTCCCGGACCCGAAGGCCCAGATCAATGTCAGACCGAGCGTCGACACTCCCAAGTACGCGAAGATACCCGCGAGGAAGTGGGACGCCACCAGGGGATCCCGGACCCGGCCTGTCTGCAGCCGGGTCCAGGAGATCAGCGCGTCCGGCCAATGGCGCCGCGCGTCCGGTTCAATCGCGAGGTAGAGAACCCAAAGGCATCCCGCGTTGAACGCGGCCCAACACAGCGCTTTGAGGAATAGTGTAAGTTCCCATAGACTTGCCACGTGGGCGGCGGAAAGGAACCAAGCGCACATCATGCCCAGGAAGGCGACGGAAGCGACTCTTGCGGCGCCCCGGCGATCGCCACGGCCGAGTTGCAGGTTGTGCCTGGCCACGGCGGCTCCCACCAGCATCAGAGCGAACGCGCCGACGAAAAACGGCGCCAGGAAAACTGGTGGCACCGGAGCGGATGGGCCCTCCTGCTGCCAGTCGCCTCGGATGTCGAAAAACACCGGACGGCCTTCCCAGGAGGCGGTCTCCACGCGAATCTGCTCCGGCCGGCCTTCTGCGAAGGTTCCCATCCAGGCCATGTTTGTGTCGAACGCCATCGGCGGCGTTCGCTGGGGCGCGGCCGGCAGGAAGCGGGCCGGATCCAGTCCCGCGGCCGCGAAGAGGACAGTCCAATCGGGAGGTTTTGCCGGCTTGTCTGGATCTGTGGTCCTGAGACCGCGCGAGCCTGCCGGCCGGGCTTCCAGTGCGATCAGCCTGCCCTTTGCATCCAGGGCCAGGCGAATCATGCCGGGCTCGGTGTTGGCAGGCGATTCATACCGGATCACGCCGTTGAGGGGAACGAACGGTGGCAGGGATGAGAAAACCATGAATGAGTCCGCGCGGAAGTCGCCCTGGTGCTCGCGGTACCAGAAGCGAATCACGGCGGGCCGGTGGCTGGCAAGCAGGGCATCGCGGCGTGCTGTGTCGTACCGCTCGATCAGGCGCAGATAGCCCGCATCACAGCAGTCGAGTCCGTACGCCGTGCTCTTGGGCTGCTCGGCATAGCCCAACTGGTCCAGGATCTGCCGCGCTCGAAAGGCCAGGCCGTCCGGAGAGATTTCGAGCGGCGCGCGCGCCAGCAGGCTGAGTCTGCCGGTGACCGCGGAGAGCGCCGCCAGCAAGACCAGCACGCCGGCGAAGCAGACCACGGCGACACGCGGGCTGAACCCTTGCTTCTCTCCCGACGCCGCGACCATCTCCGGCGAGGGCGTTTCTCCCGCGGCCAGCGCCGCCGCGATGGGGTCCGCGCCCGGCAGAGCCATGGCGACGTTCAGCGCCGACGAGGGTCTGCGCTTCGGGTCCTCTTCGAGGCAGCGAAGAATCACACGCTCGATCGCAGGATCGAGATCCTTGACCACGTCCGTCGGATTGGATTGCGCATGGTTCCGCCGCTTGCCGGTGAACATCTCATACAGCACGAGCCCCAGCGAGTAGAGATCGCTCCTGGTGGTGACTTCCTTGCCGGCCTTCTGCTCAGGCGCCATGTAATCGGGCGTGCCGCTGCGGATATCGCCCGGCGCGACCTCGGCCGCCAGCGCCGCCAGCCCGAAATCCGCGATGCGCACTTGCCCGCGCCCGTCGATCATGATGTTGGCGGGTTTCAGATCGCGGTGCAATACGCCGCGTTCGTGCGCGGCTGAGAGTCCGGCGCAGATCTTGCGCGTGAACTCGATGGCCTTATCCTGCGGCAGACGTCCGATGCGGCGGAGGAGCGAGGCGAGGTCTTCACCATCCAGATACTCCATCGAGAGGAAGTGCTGGCCCTCGATGACGCCGATGTCGTACACGCGGCAAACGTTGGGATGAGAGACCTGCCGGGCGATGCGCACTTCGTTGCGGAATCGCACCAGGGCCGCTTCATTCATGTGCGTGCGCGCGAGGAACTTCAGGGCTACGGCCTGGTTGAGGATCAGGTCATAGGCGCGGTACACCTCGCCCATGCCGCCCTGCCCGAGCAAACCCAAGACACGATAGCGTCCCGCCAGCACCGTACCGGCCGGAAAGCGGCCTTCCTCGACAGAAGCCGAAGAAGACGGCGGCTCCTGGAAACCGGCCCCGGCGATGGTCTCGGTGAAAACAGGCTGTGGCGCGTTCAAGGGGGCCGCACAGGACGGACACACGCGCCACTCCTCGCGCACCTCACCCGCGCACTTCGGGCAGAGGCCGGCGCCGGAGATCGACATAGAGTGAAACGATTGTATCAGTGTGTGAGGGCGCGATAACCTGAAAGAAGATGATCACGGACCTGGTGCAGATCCGCCTGCTCGGAGAGAAGAAGCGCGGCGAGAACGAGCGATTCCGGCGTCACATGAAATCGCACGACCACTCCGACCGCATCCTGCGGCGCATCGGGGAGGGCATCGAGGAGCAGATCGACTGCACCCAGTGCGCCAATTGCTGCAAGGTGGCGACTGCCCGGGTGACCGAACGCGACGCGGAGCGCCTGGCCCGATTCCTGCGCATCAAGCCGGCGCGATTCCTTGCAGATTACACGATGGAGGGCGGGGAGGAAGGGACCATTCTGCGGCGCACGGAGGAGCACGGCTGCGTATTTCTGGACGGCGCCACGTGTACGGTATACGACGCGCGTCCGGAGAGCTGCCAGAAGTTTCCGCACGTGGTGCGCGGCGCCGGCTCGATTGCCAGCCGCATGTGGCAGTTTGCGGACCGGGCGTGCTACTGCCCGATCGTGTACAACTCGCTCGAAGCGTTCAAGAAAGAACTGGGATTCACGCGGTAGTGTTGTGGCGTGCCCTAAGGTAAGGCGTCACGGAAGAATAACCTGGACAGTAACCAGATCTCACCGCGGAGCCAACGCGAGGACGGCCGTCCTCGTTCATAGGAAGGGTGAGTTTGCCGAACAGCTCGGGCTGAAAA
>JBGPKH010000217.1:0-12426 GCA_041485845.1 Bryobacteraceae bacterium
GGAATCGCCAGCGTGGTTGCGGATGCTGCATTCGAGTATCCTGAATACCCCGCCGCATTTTGCGCCCGAACCCGAAAGCTGTACGTCGTGTTCGTCTGAAGATTCGTCACACCGCTGCTCGTGAGAGTCGCCGCTGCCCCAATGTCCGTGAATATTGTGGACCCAGCAGCTTGCGACTCTACCCGGATCGCCGTCGCATCCGGCGCATTGTTCGTCCAGGTCAGATTCACTTGGCTGTACGAACTCGCCGTCGCCTGGAGATTCGTGGGTGCGGCTGGAAGAGCCTGGAGCGTCGTTGCCGTCACTTCATTTGAGTACGGTGATATTCCAGCACCCGTTTCTACCCGCACCCGGTACAAGTAACCCGTCGATGCAGTCAGGCCGGAATCATCGAATGATGTGCTGACAGCACTCGGCTGGCTGATCTCGGAGTATGCCCCTGACGTGGTTCGCCGCTCCAACCTGAATCGAATGATCCCGGTTGCGGTGGTCGTCCACGAAAGGTGAACCTGCGACGAAGACGTTGCGGCCCCTTGCAACGTGGGCGCTGGTGGCGACGGCAAGGCGAGAGTTGTTGCCGTGATTTCGTTGGAATACGCCGATATTCCGGCTCCGGTCTCGACCCGTATCCGGTACAAATAGGCGGTCGTTGCTGCCAGACCGGAATCATCGAAAGACGTGCTGGTGGCGGTCGGTTGGGCGATTTCCGAATACACGCCGCTTGTGAGGCGTCGTTCCATTCTGAATCGGATGATGCCTGTCGCCGTGGTCGTCCAGGAAAGGTGAATTTGCGAAGCCGATGTCGCCGTTCCTTGCAGCGTGGGGGCTGGTAGTAACGGCAAGGCCGGTGTGGTGGCCGAGCTTTCGTTGGAGTAGGCGGAAAAACCGGAAGTTCCTTCAGAGCGCATCCGATACGTGTACGGCGTGTTGGGCTGGACCGTGCTGTCCTGGTAGCTCGTGCTGGTGGCAACAACGGTCGTGATTTCCGCATAGGTTCCCGTTGCCCCCGACTTCCGCTCAATGTGGAATTTGGTGGCATTCGTGTTGGCAGCGTTCCACGTCAGGTTGATTTGCGTTTGGCTGACTGCGACGGCTTGTAGGTTCGATGGCGGCAGCAATTGAGCGACCGGGACCGTGGCGTTAATGACGGCGGAATACTGCGAAAAACCGTAATCGTTCTCTGCACGGAGCCGGTACTGATATACCGTTCCAGGCCTGACACCGGCATCGATGTACGTGGAACTCGGTGCTTGGACAACGACGATTTCAGAAAACGTGCTGGCACCGGCCACCTGACGTTCGATGTGGAATCGTGAGGCTACGGCGTCCACTGGCGTCCAGGTCAATACGATTTGATTGGCCGAATTCACGGACGCTGACACATTTACAGGTGTGCCGGGAATCGGAGCCGGTGGCCCGGATACAGCCAAGGTCACGCCGGTCTGAGTAGGAACGCTGCCGATCTGCATTATCAGCGGGAGATTGCCGCCGTATTGGATATCGGAAGGAATCACAGCGTTGATTTGGGCAAAGCCGTTGACGTTTCCGGGCGCTGATCCTGCGTAAAGCAGTTGTGCTGTGCGACCCGCAATCAGAACCGTGACGGGAAGGGCCACGTTTGCCGTGAATGCTGCAATATTGCCGTCCGAGCCGGGTGGATCGGTTTGGCCTTCCCCGGTCAGGTAGAAGGTAACGTAGGAGCCGGGGGTCGCCGGATTCGATCTCGAATTGTACGACCCATTTGCATTCGTCATGGCCGCTTGTCCGATGCCGGAAGAATCGGCAGTAAAGATGCCCGGTGCGGACGTTGCGACCGGCTTCTGAACGGGGTCTGATGCGACACCCTGATACATCACCTGAATCTGCGTTGAGGACTTCCCGGCGACACCGTAGGGAACCATCGCTGAAATCTGCGTTCCTGAGACGTAGATCAGCGGCGCAACAATGCCGTCAAATTGCACCTCGACTTGGGCTAGTGTATTTGCGATGCGCCCTTGTTGATCGAGTTGGAAGCTGACGATTACAGCCGGTCCCATTCCGTCGCCGAAGATCACAACCATTTCTCCGGGAGAAATTGGCCCCGTACCGTAGCTGGCGACGTTCGCAACTGCATTGACGACGGGCTTTGCTGTTTGGCCCCACACTGCCGTTGAAGCCAGTGCGGTTAGCAGAAGCAGCAGCGAAGAACATAATGAGCGACCCATTCTGAAGAATTGTAGCGAACTTCACAAAATGAAATGCAACCAGAAGGTTTATATGCAGTGGTCCGGATCACGATGCCAAACGGAGGACAGAAGCCCAAGCCGTAGTATCGGCCGCTCACTCAGGCTCGATTACCTTTTTCTTGCGGAACCAGTCGATCAGCATGTCGCGCATCAAACCCACCTCGTTGGGAAACTTCAACCCGGTGGTCCGCAGATTCTCCTGGGTGGCCTGATTTTCGGCGGTGTAGTCGCTCACTGCCAGCGTGTAGTCGCGGTCGGGCTCCACGTGCCGGTTGCCCACCACGACGGCCGGCAAATCGCGCCCCTTGAAGGTCCCGATCACCACCGTGTTGTCGAACGGCATGATGTCCCAGATGTGGCGCACCAGCACCTGCCCTTCGGGCAGCGTGTCGCGCACGCCGCCCAGGTTCATCCAGGAGAAATCGGAGCCGGTCTCTTCCCGCAGGGCCTGTTCGATCAGCCGCTTCACGTCGCGCTTCTCGAACTTCTTTTTGGAAACGGCCAGCGGCTGATCGACGCGCGCCGTGACTTCGGCCTCCCAGTGCTTCACCAGGCGAGCTACGTCGGCGGCCGGTTCGAGCTTGGGAGAGTCCACGAGGATGTGCTTCCAGGTCCACGAGACGGGCGCCTTCTTCTCGGTATCTACTTTCAATTCGAGGCGGCCCAGCTCCTCGCCGTATCCCTTCACACGGACCATCAGGCGGCCATCTTTGGTCAGCGGCTGGTCGAAGCCCCGGTGAATGTGACCGGTGATCAGAACCGGGATTTCCGGAGCGGAATTCAAAAACTCGGTCTCCTCGGCGCCGGTTAGGTGAGCGACGAGGACGATCAGGTCCGAATTGTCGCGCAGCTCGGCGGCACACTTGCGGACGGTCGCGACCACCGGCAGCGTGTGCACGTCTTCCAGCAGCTTGGACGTGGTGAGGCTGGCGAGATCGTCGGTCATCGCGCCGATGACCGCCACGCGCAATCCGTTGACCCTCAGGATGACGTACGGTTTCGTGAAGAGCTGCCCGCTACGGTTCACCAGGTTGGCAGTGACGATGGGATATTTCGCGGTCTGGAGGAACTTGCGCGCCTGCGGCAAGCCGTAATCGAACTCGTGATTGCCCAGCGAGGCGGCGTCGTAGCCGAACAGGTTGGCGATTTCGTAAACCGGCAGCCCGTGGAAGACCGTCGAGACGGGACTGCCTTGCACCAGGTCGCCTGCGTTGAGCAGGATGCAGTCCCGACAGTTGGCGCGCTCGCGCCGGATGACCGTGGCGAGATAGGCAAACCCGCCATTCCCGTTCTCCAGCGGGCTGATCCGCGCGTGCAGGTCGTTGGTGTGGAGAACAGTCAGCGACCGGATTTCCGCCCCGAGGGGCAAGCAGGCTAATAGCGACAGTCCCAGCAGCCGCCTCGTCCGATGGTGCATAAGGCAATTGTAGCTTGAGCGTTCGCAGAACCCGCGTCGCGCGCGTGATATAACCGAGACATGCGAATCTCAGTTCTTCTGCTCTCGCTGGCCGCCGCTCCCGTCCTGCTTGCTCAGGCGCAGGTTTCCGGAGTCCGTCAGGAAATCCTGAACACCTTCACTTCCGCCTCCAATCGTTCCCTGACGCTGGCGAAGGCCATTCCCCAGGAGAAACTGACCTGGCGACCCATGGAAGGCGTCCGTTCCTTCGGCGAAGTCTTCGTCCACATCGCGGGAAGCACGCTGCTGTTCTGCTCCTACGCCGGCATGAAGATGCCCGACGGACCGGCACACGATCTCGCTGCCGTGTACATGAAGCGCGGATTCGAACTGCCCGAGATCTTCGCCAGCGAGGCGGCCATCAAGGACAAGGCCAAGATCGTCGAGATCATGGACCAGGCCATCGGACAGGCCCGCGACATGATCCGCAACCTCTCCGATGCCGACCTCGAGAAGTCCGTGGAATTCTTCGGCCGCCCCATGACTTTGCGCGGCGTCCTCATCAACATGAACGAACACCTGGGCGAGCACCTGGGACAGGCCATCGCCTATGCGCGCGTGAACCACATCGTGCCGCCGTGGTCCGAGCCGCAGAAGAAGAAATAGCGTTACTGACCGCTTGCGCCACCACAACAAGTCCTGTGCTTTTGGTGGGGCAGGCGTTTCCGCCTGCCTCGCCCGCTTGCGGGCGATTTTCACAGCTCCTCACTCCCGCGGTCACGGCGCCGAGCCGGAATGCTGAGCCGCGCGCGTAAGCAAGCGGCATACGGGACGGCACACTATTGCCCCGGTGCGTCCGGCAGCGCTTCGTGGAGCGGCCCCGGCGGGCATCCGTAGTCGTGCAGAAAGCTCTTCTTGAGCTCCGCCGCAATCGCCGGACGCCCGGTCTTCAAGTGAATCTTGATGGCGTCCACCGACGCCTCGCACAGGTTCCGATGCACCAGTGCGCACCCGGGATTGATCGCCGGACCGTTGGGCCCCGCGACGATCGCGCACCCCTGCCGGTCCAGACCGCCGCGGTAAAGATCCATCGCCTGCTGCCGCAGCCCCATGTCCGAAGTCACCAGCATGCCTTCCAGGAGCGCCGTAGCGGCATCCTCCGGCTGGTGAGCCGCGAACAGAACCTGCCCGAGCTGCGTATACACAGCCGGGTTCAGCGGTTCGCGGTTCCGTGCCTCGATCGCCGCGTCGAACGCTTTTTCCCCCTCGCCCAGCCGCAACCAGGCGGCCGAGAGCAGGCGATAAAGGTCGTCATTCGCGGTCGTCCGCAGGGGTTGCTTTGAATTGAGCTGTTCGCGTCCCGCCTCAAGAATGGCCACGCCGCGTTGCAGAATCGGCAAGGCCTTGCCGTACGCTCCCTCGATGAGGTAGCACTCGCCGGCCAGGCGATAGATCTCGACCGTGTTCCGCGAGTCGGGCACCGAATCGAGTATGGCGAGGCTCTTTTCCGCTTCATCGAGGACTGCGCCGACATTCGCGTGCGTCGCATCGGCCGCATAGAGCGCCGCGGCCATCATCTGGTGAGTCTTGAAACTGCGAGGACAAGCCGCGGCCGCCGACTTCGCCAACGAAAGCTCATCCCGCCAATCCGCGTTTCGCACCCACGTACGAACCGCGAACCCGCACAGCAGAGCTCCCAGTACGATCGGCGCTGCCCGCGGCACGGCGGCATACGAGGCCAGCACCAGGCACGCCAACGCCCCGATCGACGGAAGGTACAGAAATCGCTCGGCCATCATGGACCCGATCGGAAACAGCAGATTGGAAGCCGGCAGGAGCGTGAGGAAGGCAAACCCGGCCAGGAAAAACGCCGTCCGATTCCTCCGATAAGCCATCACCACCACCGTCACAACCGCGGCAACTGCCAGCCAGCATGCCCAATCCTCGACCCTCCCGCTCGCTACGGGAACAGCGTTGTAGGAGTAGTCCGCGGAGAGCTTGAGGGGCCAGATCGTGAGACCCAGGTACCGGGCAGTCACTTTGACCGCGGTTAGCTTCGCCTGCCAGAAAGGCGCGCCTGACAGGGGATTGTCGGTGAACGGAAACTCCACGGGAGGCTCGCCGGCGAACACCAGCCAACGACAGTACAGCAGCGCTGCCACGGGCGCCAACACGGCGATGCATCCGCATATCAGTGCCCGCCGCCGGCCGCGCCACCAGACCAGCTCGTAGAGCGCGATCACCGCGGCCAGCATGACCGCGCTCTCCTTGCTAAAGACCCCAACCGCCGTGACCGCCACTAATCCGGCCAGCCACGCCAGACGCGGCCGCCCGCCTGCTTCGGCGCTCTTCAAATAGATCCAAAACCCGCCGAGCACAGCCATACCTGCCAGAAGATCGGGGCGGCCCACGATGTTCGTCACCGACTCCGTGAGGACCGGATGCACTGCCCACAATCCCCCAAGAAGTAAGGAAGGCCAAAAGCTGCCGATGAGCCTTAACGCCAGTAAATACACCAGCAGCACATTGCCCGTGTGCAGCAGAAGATTGACCCAATGGTATCCGGCCGGGCTCTCTCCGTCTCCCAGGATCGCGTAGTTGAACAAATAGGAGAGCGTGGTCACCGGACGATACAGCCCGCTGTTGCCGCGAGGCCACCAGTAAGAGTGCTGGAGGATCAGGCCGATATTCCCGGTGGTCGCTTCGTGTACCCGCGGATCCTGCGAGATGAGGCCCTTGTTGTCCAGCGGAAATCCGCTGCTGAACGAGTTGGAGTACGCCAGAAAGGTGACGGCGCACAAAGCCGGCGCTGCCAGAAGTTGGCGCAAAGAACTCATCCCAGTCCATTCTGCGACAATTCAAGTAGCAAATGCTGCTCAAGCGCCTGGCCTCGCATCTGCCGCCTGCCACTCGCCAACTGATGCGGGCCGCCAAGCACCGGCTCGATTTCGCATTGGGCCGCTTCCGCTCAGACGAACCGGAGTTCCAGCGTCTGGCCGGCCTCGTCCGCCCGGGCGACTGGGTACTCGATGTCGGCGCCAATGTCGGACACTACACGCTCCGATTCTCCGAACTCGTGGGCCAAGACGGGCGTGTCATCGCATTCGAGCCCATCGCCGAGACCGTCGAGATCCTGTCCGCGATGTCGTGCCGCGCGCCCTTTCGCAACATCACCCTGCTAAATGTGGCCGTTTCCGACCGCGCCGGCCTTCTCCGCTTGCAGGTCCCGGCGAATCCCGACGGCCTCCCCGACTATTGCCAGTCGCGAGTCGCCAACGATGGCGGCGAGGCGGCGCTCTCGATCGCCCTCGACGACCTTACCTTCGCCCATCGGATCGCCCTAGTGAAGATCGACGTCGAACAACACGAAGTCTCCGTCATCCGCGGTATGCGGAAGCTGATCGAGCGGGACCTCCCCATCCTCATCGTCGAAGGCCACGAAGGCATCTTTCCCGAGTTTCTCCAGGCCTACGGATACAGAATCCTGCCCAAGGCCGCCGGATCGCCGAATTTCGTGTTTCTCCCCCCGGGCCACTGACTTTGTAACCTCCCGCTGAGCCGCGACCGGCGATAAGTGGGCGGACGCCCTCGTCCGCGGGCGGCCCCCTGGTCGCGCTCCTGGCCTCTGAGTCGCGGCCGTGAGTTCGTACGGAGTTGCCGAAATTGGCCGGATTTTTTCGGCGGCGGTCCCGGTACCTCCGCTTCCTCCGTTCTCTCAGGTTTTGACTTCCTCTCGATCTTCTCCGCGTGGTCCTCCGCGTCTCCGCGCCTCCGCGTCAAAACGCGGTTGCCCGTTCGGTTCCGGCTCCGCCGACCGAGGGAGCGGTCATGACTGGGATAGAATCGGTCTTCATATGCCCCTCTGCCGGGAAGCTCAGGCGCCGTGTTTCGCCCTCCTCGCGGTGATCGTGCTCTCGCTCCCCCTGCCCGCGCAGGCGCCTGCCGGCGAACCCGATGCCCTCATTCGACAGGCCTTCGGCCGCCTTTACAATTTCGACTTCCGCGGAGCTCACGACCTACTCGACAGGCACTGCCGCCAATATCCCCAGGACCCGCTGGGTCCCTCGGTCGGCGCGGCCGCTCATCTGTTCTCCGAGCTAAACCGCCTGAAGATCCTGGAGTTCGACTTCTTCATGGATGACGACAAGGTCGTGGATCGCCGTAAGCTGCGTCCCGATCCCGCGGCCCGCCTGGCTTTCCTCAAGCAGGTCGAAAATGCGGAGCGTCTGGCGCAGGCGCGGCTCGCCGCCACACCCGACGACCGCGACGCCTTGTTCTCGCTCTGCATGACCTCCGGATTGGTCACCGACTACGCCGCCCTGATCGAGCGCCGCCGCTGCGGCAGTTTCTCGCTCTCCAAACGCAACCAGACATACGCGCGCAAACTGCTGGCCCTCAATCCTCCCGTCTACGACGCCTATGCCACCTTTGGCGCCGTCGAGTACGTCGTCGGCAGCCTGCCCTTCTTCCTCCGCTGGTTCGTGCGCTTCGATCAGATCAAAGGAAGCAAGGAGAAAGCCGCGGAGGACCTGGATCTCGTCGCCCAAAAGGGCAGGTACTACGGACCGCTCGCGCGCATTCTGCTGGCTGTGATCCACACCCGTGAGAAGCGCCCCGCCAAGGCCGAAGAGCTGCTGTCCGGGCTGGTCGCCGACTATCCGGAGAATCCCCTGTTCCGCAAGGAGCTGATCTACGTAGGCAAGTTGGCGCGCGCGGAACGCCCTGCGAACACCAAGACCACACGGCCATAACAGCTCGCCCCGTGCTATATATATTGACGCGATGCACCCTGTGACCCACAGGCAGAGCGACACGCTGGCCGCTCTCAACCGGTTCGGAGTGGTCCCTTTGCCGGACTCCATACGCGGGTCGGGCGCGGGCATCACCTTCGCCTTCGCCGACCAGCGAGAGGCTCGACTGGTCTTGGCGGACCGCAAGCGTTTCGCCCAGGGCCGGCTCGGCATCCTCCACAGCCGCATCGTGGGTGGTGTCGTCACGGAGTACCGTTCCTACCGCACCGGAGGGGAGTACAGCCTGCACGTAGTGATCGGCAGGAAAAGTCGGGCATTCGCCGATCTCGACCGCTTCAATCCCTACCAGAGCCCGGCCTGCCTGCTGCTGCACGGGTTTCTCGAATTGGCTCCTCACCTGGCCCGCAGACTCGCCACGATTTTTTCACGATAGTGCAATCCTGGCGTGGGAATGACGCTGTTCTTTTGTGGAGGCGAAAGAAATGCGATTCCCAACCATCGTTCTTGCCGTAGCCGGCGCCGCGTTGATGACCGGCTGTTCTTCTCTGGTGTCTTTGAACCCGTTCGTCAGCGACCAGGAGGCGGTGATCGATCCGGCTCTAATCGGAGTCTGGGACACCGGTGACGACGGCGGCCTGCTGGTCATCCGGCAGTCCGGAAACCACTATACGATCCTTTATTCGGAGAACTCGTCGGCGCTCAAGTTCGAGGCCCGTCTGTTTCGTGCGGGCGATGCCGAGTTGCTGGATCTGGTCCCGGGCAGCGATGACGGCTTCTCTATCCCAGTCCACACCCTGGTGCGGGTCTGGCCCGGCCAGTCCGAATTGCGCTGGGCGTTTCTGGAATCCGACTGGCTCAAACAGCAGGCCGTCCAGCAGCTCGCCAGCCAGCCCGCCGGGGACCGGACGCTCCTGACCGCACCCGGCGCCGCCGTCCGCAGCCTCCTTGGGAAGCTCGGCGACGACGAACGCGCCTACAGCAAGCAGCAGGCCTTTCAGCGCGAAGCCGGGTTCTAGCGCGGTCCGTCCTGGGAAAAACCAAATTCGTGCGGGCTACTATGAAACGGGTCCACTGCCGTTACATCGCCGAACCTTTGGCCGGCTTGGAAGTCTTCGCTCAGAAGATAGTCACAACCGGCCAACTCCGCGGCGCCAACGATCAGGCTGTCCCAGTACGGCCGCGACCCATCGGCCCGCGGAATTGTGCTTGCCGCGTTCCCTGGGATCCACCCAATAGATCCGGACGTTGACGGTCGCGGCTCGGTTATGATTGTGCTGTTTCAGCGTGAGTTACAGAGCCGCGACCGTTAGGGAGCGGTCGACGGGCGAGAACTTCCCGAAAATGCTTAAGCACCCTGTATCAGCGGTGATCCACCATTAGCCCCTCATTTTGCATATAATTAAGAGGAACTGTGAACTGGGCACCACTCTCCTTGCTGAGGACTCCTTATCAATGTCAACTTTAGAGGTTGCTCCGGTTGAGCCTCTCTCCGGCCAATCGGGCCACTCGGTTATCAACGATTTCAGCATTCAAATCGCAACAGTCAACGGATCCGGCAGCCAAACCGCCAACTCCGTCCTGATGCGTTCTATCTTTCAAATGGGCATTCCCGTTTCCGGGAAGAATATGTTTCCCTCGAACATCGCCGGGCTGCCCACGTGGTTCACCATCCGCGCCAGCAAGCACGGATATATCGGACGGCGTAAGGAAATCGACTTCCTCATCGCCATGAACCCCGAGACCGCCCGCGAAGACGTCATGAAGCTCGAAAGCGGCGCCGCCGTGGTCTATGACGAGCCCTTGAAGCTCTCCGAGCTGCGCAGCGACCTCCACTTCTATCCCGTCCCCTTCGACAAACTGGTCGCGCCCGTCTGCCCCGACGCCAAGCTCCGCAAGCTGGTGCGGAACATGATCTACGACGGTATCGTGTCCTGGCTGCTCTCCATCGAAATGGAGGAGATCCACAAGGCGCTGGTCAGGCAATTCGGCAAGCGCAAGGCCAAGGCCGCCGAACTGAACTGGGGCGCCGCCAGGGCCGGCTTCGAGTATGCCGCCAGGACCTTCACCAAGACCGATCCCTACCGCGTTGAGCACATGAACGAAACCGCCGGGAAGATCATCATCGACGGCAACTCGGCCTGCGCGTTGGGCGCCATGTTCGCCGGCGTCACCGTGGTTACGTGGTATCCCATCACGCCATCCTCGTCGCTGGTCGAATCCCTCATCGGCTACATGCGGCGCTTCCGCCACGATCCGGAAACCGGCAAGGCCACCTACGCCATCGTGCAGGCCGAAGACGAGCTGGCCTCCATCGGCATGGCGCTCGGCGCCGGCTGGGCGGGCGCGCGCTCCATGACTGCCACCGCCGGCCCCGGCATCTCGCTCATGTCGGAATTCATCGGCCTCGGCTACTATGCGGAAATCCCCACCGTGGTCTTCGACGTCGAGCGCGTCGGCCCCTCCACCGGCCTGCCCACCCGCACCGCCCAGGGCGACATCCTCACCACCGCGCTCCTCTCGCACGGCGACACGAAACACCCCCTGATGTTCCCCTGCTCACCCGAAGAGTGCTTCTCCATGGCCATCGAGGCCTTCGATTTTGCCGAGCGCTTCCAGACCCCCGTCTTCGTCATGACCGATCTCGACCTCGGCATGAACAATTGGATGGCCGATCCCTTCGCATATCCCCAAGCGCCCATCCAGCGCGGCAAGGTGCTCACCGCCGAGGATCTCGAAAAGCTCGGCGGCTTCGCCCGCTACAAAGATGTCGATGGCGATGGCGTCGGCTACCGCACCCTGCCCGGCACCAACCACCGCGCGGCTTCCTACTTCACCCGCGGCAGCGGCCACAACGAAAAGGCCCAATACACCGAGCGCGAGGACGACTATGTCCACAACATGGATCGCCTGGCGCACAAGTTCGAAGTCATGCGCCGGCACGTGCCCGCGCCGGTGGTCCGCATCGCCGGCAAGGCGAAGATCGGCTTCGTCGCCGCAGGCACTTCCGACTATGCGGTCCGCGAAAGCTGCGACCAGCTCAAGGACGAATACGACATCGAGGCCAGCTACCTCCGCCTGCGTGCCTATCCGTTCACCGACCACCTCACCGGCTTCATCCGCCGCCACGACCGCGTCTACGTGGTCGACCAGAACCGCGACGCCCAGTTGCTCGGCCTCATGCGCCTGGAATTCGATCCGGACCTGATCGCCAAGCTGCGCAGCGTGCGATACTACGGCGGCCTGCCGCTCGACGCGCGCACCATCACCGACGACATCGTCCGGCAGGAGGGCAAATGAGCGCCACCGCGCCTCCTCCGCCCAAGAAAGTCAACCGCATCGGGCTGGAGGTCTTCAACTACAAGGGAAGTAAGACCACGTTGTGCGCCGGATGCGGGCACAACTCCATTTCCGAGCGCATCGTCGAGTGCTTCTACGAATTGGGCATCGAGCCCTACTCGGTGGCCAAGTTCTCCGGAATCGGCTGCTCCTCGAAGTCTCCGGCGTACTTCCTCGGCCTGTCCCACGGCTTCAACGCGGTGCATGGCCGCATGCCTTCCATCGCCACCGGCGCCATCCTCGCCAACCGTAACCTGCTGGGGCTGGGAGTCACCGGCGATGGCGACACCGCCTCCATCGGAATCGGCCAGTTCATGCATATGGTGCGCCGCAACCTGCCGATGATTTACGTCATCGAGGACAACGGCGTCTACGGGCTCACCAAGGGCCAGTTCTCCGCCACTGCCGATCTCGGCTCCAAGCTCAAGACCGGCGCCCCCAACGACCTGCCCCCGTTCGATTGCTGCGCACTGGCCCTGAGATGGGGCGCAACCTTCGTCGCCCGCTCCTTCAGCGGCGACAAGAAGCAACTCCAGGCCATTCTGAAGACGGCCATCGCCCACAACGGGCTTTCAGTGATTGACGTAGTCTCGCCCTGCACGACATTCAACGATCATGAAGGCTCCACCAAGAGTTACAGCTACATCAAGGAGCATGACCACATCCTGAATGAACTGGATTTCGTTCCGTACTATGACGACATCTCGGTCGAGATCGA
>JBGPKH010000218.1:0-12421 GCA_041485845.1 Bryobacteraceae bacterium
CAAGGGTTGTGGGTTTAAGTGACTTCTTTTCAAAAGGATAGGGGCGCTATCTGTGGCTAGAGAAGCGACGGGTACCACAGAAACGCGCTCATATCTTGTAAACTCCCGCTAGAGCCGCGCGGTGTCTCAAACGGCGTGGCGTGCGCAGCGCGGAACCGAACGCACCGATCGCGATGGGCATCCAGAGCGCGCTTTTCGAAACCGGCGGGAATCGAGGCTCGCCGGGCCGCTTCCAGGCGCACGTGAAACCGTCGAATCCAGCCTCGACCAGCCAGTGCACCTGGCTAGCCCGCCAGATCAGCGGGGTTGGCGGTGTCAGTTCCAATCGGCGCCCAGGTTCACAACCTGCCCCGCGCGTGTGCTCCGGTTCCGTCGGCGCCGATGGGCTCGACGATTTCGTAGGGGCCCAGCCGTGTTCCCGCCGTGTAGCGCATGCTGGTCTCGTTGACTATACTTCCGGCAACCTGCCCAAACACGCATCTGGCGCTGCACTCCATGGCAAACAACCGGCGAGTCGTTCACCAGCGCGAGGGGCCGCGCCGGCGGGAACGGATTTCGGAGTGGTGGATGTGCTGGTGAACCAGCTCATCGACAGCCGGTGCCCGGAGTCACGCCGGGCTGGTTAGTCCCGAACTGCCATCTCAGTCGACACCCCAAGCACATGACGTGGCGGCGGAATGCCGGTCGTTTCAGCCGCGGTATGGAGTCTCGGAGGAATCGACGCCGACGTCATCGTAGCCGTGCCGGTCCAGCAGCATCCGCGCGCTGGTGGCATTCAGGTGCCGGTTCGGACCGGGACCGATCCGCACCGAGGCCAGCGGAAGCTTCTGATCGGTGCGCCCGAGTTGACGCGCGAGGTCGTTGAGGCTGTAGTACGGAACCAGCATGCCGCGCGCCACGCGAAAAGAGGGCTTCACCGGACTGCCGGGCGCGGGAGTAAATATCAGGCGCCATTCTTTTTCCTCGATAAAATCGTCGTTCTTGAATGTCGGGATGAAGAAACGGACCGCCTCCGCGGTCCACCGCGCCCAATCCGCGGGCGCGGCGCCGGGCTCGAACTTCGGGTAATAGTCGATCGCGCTGCGGATGATCTTGCGCTGGGTATCCGGCGGGTAAAACACTTTCCAGAACCGCATCAGGCCCACGTTTGGCGGACAATCCGGCCCCGTGATAAAGGAAAAGCCGGCGGGTTCGAACTCCAGGCTCACGCCGGTGGCGTTGGCGGCGTACGCGCGCCACTGGCTCAGCAGGTCGTCGGCCTCGCAAAAGCAGCAGATGTAGACCGGATCCAGTTGCGGCCCCTCCAGCAGCCGCAAAAGCTCGTCGAGATATTCGCGGCGCTTCGGGTCGGCCGACTGGGCCTCCGCCTGAACCACACTCTCTGTCAGCCGCACTCCGTGCTTTAATTCTTCATCGTCATTGCAGTACTGTGCGTGCGTCAGCCACAGATCGCTGTTGGCGACGATGCCGCGCAAGCCGTCCAAGTTTGTATAGTGGTACAGCTTCTGCTCGACGTTGAACCAGAGGATCAGGTCTTCGCTGAACGACCCGATGCTGTTCAGGAACCCTCCCAACCTACCGGGGTCGGTGGTGGAACTCATGGCGCTATTCATGATTGGTGCCGCCCGGACTTTTGGCCCATCATATCATGATCGACATTCCCGGCCGCACGAACACGCGCCGCAGTCCGGCGACGAGATGCCGGCCATCATCCGATTCCTTGGCTACAATCCGCTGCCGGCAGCGCAATGGCGGCAGCGACTTTCGGCGGTTAATCGTCAGCCGCAGAGCCCATGCCATACTCGTCTCGAGCCGGAGGAATTCACAACTCTCTGGTAAGCTGTAAAGGCATGCTTGCGCCACGACGCAGAGATTTCGTTGCCATTCTGTTACCGGTTTTGTCGGGCTGCCGGCGGCCAGCGCGCCAGCGCGATCCGCTGCTCCCCGTCGAAAGAAGCGACGGGTGGGAAATCGGCAGGCTCAAGGATGCGGGATTCGATGAGATCGCGCTGCAGAAGGTTACCGCGGATCTGAAATCCGGAGTCTTTCCCAATACCCACGCGGTTCTGGTGGAACATGACGGCCGGCTGGTGTATGAGCAGTATTTCGCGGGCCGTGACGAACGTTGGACCAAATCCATCGGGCGCCGGGTGATGGATGCCGGCAGCCTGCACGACCTGCGTTCGGTTTCGAAAAGTGTGACGGCGGCGCTGCTGGGAATCGCTCTGGGCGCGGATTTTGAAAAGGCACTGGCAAGTCCGATCGCTTCGTTTTTCCCTCAGTTGAATGTGCGGCGGGAGTTGGATGCACTGACTCTGCATCACGCACTGACCATGACGGCTGGCCTCGAATGGAACGAGATGACAGTGCCCTACACCGACCCCAACAACGATGAAATGCGGCTGTATTCGGTGAAAGATCCCGTGGCGATGGTGCTATCGCGTGCGCTTCGGCAGAAGCCCGGCGCGGTTTGGTATTACAACGGTGGGTTGACGCAGGTTCTGGCGGGCGTGGTGAGGCAGATTACCGGCAAGACGCCCGACGCTTATGCGAAACAGGTCCTGTTCGGCCCTTTGGGCATCACTCAGTATGAATGGATTGGGGGGCCGGGATGGAATCCGCCCATGCCAGCGGCTGCATCGGGCTTGCGGATGCGGGCGCGGGATCTGGCTAAGTTCGGATCGGTGTACCTGCATGGCGGGAAGTGGCAGGGGCGGCAGATCGTGCCGGCGGCGTGGGTAGAGAGATCGATGCGACGGCACGTGGCGAGCATTGGCGATTGGAGCCGCGGAGGGATGTGGGGCTATGGATACCAGTGGTGGGTGGGGCGTTTCAGCGAAGGCTATGAAGTTGCGGCTGCCGTCGGCAACGGGAATCAACGCGTCTTTGTCGCGCCGAAAGAGCGGGTTGCAGTCACCGTGTTCGCCGGAGAGTACAATGTCTTCGAGGGACACAGCGAGCGGGTTTTCCGCAGCGTGATGGCGGCACGCACCGCGGCTTAGTTCCCGCCGGCCGTTCGGAACGAATCCACTTTCAAACTTCGCCTGTCCCACCATTTGTCCGTTAAGACCGTTCGCCTGGTGGCGCTGAAGCCCGTTACTTCCGGAACGGCTGGTCCGCCGGATTGCGCTTCACCTTGTCGTCTTCGATGGTTCCCGGCTTCCACTGCTTCGCCATCTCCACATCCTGGAGCACCTTGGCCGTCAGCGCCGGAATATCCACGTAGCCCACCCGGTTGTAGAGGTGCGGCTGGGTGTATTGGGCGGCGTAGGCGCGCGCGTACTGGCGCCACTGTTCGGCCGCCGCATCCAGATGCCGGACCGCCTCTTGTTTCGCCGGCTCCCCGGCGGAACGGTCATATAACGCGAGAGCCGCGGCCCCACGGATCTTCGCCGCATAGTATCGCGCCAGGCGGGACATGGCCTCGATGTCTCCCAGGGTCAGCCTGAGTTCCTTTTCGGGCGCTCCGCCGCGCAATGCAGGAAGAGCCGCGAGCGCACGATTGGCCCGCTCTTCCAACTGACCGGCGATGTCGGGCGGCGCGACGCCGTCCGGCGCCTGCCCGGCCAGCCTGGCACGCCGCCAGTCGAGAATGCGGGTTACGCCACTGCCCGGCATCGTCTCTCCTTGGATGAAATCGCGGACCGTGAAATAGCCACGGTAGCGCGGGTGACTGAGACTGGCTTCCGGAAACCAGCGCAGATCGATGTCGTTCCAGAAGAAACGGGTGATCAGCGGGAAAACCTGCGATGCGTCCGCCCATGCGCGAAACAGCTTCTCGCCGTCGGCTTGAGGAAAGCGCCGCGCCAGCGTTCGGATAAAGAGCGAGTCCGGCAGGCCGGGTTCGTAACTGAGCCTTCCCCATAGCTCAAAGGAGTACCACTGCTTGGAGACGACTAACTGGCGGGGCGTCTCCGGCTCGGTGGAAAGAAACTCGCGGCCCCAGATATATCCATCCGGTCCCATGTAGAAGCCCGCGACCTTGTCCGCGCCGGGGATGTGGCGAATATAGTCGCGCACGTAGCTGGGATCGCCCCAGCGAAAACTGTAGACGTCGTCGTTGCGCACGGTCAGCCAGGTCCGCTTGCCCGCCGGGAGGTTGGGGAGCAGCTCCGAAATGAAAGGGGGATTGGGGATCGAGTACATGTGGGCGATGGAATACTTGAAGCTCAGGTCGAACGGCCCCGGATACTCGCGGAATGCATTGAGAATCTCACCCTGCCCGCTTTGATGATAGCGGTGGATCAGGTTGAACCGCCGTCCGGGCTGGGCTTGCAACGCGTCGCGAATCCCTTCGCCATAGGTCTTCCAGAGCCAGCTCTCCTTGGAAAACTCTCCTTTGAGGTCGCGCATGTGCTCTCCGGCCGTGATGCCCATTCCAGCTAGTAATGGATAGGTCAGCACCATCTCGCGGACGCTGGCGCGGAAGTAGTCGATAGTCTTCTGGTTGGTCTGCTCCGCGGTAATTCCGTACTTACCCTCAGCGCCGAACGCAAAAATGTTCCATGTAAACAGGTACACGCGAATGCCACGATCCTGGGCATACTGCATCACCTCGCGCCAGAAGCGGATTTTGTCCTCGATGGCCATTGTGCGAACCGTCTCGAGGTTGGCCAGACTCCGCGGCCGCGCCATGTCGTCGCCGCTGTGCGAGTAGGTGTCATCCATCGGAATGGTGGTGCGCTTGACGTCGGCGAGCGCGACGTCGGGATACTCGGGCACTTTCACCATCGAGGGAAACGGGTGGAGGTTCCACAGCGAAAGCACGTTATAGCGATGGCGCGCCAAGTCGTCCAGAAACTCGCGCCAGAAATCGAACGACCACATTTCGGGAATGTTGTTCTGGGCCGCGTCGGAGTTGTCGGAGTAGCTGGGCGTGCGCGCATCGAGCGGGATGTTGAACTTGATGCCGCGCTGCTCGATGTGGGGCGCATGGTCGGAGTCGCGCAACTGGTCGAGCGTACCGAGACGCAAGGCCTCGGCGACGTCCAGGCCGCCGTACATGGCGCCGGCGTGGTCGGCGGCGAGAACCGCGATGGTGTCCCGCCCGGATCGAGACACTCTGCGGATGCCGTAGGACTGTGGCTTGGTGGAAGCGAGCGGCGCCACACCGAGTTCCCGGGCGAGGCGCGCGGCTTGGGCGGAGCCGGAAGTCAGTACGATGCACGGGGAGCAGGGCGCGGAGGAGTGCTGCTCGAAGGGCAGGTTGGGCACGGCTGTTGCCGCGGCGCCAGACACTTCGGAGGCTGCGAAAGCCAGTTGCCGGACCGGCGCGTCGTAGAACAGCGTCAAGCGCGGCTGCGCGGCGGCGGTGGCGGCGGAAAGCGCCGCCAGGAAGAAGAGAGCGAAAGTCCGCGATGTCATCGAGTGTATTGCCTTTAGGCCGCATTATAATAGACTCACCATCTCCAGGGGGTGATATGCGGGGTTTTCCTCACACTGTTTCTCCTTGCCGGCGCAGCTCAGGCTCAAACTTCGAACGGCACGATCATCGCTGGCGGGCGCCAGGATTACGCTGCGGCATCTGGCCACGGGAGAGTCACGCGACGCGGCGGCCAACGAACGCGGAGCGTTCAACGTCCCTATCCTGCGTATCGGCGATTACGCGCTGACGGCGGGCGCGCAGGGCTTCAAGACGCAGACCATCTTGCCCATCACGGTTCGCGTGGACGATCGGGCGAAACGGAATCAACTACACACCGAGCGTCGATGCGGTAGCGGAGCTTAAGGTCAAGACGAAACGTCCCTGACCGCGTGACCGGGCAGTCGATCTACCTGCCGAATCCGGGCGTGGACGGCTTCTTCAATCCGGCCGAGTTTTCCCAGCCGGCGAGGGTGACCAGCGCGGCGGGCGTCCCCGTGACCCGGTTCGGAAACTCGCAGCGCCGGGCGCGGGCCGGATGCCAACAACCTGGACTTCTCCCTGTTCAAGAATTTCCGGGTGACGGAACGTTACCAGGTGCAATTCCGCGCCGGGGCGTTCAATTTCGGCAACACTCCTGCATTCAACCCTGCCGGGGGCGACGAATTCGGCGCTGACCATCGGGAACGCAAACTTCGGCAAGCTGAGCAGTTCGTCGGCGACCGGCCGGCAGTTGCAGATGGGGTTGAAGCTCGTGTTCTGATGCCGCCTGCGGGCCGGAGAACAATTCCTACGCGGCTACAGCGACCGGGCCGCCGCCATGGCCGGCCTCCAGAAGATCCGCACGCTCACCAACGGGAAAAAGTCCAGCCGCAAGTGAGCTCTTTAGTTGCATTCCACCGGAAAAGGTCCGAATATGAAATTGTAGGATAGTGACACACCACCACGATTGCGAGGTGTCCATGAGCACCGAGATCATCACCGGTCTCCTGACCGATCACCCTTTCACCAAGGGCTTCTGGCCCGACCACGTCGCACACCTGGCTGCCATGGCCAGCGAAGCGCATTTCCTCCCCGGAGAGTTGATCTTCCATGAGGGCGATCATTCCAGCTTCTTTTACCTTCTGATTTCCGGCAACGTCGCGCTGGAAGTCACTTCACCCGGCCACCCGGTCCGCGTGGCCACGCTGTATGCCGGCGAGGTGCTCGGATGGTCGTCGGTCACCGGCGACAACGGCAAGCAGTTTCAGGCGCGCGCGCTCGAAGAAGTCCACGCCCTGGCCTTCGATGGCGCCCGCTTGTGCCACGCCTGTGAGGAGGACTATGCCTTCGGATTCCGCTTCATGCGCGGCATCCTCACCGTCATGTCCGGCCGCCTGCACTCCATCCGCACGCAGCTCCTGGACATGTACACACCGGTGGCCGCTGTTTCGGACTGAGCTGCGACTCTGGCAGCCTGTGACAAAGTCCGCTTCCTCGCGGTCGCGGCTCGGCAAGCAAAGTCCGCTTCCTCACGGTCGCGGCTCGGCAAACCCTCGCGCTTTGGCGAGCAAGGGTGCGGGAAGGAGCACTTACTTATGGATATCGGAGTCATTCGAGAACGCGGCGCCTTCGACCGCCGGGTTGCGCTGACGCCCCCCGTCGTGCGGCGGCTCACCAGCGCGGGCCACACCGTCTGGGTCGAAACCGCAGCCGGCGAAGGCGCCATGTTCCGCGACACGGAATACATCCGCTCGGGGGCGCACATCGCCTACTCGCCCGAGGAGGTCCTCCAGCGCGGCGAACTGCTCGCCAAGATCAGCCGCCCCAGTTCGCAGGAGCTCGCGCTGTGCCGTCCCGGCATGGCGCTCATGGCCTTCTATCACCTGGCGGTAGCCGATCGCGCACTGATGGAAACGCTCGCCGAACGCGGGCTCACCGCCATCGGCTGCGAGATCATTCAGCAGGAAACCGGCCGCCTGCCGGTGCTCGCGGCCATCAGCGAGATTGCCGGGCAGATGACCGTCCCGATCGCCGCGCACCTGCTGCGCTCCAGTTCCGGCGGCCGCGGCATCCTGCTCGGCGGAACTCCAGGAGTGCCGCCGGCCCGCGTCGTGATCCTGGGCGCCGGCGCCGTGGGCTCGGCCGCCGCCCGCACCGCGGTTGCCAGTGGCGCGCGCGTCACGGCGTTCGACATCGAACCCCGTAAGCTGCGCCGCGTGATGGAACACGTTCGCGGCCTCGAAACCTGCCTGGCGGACGACGACGCCATCGCCGAAGCGGTGGCCGCGGCTGACGTGGTGATCGGCGCCATCCTGGTAGCCGGCACACGCGCGGCCCACGTGGTCACCCGCGCCATGGTCGAGACCATGCGGCCCGGCTCGGCCATCATCGATGTCTCTATCGACCAGGGCGGCTGCATCGAAACCAGCCGGCCTACGACCCTCGTCGAGCCGACCTTCAGCTACAAGGGCGTGACCCACTTCTGCGTCCCCAACATCACCGCCGATCTCGGCCGATCGAGCAGCGTGGCCATCGCCCAGGCCATGCTGCCTTACCTGCTCGAAATCGCGCGCGCGGGCGTCGATGCGGCGGTGGCAGGTTGTGCCGAACTGGCGCGCGGCGTCTACTCCCTGCGCGGCCTGCCCGCTGCGGGGAGAGTGCTATGACCAACGACTACCGCGCCCGTATCGTGCCCCCCGATGTGGCGCTGGCGGAAGTGCAATCCGGCCAGCGGGTCTACATCCACAACGGCTGCGCCGAGCCCGTGGAGCTGGTGAAGGCCCTCACGCGCCGCGGTCCCGAACTGCACGACGTGGAAATCCTGCACATGGCCACCATGGGGATCGCCGACTACAGCCTGCCCGAGTACGAAGGCCACTTCCGCCACAACTCGCTGTTCATCGGCGGCAACGTGCGCAAGGCCGTGCAGGAGGGACGCGCCGACTACACCCCCATCTTCCTCAGCGAGATCGAAGGCCTGTTCACCTCCGGCGCGCTGCCCATCGACGTCTGCCTGCTGCAATGCACGCCTCCCGACCACTACGGCTACATGAGTCTGGGCGTGAGCGTCGACGCTTCGCTCACCGCCGCGCAGTGTGCCACACACGTGATCGTCGAGATCAACGACCGCATGCCGCGCGCGCTCGGCGACACCTTCCTGCACGTGAGCCGCGTCGATTCGTTCATCGAAACTTCCCATCCCCTGGCCGAATACGTCACCCACGAAGTGTCGGACCTGCACCGCGCCATCGCGCGCCAGGTCGCGCCCCTTATCCCCGACGGCGCCACGATTCAGACCGGCATCGGCGGCATTCCCGAAGCGGTCCTCGGCCTGTTGGGCGACCACAAGGACCTCGGCATCCACTCCGAAATGGTCCCCGACAGCGCGGTGAAACTGATTCAGGCCGGCGTGATCAACAACGAGCGGAAGGCCATCCATCGCCACAAGGTGATCGCCGGATTCGTCCTGGGCACGAAGATGCTGTTCGACTTCATCGACAACAATCCGGTCTTCGAGTTCCACCGCACGGCCTACGCCAACGACCCGTTCATCATTGCGCAGAACGATCGCATGGTGGCGCTCAACTCGGCCATCGAAGTGGACCTCACGGGACAGGTGTGCGCCGATTCCATGGGCCAGACCCTGTATAGCGGCATCGGCGGCCAGGTGGATTTTCTGCGCGGCGCAGCACGCTCCAAGGGCGGGATGCCCATCATCACGCTGCCCTCCACCGCCAAAAACGGCACGATTTCGCGAATCGTCCCGAGGCTCCAGCCCGGCGCCGGCGTGGTGACCTCGCGCGGCGACGTGCACTACGTGATCACCGAGCACGGCGTGGCTTACCTGCACGGCAAGACCCTGCGGCAAAGGGCTGAAGCGTTGATCCAGGTAGCCGACCCGAAATTCCGCGACGACCTCGAACGCTTCGGGCGCGAAAGCAAGCTGCTGAGCGGGCCGCGCGTTCCGGCGTGCGTGTAGGGGCCGGAAATCGGCTATCATCGAAAAGGAAGGCCCACCTCCTATGACGCCGGAACAGCCGCCCCTCACCAAGCAGGACCTCCGCGAAGCCCTGGATGCCGCCATCCAGCCGGTTGTCGCCCGCCTGGACGCCATCACCGTCAGGCAGGACGCCTCCGACGGCCGTCTGGATGCCGCCATCCAGCCGGTTGTCGCCCGCCTGGACGCCATCACCGTCAGGCAGGCCGCCTCCGACGGCCGTCTGGATGCCGCCGTCCAGACCCTCACCGCCCGGCAGGAGGCATCCATGGAAGCGTTCACGCACAACCTCTCCGACCTCCGCCGTGAGCTTATGGAATACCTCCGACGCATCGAGAACCGAACGGAGCGTACCGAAATCAATGTCAGCGCCCTGCTGATGGAGACCGCTGGGATGAGCAAGTCCCTCAGCGTGCTCGAACGCTCGGACGGCTAAACCGCCACCACCCAGGCCGCCCAGCAGAGAGCCATCGACGATCTCTACGCGCAAATCGCCGAGATCAAACGCCGGATCTCCCCACAGCAGTGAAAATACCGTAGGCTGGTGTGGCGCCCGCGATCATCGGTTTGCAGGGTTCGGCGCCGCAGCTCCATTACGCCATTAGCTTGCTATGGTCATTCATGGAGAGCTGGATTGCCCGCCGCTGGGAGGTTTATCCTGGACCTGTGGACCCGAACGTTGGAAACAAACTCGCAGTCCGGGTATGTCGCCTGGCTCGGCGAGTTTGGAGACGCTGCCTTTCGGGTACTCAAGCCGGCCGGCAGCTTTGTTTTGGATCTGGGCGGGGCGTACGAACGCGGGCGGCCGGTTCGTTCGCTTTACAACTTTCGGGCGCTGCTGGATTGGTGCGACAGGATCGGGTATCGGCTCGCCGAGGAGTTCTTTTGGTACAACCCGGCCAAACTCCCGTCGCCCATCGAATGGGTAAACAAACGCAAGCTTCGCGCCAAGGACGCCGTCAATACCGTTTGGTGGTTCTCGAAGACCACTAGAAAGCCCGCGTCAACGAGCACGTTTCTGGCCATAGCCCGTGGCTTTCAAGTATCGCTTCTTTCGTGCGCTCAGGCCGGCCGGCAAGCCGTCGACCGAGCCGATGAGATCGGCCCTGGTATCCAGTGGTGTGGACTGATGCGGTGTGGGTGGAGCAGCGCGCTGCAAGCGCTCGCGCACGATATCGGACTTCGAACACCCGCGCCCGCGCGATTCCACCTCGATCTCGGCTACCAGCGGCTCGGGCAGGCGTACGGTTAAAGTCCTCACATGAACAGCGTATTACGGTACCGCCAGACATGCAAGACAGAGACCGAGACATGCCGAGACAGGTGGGGCAGGTGGTTCACCCGGATGTTGCCAATCCATCCGCCGCGATTGAGAACCTGGCAGGCGAAGTATGACCCCGCAATGGCCGAGGACGCGGCGGCTGCCCGCATCAAGAAGGGAGTGCGTCCTCGCGCTCTTCGGAAGTCATGGTTTCGTCGCGGCCCGCTTCATTTCTCTGCGTCGCTTGAGTTTCTTTTCTTGTTTCAGGAATGCCTGTTTCGGCGCGTTCAAAAGCACACCGCCGGCTGCGGCGGCGCTCCCGATCGGTGGTCTGGCGGCCTGTGCGGGTTGTTCCGTCCGGCCGCTGACGACGGCATCCTCCGGCCGCGGCGGGACGGATTCGATTCGCCGCTCGAATTCGGCGATCTCGGCCGAAACCGTGCGCGAGGGATGGTTGCGCAACTGCACTCGCGCTTCGGCGGCCAATTGGCGGGCACGGTCGGGGAATCCCATGCGGGAAAAGATGCGGGCAGACAGGAGATACATCCGCGCCTGCGTCTCGAATGCCCCACAGCCCTTGGCAGACGATTGCGCCAATCCGGCGAAGGTCGACGCAAGCACGAAGTTCCGACGGCTGAAATGCCACTGGGCATGGTCCGCAAACACGCGTGCGGCGAGAAACGGGAGCTGATGTTTGGCGGCGAGATCGAGGGCCGCCACGCGCTGCGCATAAGCGTCGTCGGGATCTTGAAACCATTCCAGATTCAGGCTGATAGCGGAAGCGATCCGGATCTGCTCTTCCACACTACCGATCTGGAGCGCCCGCGTCATGGCCGACTCAAGCCGGCGATATGAGCCGGAAAGGTCATTGGCAGTTTCCCACAAGCTGGCATCGAGAAACGCCAGGGCGGTTTCTCCTTCCAGATTGCCGGCGCTTTCCAGGCACGCACGGGCGGCATCCAGCATGAGCAAAGCAACTGGACCCTTGGCCCAGGCGAGGGGCGCGTAGCGGGCCATGGCTTCGGTCGGGCAACCGGGTCCGGTCGCCAGCGGGCGCAGGATGGCTGCTGCGCCCGCGGCATCGCCTTGCAGATTCTGAATACGGGCCAGTTCCACCAGGGCAAGGTAGCGGGCATCGGCATCGCCGAGCCGGGAGGCTCTTTGCCAGGCCGCGGCGGCGCTGGGGAGATCGTCTCGGATCTCCGCTTCGGCGGCGGCTACGACCTCCTGGTCGTCGAGAGGCCAGCGCATCCAGCGAGGCCGCGCTAAACGGGCCTTCTCCATCTCGCGATGGGCGCGATCGGGCTGATCGAGTTCCAGCCAGGCCAGCGCCAGGCGAGCGTGCGCGGCCGGGAACCACCGATCGCTCAGCGAGGCGTCTTCGAGGAGTTTGGTGGCTCTCAGCGGCAGTCCATGATGAAATGCCGCCACCCCCTGACGGTAGAGTGCCCGCGCGCCGGCCGACGGCGTGTACGAAAGACGCGCAACCACAAGCGCTGCTACCAGCAGCGTTACGGCGCCGGCCGCGGCCCAAACCGCCCAACGCCGCTGGCGCCGGTTCAGGGCTAAGCGGCGCCGGCCCCGGGCGCCGCGCTCCAGCGCCGCGAGCACTTCTCCGGCGCGCTGGTACCGTCGCCGCGGGTCGGGATCGAGACATCGCAGAATGGCCGTCTCCCACGCAGCAGGCAGCGACGGCGCGAACTCCACCGGCGAGGGCGGCGCATGACGCACCTTCTGTAGCGCCAGCGCCACCGCCGAGGCCGCCGCGAACGGCCTCCGCCCCGTCACCATCTCGTACAGCAGCACGCCCAACGCGTAG
>JBGPKH010000219.1:0-12387 GCA_041485845.1 Bryobacteraceae bacterium
ATTGGGCTGCACCACGCTCGGCTGCGGCGGGGGCTGCTGCTGCCGGGGACTGAATACCTGCGGCCGCTCGTTGCGCGGCTGCTCCGTGCGCGGCTGCTCCACGCGCCGCGGCTCCGGCGGATTGGGCTGCACCACGCTCGGCTGCGGCGGGGGCTGCTGGCGGGGACTGAATACCGGCGGCCGCTCGTTGCGCGGCTGCTCCGTGCGCGGCGGCTCCACGCGCCGCGGCTCCGGGGGCGTTGGTTGAATGACGCTGGGCTGCGGTTCGAGCCGCTGCCGCGGCGAAGTTGCGCCCGCCGGCGGAGGCGCCACGGTCCGCACCATGGGTCGCTCGACCGGTCCGTTGGAGCGCAGCGTGTTGACCTGCGCCGGTTCGAGCGGCCTTCCCTGATTGGTCCGCAGGGCCTCCTGCCTGGCGCTGAACGAAACCGGCGGCGGAGGCGGCTGGGTCCTCACCACCACAGTCCGCTGAGCGTACCGTGCGGGAGGCGCTGCCACGACCGCCCCGTTGCGAGTCACGATGCTGTCGCGGCGCGGCGCAATCCCGGCGGTCGTTCCCACCACCTGCGCCTGCGAGACTTCCCGGGCATCCACGCGCAGCGCAGCTTGCGATACCGGCCGCCTGGATACGAAGGTCTCATTCGGAACCGCAGTCACCGCGCCCTGCACGTTCTGGTTCACGTAGCGGACGTTGGTCACATTGATATTGGTCACGTGCGTGACGTTGACCTGTCGCACGTAATAATCGCTCACGTGATACGCCGGCCGGTACACTTCGCCGGGACCGAGCGGGAACCACGCCGCTACGCCGCCTCCTCCAAACCCGATCGAGACGCCGAAGCGCGGGCCGCCAACGAAGGCCACCAGGGCCGGAGCATATACCGGCCGCACTCCCACCACCATCCGGCCCGGCACCCAAAACCATCCGCCGCCGGCGTACGCCCAGCGGCCGTAGTGGAACGGCGCAAAACCCCACGGGGCGTCGTCGATCCAGGTCCAGCCCCACGGTTCCACCCATGCCCAGTGGCCGTAATGATAGGGCGCCCATCCAACCGGCACGGCCCGCGGCGACCAGACCCAGCCATACTGCGGAGAGTCGTTCCACACGCCGTTCGCGTCCAGATCCTCGTAGCCGACCATGTCGCGCGGCACGTAGCGCGCCGAGATTTGCGCCTGCGCTTCGCGGCGCTCGCGGATTTCGCACCAGCCGTCGAAGTCGTCGGGAGGAAGAGCCGCGGCCATTTCCTGAGTCACCTGGTCCACACCCGTGATGCGCGCGCTTTGCCGCGCATGCACCGGGAAGGCCGCCCCGCCGCCGGTGACGGCAGCGTCGCCGCTGCGCACGGTGACGATCGTGATGTTGCGCTCGCCATCCACGTCGATGCGGTAGTCTCCCGGCCGCAGCAGGGTCACCGCCACGTTGGGGGTGTCAACCTCGTACATCTCGTCCTCCGCCAGGTCGCGGACGCGGACGTTGATGGAACCCTCGGTGACGCTAAGCTGCACGCTGCGGTCGTCCAGGTTGAGGATGGCCAGCGCCGTGTGGGAGCCCATGCGGATGGCCGTGGATCCCACGTGGATCTCGGTCTGCGACCCCGCATCGGCCCACAGACGATCTCCCGCCGTCAGGGGATAGTTGACCGTAGCGGAGGTCCATTCCTCCACGCCGCCGGGGCGGAAGGAGACCGATCCGCTCTGGTAATTCAGGCGGGCCACCCGCGACGGGGGGTCGTCATCCGCGAAGGCCGAAGCCACTGCGATGGCCAGAAAAGCTAGAAGAAGCCGGGCTTTGTGGGTCATGATCGCTTTCCTCTATCCTCTTAAACGCATTAAACGCACGCGACGTTGCCGGTGGTGCATCCGGTTTCATTAAAATCACGCAATACCGGACAATCGGCATCGCCGATGAAGAAACATGGTAACTCCATACGGCTCACGGCGCTTTGCCCCGACGGTTGAAACGCAGCCGCCACAGTGAGCGCGCTTGTCGCCATCGGTTTCATATGGGTCTTTCCTCACTGATTCACGCGGAATCGGAGACCAGAATGTCTCATTTGCGGGGGGGCGAGAGACTGTATTAACGCCTGGCGGAACGGCCCGGATCTTCGCCCAGCTTTCGCTCGACTACTCGAACCAGGTCATCCAGGCATTTCAACTCGTCCAGATCCGCGGTCTGGAGAGTGATGCGGAAATGCTCCTGGACGGACAAAACCATCTCGACCACTGCCAGCGAGTCGCCACCGTACTCCTCCCACGGCGCTTCCGGCTGGATCTGGCCGGTGGGCACATCGAGAGCTTCGGCAGCCATTTCGTAAATCTGCTGGCGCGTCGTCTTCATCGAGTCATTCCCAGAAAGTCCCACAGGCGGCTCTCGTATTCCATGGCTTGCGCATAGATCCGCCGGTCGATCTCGCGGTACTTCTCGCCCAGGGCGGGCAGGAAGGTCATTCCCTCGGCCTCATATCGGGCCAGCCGTTCGCCCACCCATTGGAGATGGCCGCGTTCATCCGCGAGCATGGTCTCCAGCGTCGCCTTCACCAGCCCGTGCGTCTGCGGGCGCTGGAGGTGGCGCTCGAAGTGGCAGTAGATCCGCTCCTCGAACACGCGCGTCAACAGCAGCACTTCCGCGATGGTCGCCGGGACGCCAATCTCCCGCGAATAGCGGGACTGATAAGTCTCCGCGATGCGGATCGGCCAGTGGCCGAGCTGGCGGATCAGGCCGGTCCAGAGCCAGGCGTGGCGCGCCTCTTCGGCAAAGTGCTCCGTCAGAAAGACGCACAGCTCGGCGTCATTGGTGCTGCGCGCGAGGCGGCCGAACAGCAGCGCGCCGGCGAGCTCGGAAGCCCGATAGTAGCTGAGAACCCAGAGTTCGTCGTCTGCCAGGACGCTGCTCATAGCGGAGTGACGGCGCTGCTCTCCGCGGCGCCCGTCGAGACCCGCATGAGCTCCTTGCGGTATTCCCGGAGGCTCACGCCGGTGAGGTGTTCGACCTTCTTCCACAAGCCGAGAATGGTTTGAAAGTCGTTTTTCTGGGCGATGGGAATGGATTCGCCGACTACCTCCACGCCCTGATGGCGGAAGTGCAGCGTTTCCTCGACGATCGCGTCACGCGTCGCCGGCTCCAGTTCCAGCCTGCGTTCCAGCAGGGAATAGAACACATTGGCATGGCGGAACTCATCGCGGACCAGAAAATTGAGAAGCACGCGCAACACCGGCTCCCGGGCCTGCTCGAGAAGCCGTTTGTAGAAGTGCGCGGTGAAATGCTCCGAAATCATGTAATTGGCGAGGTGGCGGGCCCGGTCCCCATTCGGCCCGCCGAAGTTGCGCTGCCGAACCTCGATCACTTCCCGCTCCGGGATTTCCATGCCCACCGCATCCAGGTACCGCTTCAGGGCGTAGTAGTGTTTGTACTCTTCGAAGAACTGGATGGAGGCGATGGCCGACTCCTCGACGCTCTCCCACCACAGGCTCAGGCTCTTCAGCGCGAACATCGGCGCATAGGATTCGATGAGCGCGGCGCTGCGCAGTTTCTGGAGCACGTCCGGTTGGGCGCAGGCCACGCCCGCGTCGATCCGATTCCAGGGAACGTCGCTCTCCAGCTCCCACCGGTCGGATTCCGTGAGCTTGAAATAGCGCTCGTAAACCATCGTCCACCCCGAGACTAACCCATCCTATCACTGCCGGCCGCGATCAGGATCTGATAGCCGACCGGGTCGCGCCGCATCTCGATGTTGCGGAACGGCGTGCGCGAAAAGACGTGCGACAGCACGGCCTCGTCCCGATAGTGCGTGAGCAGTTCCGCCAGGTTCGTCAGCATGTAGTCCGAGAGCCGGTGGCGCACGGTGGCGGAACTCACCAGCACCCCTCCCTGGCGAAGCGCGGCGTGACACAACGTGTAAAAGCGGGCCAGATCCGCGTCTTCCAGGAACTCGGCGAAGCCGGAGCTGGTCACGATGTCGAGGTCCGGAGGCCAGGCGTCTCGATCGAGCGCATCGCCGCAGATGAACTCGAAGTTCGTGAACCCGTGGCTGGAGGTCATGCGCCGCGCCTCTTCCAGCGCGGCAGGATCGATGTCCAGCCCGTAAAACCAGGTATGCGCGAACCGAGGCGGGTCATCGCGGCGCAGGCGCACTGCGGCCTCGAGCAGATCGCGTGGAAGCCCACAAGGCGCGGAGAGGATCCGGAACTGGCTGCGTGGCGCCGTGCGCACGTACTCGACGATCCGGTCGCGCGAGTGAAGATAGCGGTTCCGAAAGGACCGGCAGGCGGGCAGCGACAGCAGCGCCTTGTCGACCAGCGTGCCGAGCACCAGGCGGCCGGAGGCCCGGTCCGCATAGATATGGTCGGCGAAGCGATAGCTGCCGGAGTATTCCATCCCCTCCTTCGCCAGGTCGCTGAGGCGCGCCAGGTAGTACAGAGGCAGAAGGTAAAACCTCTCCTTCAGAAGCCGGCGGGGGATGGAAGCGGAATAGCGCGTCTGGTTAACGAGTCTCATGACGGGCCACGAAGCGCCGCACCGGGCCGGGCCAGGTTGCGATGTCCAGGCCGTTCCGGCACAGGAACGCGTAGCTCCAGCGTTCGATCCCGAACGCGGCGCACCCGCTGTGGGCCGGAATGCCGTTCGCCAGCCGGATGTTCATCCGCCGGGTGAAGAAATCCTGGTGATGATTGAAGGACGCAATCGCCAGGTCCACGCCGTCGCGGATCGGGGCGCGCAATTCGTGTTTCAGGTCCTTCAGTTTCTGCAGGAGAAGCTTGCCGCGGGACTCTGCGAGGAAGAACGGGTCCGTTGCCGGCGTCAGAATTCCGGTCATTCCCGCTTTGGGAAGTAATGCCGTGACGGCCCGCATCAGCGCCCTGCGCTCCCTTGCGACCTCGGCCTCCAAGCCGAAGAATACCAGCTCACGCATGGTGAAGTCCCACAGGCACTCCGGCGAACCGGTCAACCGCGGGCCTTCGAAGCGGCTGCAGCGCCCGGCCGCGGTGACACGGTATGGATGGTTCTCCAGTTCCCGATCCGCCAGATGCTCGTATGTTTGATAGCAGACCGCCGGCGGTAGCACGTAACGCTCACCGGCGCTGGTCGCCACCCCTGGAAACGAAGAGAAGTATTCGAATCGTTCGAGGAGCTGCCGCGAGACTATGCCGGGATAGACGTGCGATTGGGCGCCCCGGCGCCGCGCGAGCGCCCGAAACGCCGCGTCGAAATAGGCACACAATGCCACGAAGGGACCGGCGCAACGGATGAGCCCGGGGCCGCTCACGGAGATCCATCCACGCTCCAGGAGCGCGGGAAGCGCATCATTCATGGCAATAGGGGGTTGATTCGTCCGGTCTCCAGAATGCATTGGTCATCGCCCGGATGGATCGGAAATTTTCCAATGTAACGCTCTCGTCCGGTATGCGGATCCGCAGCGCGGTTTCCAGGTACGAGATGAGTTCCAGCACTTTGTACGAATCCACGATACCGCTCTCAAACAGACGGGTGGTGACGCGGATTCGCCCGGCATACTCCGGCGCCAGCGCCTTAACGAAACAGGCCAAGTCCCGTTGAAACTGCTGGGATGCAACGTTAGCCATGTCACGCTTCCGGGCCATGTCACGTTTCCGCGCCCCACCGGGTCCGCAGGCAGTCCCGGATGACCGCCGGATAAAGTTCGCGCAAAGCCGGTGGCGCGATTCCCGTCCCGCGGACTGCCTGGCGGGTGTTGGCGTTGTCGAAACGCTTGTCATAACAAAGCTGCGGAACGAACGCACCGGTGGCGCGGACCACCTGCCGCAGAATCGGGCTGCCGGCCCGCTCGACGGACCGCTCCAGCAACCGGAATGTCGCCAGCGGCACGATTGGCGGAGTCGCGACGGCGCGCGACTTCCACCGGTGGTCGAATCGCGCAAACAGTTCGGCGGTAAGATCCACAAACTCCGGCAACGGAATCAGGTCGCTCTCCTGCGCCACAATGTGATAAGTTTGCCCGGCCCGGAATCCCCGGACGAACAGATGAGCGATCGCGTCAATGGCGTAATCCGAAGATATCAGATCGATCTTGCTGGTCTCCAAGCCCGGCAGCATGGGCACCAGACCGTTGTAGAAGAGACGTAAGGCGCGGTGCAGCGCGTTGAACTGGTCTACCCTGCCGGTCCGCGCGTTGCCGGCCACGGTGCTCAGACGGTAGACGGCGATCGGCAGCCCCTTCATGGCCTGCCGCAGCCTTTTCTCCATGCGGTACTTGGAGGCTTCGTAGACGTTGACGAACCCCGCCCGATGTTCCAGTTCACGCTCCAGGATAAGGCCCCGCCGCCGCCCCGCGACATAAGCGGTGCTGAGGACGCCGATCCGTTCCAGCTTCCGGCAGTCCCGGGCAAAGGCCAGCACGTTGAGAGTCCCGCGCACGTTGACGCTGTCCGCCTCTTCGCGCATTGCGGTAAACTCCGTCAGCGCGGCACAGTGGAGAATCGCATTCACGCGCGAGGAGAGGCTGGCATAGTCCTCCCGGCCAAGGCCCAGCCTCGGCTGTGTCACATCGCCCTGGACTCTCCCGGAACAAGCCGGCGGAGGGCTTTTGTGGGTGAGGGCCAGGATCTCAAAGTCGCGCCGCCAGCGATCCAGCAGACCGCGCCCAATCATGCCGGAGGCGCCGGTAACCAACAGCGTTGCCATGGGTCAATGTTCCAGTATCGTGCAAGCCCAGTGAGCGCCGAATCCAAAAGTGAACAGCAGCAGGTAATCGCCACGCTTTACCTTGCCGGCTTTGACCGCGTCGCAGAGATTGATCGCGTTGTCGGCGGCAATGGTGTGGCCTTTGCGCGGGATGTTGCCTCCGAAGAAGCGCTCGGACGGGATGTTCAACAGCCGGCGGAGGATGTCCCAGCTCCTGCGGTTGACGTTGTGCGGGAGCACCATGGCGATCTCGGAAATATCGAGCTGCGCCTTGTCCAGTGTCTCCTGGATCACGTGACGCGCGGTTGCAAAATACGATGCCACGATCTCGTTGCCCTTGTTTTTCGGATCCCAGAAATAACCTTTGGTCACCTGCGTGTGAGCCACAATGCGGTTCGACCCGGCATCGCGCTCCACCAGGGCGGCGGCTCCGCCATCGCTGATCAGGTTATACAGCACCTCGCGGCGGGAGCCCTTGGGCAGTGCGTCGGCGCTCACGCACAAGACCCGGCGGACGGCCGGTTCGCTCACCAGCAGGTTGGACGCCACCCGAATAGCGCTCAGGAACGAAACGCATCCCGCTTGCGCCAGTCCGATCACGTTGGCGCGCGTCAGTTCGAGCTCATACTGCAGGGCAGTTGCCGGGTACCGAAACAGTCCGCTCAGATGGCCGCCTCTCCGCGGGCGTTCCTCAGGAATCGCGCTGGCGTAGATCAAGGTGTCGATCTCTCCGGGGGCTACCGCCGCCGAGCGCAGCAGCTTTCTCACAGCGCCTTTGGCGAGGTCGTACGACGTCTCGGCGTCAGCCACAAACAACCGGCGGAAGCCGAGATGCTCCAGTTGCTCCGGCGTGCTCTCGACCATCCCCCGGGCCGCCAATTCGCCAACCGTGAACGACCGCGCCGGCAGACAATACGCGAGATGCGCGATGCCAGGCGGAGCGCTCCTGCTTTTACCCTTCAAAGATGGCCTTGATATTGGCTGCCGTCCGGTCGCCTTCGGCTTCATTCTGACGCTCGATGAAGGCCTTGTCCAGAACCTTGGCAAGAACCGTCGCGGGCGCCTCGTACTCCACTTCCAAGGTGAACTTCGAGCCACTCCCATCCGGCTCGGCCGTGTAGGAAAAGGTGCTTTCCACACCGCTGGTGGTCCGGAAGGAAAAGCGCCTGCCTTCCTCGAACGCCACCGTTTCGGCGTGTCCTTGGATTTCCACGCCGGCCATCAGGAAGGTCCAGTCCCAATGGGCACCCACCTGGTGTGAGTTGCCGGACAGGCCGCTAACGGTCTTCAGCGGGGATACAAACGCCGGGTGGTTCTGGACATCCGAGATGTACTCGATAACCCGCTCGGGGTCTGCCGGGAGTTTTACGGTTCGGGTAATCTTCGCCACAGTCCTCTCCTTTATTGGGAAATCGGTATCTCTCATCGTATATGAATCTTGAGCCGGGGAAACAACGGGTCAAACCTTTTTCTCAGCAAGGCGCGCAGCAGGCCGGCCTTCTTGTGTTTCCGCTCTTGCCGGAATTTCAGTACGGCGGCGCGCCCCGGGCCGGCGCGGAGTTGCAGGTAAACGTCACCATCGCGTAGCTGCAATGTGTATCCGGCCTGAGTCTTGACAAAAGGAATGAGCAACATTCGCAGGGAGGTCTCTACCTCGGCCGCGAACCCGGCGGGATTGAACCAAAAGAAAAACCAGCGCGGCCGGGCCGCCAGCGCAGCGGCCAGAAGGGCCAGCCAGACGGCGATCAGCCACGCCGGCGCGGCCTGCTTCCAAATCACGAGCCGTGCCAGCCCAAGCATCCCCGACAGCCCGTTGAGAGCGAAAACGCTCTGGCCGCGAAGCAGGAGCATACGCCGTCGTAAGACGGCCGATAGAAGGCCCAAGCCCAGAATGGAAGTGTAGATCGCCAGAATCAGCACGCAAGCGGATCATACACCCCGGGGGCAGCCTTGCGCTCAATATCGCGGCCGTTGGCTTCGGAGCGCCCGGTGGGGAGTCAAGGTGGGGACTTTCTAAAAACGCTTGCAGCCTCGCGGACAACGAGACCCTATACAACTTGCCCCCAATTGACGCGGCTCCGCAAGGTGGTCACCGGCTTCGTCGAGTACGACTAGGCAAGGCTGCGCCTTGATATCCCTTCGGGATATGGGAGTCAGGAGTCAGGAGCCAGGAGTCAGAATGCCGGCGGCGGCGCGTGTTCGCAGGTCGATGGGGTTGCAACGAGAACAGAATTCTCGTTGGGGCCCCTATAACGGGAACCAGGCTTTTTCGGGACTTCGCCCGAACGAATGGCCCCTGCGGGGCCGCAGGAGTCAGGAGTCGAGGAAGTCAGAAGCCCAGAACGCTCCCGCACAGCCGGACCTGCAAGTAGTCCCATTCTGGCTCCTGACTCCTGACTTCTGAGTCCTCAACATCGACAAGATTTTGTCGATGTTGGCGCTGTAAGCGCCTAACCGTTTTCGCGGGATCCAGATGTTGGTGAAAGTCGTCCTAGCACTTGCTGGACGAGTCACGGTGCTGTTCCTGGGAAATGTAAGGCCCACAGGTAAGGCCGTGACTCAACCGGCTCAGGAGGGAGCGATTGGTATGTTTACTTCGTGACGAGCCCTTAGCAGAGTGCCGCCATCAGCGCCCCTCGCGCGGTGGAATTCAAAGCATCCCCAGAGACGCGCACCTCCGACAGCTTCAACGGAAAATCGGCGTTGCGCAGGGTCTGCTGGAAGTGCTCCAGGAAGCCCTTGGGCAGCACCGTGCCGCCGCTCAACACCATGGGGATGGATTGATCCAGCCTGGGCAGCCGCTGCGTGGAGGCGATTTCGCCCTTCAGCGTTTCCACCAGGTTCTGAATCATCTCCCCGTAGTACACCGTCAGCGCGTTGCGCACCCGGTCGCCCGACATCCCGTTCAGATGGAACCCCTGCTCCTTCTGCACGCGCATGCGCAAGGCCAGCTCGCCGGTCACCATGGCCGCCTGCTCATCGATGAAGTCGCCCGCCTTTTGCAGGCTGAAACTGATCACCGGCACCGACAGCACCGCCAGGCACACGTTGCACAGCCCGCTCCCGCACGAAATGGCGATGCCCGTATAGTTCGAGCCGCCGAGCTCCCCGAAGACCACCGCCAGGCCTTCCTCGATGGGCGTCGCCTCGAACCCCAGCTCGCTCAGGATCTGCCGCACCGAGGCCTCATGATAGCTGGCGCCGTCCTTCTGGTTGGCCAGCGGAGACGGCACGCTGAAGAAGACCTTCTGCCCGCCGGATGGGGCCGTTCCCACCAGCTTTTGGACGATCGCCCGCAGCACCGCCAGGCTGTGGCGCTCATGGGGATTGAGCAGGCCGTTGAGCATCGGCCGCCGCGTTTCCGCGTGAAAGATATCCGCAAACCTCTCGGCGTCATTGCCGAACACCACGATCTCGGAGCCCTTGACCTCGTGGAAAACGTTTTCCCGCTGCAGCAAACTCGCCGCCAGCTTGGAATAGGGCAGGGTGAGGAAAGCGTTGAGCTGCGTCTCATACTCATACTTCCCGTCGGCGCACCGTGCCACCACGATCCGGCTCGTACCCAAGTCGAGCCCGAGCGGTTGGTTGTATTCTTCGGCGTTATTCATTGAATTGTCCTCATCCCGAGGCACAGCCACGGACCGCCCTTTCGGGCTGGGAACTCCTGCATCCACCTCGGGTATCCCCTTAGTAGTAGGCCCGGGTGGGAAAAGCTCTCAAGTTTCCACAACGACCGCAAAAGCGGTGGCGGACGGGCGCCCGTCGCACGCCCCGGCGCCCTGGTTTTCCATTCTGTTTTCCCAACGCGTAAACCGGATGCAATCAGCCCTATGCCGCTAGCCGCAGGTGACCGCCTCGGACCATATGAGATCCTCGCGCTCATCGGCGCCGGAGGAATGGGAGAGGTCACAGGGCGTGCGACACACGCCTTGGCCGGCAGGTGGCTGTCAAAATCCTTCCCGCGCACCTGGCCAACGATCCGCAGAGACTGGCGCGGTTCGCGCGCGAGACCAAGGCCGTTGCGGCTCTATCGCACCCCAAGCACGCAAGGACCGCAAGGACGGCACTTCGAGGGGCTTACCGGTCAGGGTGGTATTATGGAACCTTATTGCCCCTTTTTTCTTCGGATTATCGGACCTCCAGCTCGAAAGGAATCGACGGAATGCAAGCGACGGGCTCCTCACAGGCCAATCCCCAGGACCGGCGAACGGTAGTGTCATGGCTTCTCGGAGGCGGTGTGGCCGCCTCTTTGGCTTCCTTTTTCTATCCGGTGGCGCGCTTCCTCAATCCGCCCCAGGTGGCGGAAGCATCGGTGAACGAAGTGTCCGCCGGCAAGGTCCAGGATCTCAAGCCCAACTCCGGGAAGATTGTGAAGTTCGGAAACAAGCCGGCGCTGCTGGTGCGCGTCAACGACACCGAGTGGAAAGCCTTTTCGGCAGTCTGCACGCACCTGAACTGCACCGTCCAGTATCAGGAAGCGCGGCGCGAGATCTGGTGCGCCTGCCACAACGGCACTTACGACCTCAGCGGCAGGGTGACCTCCGGACCGCCACCCAAACCGCTGGAAGAGCTGGCGGTCAAAATCCGCGGCGACGAAGTGGTCATCACTCACCAGGCCTAAGGGGAAAACTCGCTTGCCAGCCACTGAACGGAAATCCAAAGCGCTCGACTGGTTAGATGAACGGACCGGATGGCGCATGGTCCGCGACCTGATGGACCACAAGGTGGTGCCCATCCACGCAGGGACCGCCTGGTATTATTTCGGCGGCATCACCCTGTTCCTGATCGGCGTGCAGTTCTTCACCGGGATCCTGCTGCTGCTGTATTACCGCCCCACCGCCGCCGAAGCCTTCGACAGCGTGCGCTTCCTCATGACCCGCGTGGAATTCGGCTGGCTGATCCGCTCCATCCATAGCTGGTCGGCGAACCTGCTGATTCTGGCGGCGTTCATCCACATGTTCAGCGTGGCTTTCACGCACGCTTACCGGCGCCCGCGCGAGCTCACCTGGCTTTCGGGCATCGTGCTGCTGGGCCTGATGCTGGGGTTCGGGTTCAGCGGATACCTGCTGCCGTGGAACCAGATCTCGTACTTCGCCACCAAGGTGGGGACGGACATGGCGGGGACCACGCCGGTGGTGGGCCCGACCCTCGCGCGCTTTCTGCGCGGCGGCGAAGACGTGGGCGGCGCCACGCTGACGCGCTTCTTCGATTTCCACGTGATCATTCTTCCTCTCGTCACATTCGGGTTGATCGGGTTGCACCTCCTGCTGGTGCAGAAACATGGGATGAGCACGCCGGGCGGGATTCCCGCTACCCGGCTCGCGCAAATGAAGTTCTTCCCGAATTTCTTCCTCCGGGAGCTCATGATCTGGTATGGGGTGTTGGCCGTGCTCGGGACGTTGGCGGCCATCTTCCCGTGGGAGCTCGGCGAGAAGGCCGACCCCTTCGCCTCCGCGCCCGCGGGCATTCGACCCGAGTGGTATTTCCTGGCCGAGTTCTACACCTTGAAGCTCATTCCCAGCCACGTGTGGATCATCGAGGGAGAGTTGCTCGGCCTGCTGGGATTCGGCGTGCTGGCGGCCGTCTGGGTTCTGCTGCCGTTCTGGGAAGCCAACCGCGCCAGGGTCGCCACGGGCGTGGGAGTCTTTCTGATCTTCTATCTGGTGGCATTCACTATTTTGGGTTACGTCAAATGAGAGCGCTCGCCATTCTTCTCGGTGTATGTGGGG
>JBGPKH010000220.1:0-12377 GCA_041485845.1 Bryobacteraceae bacterium
CTCTACAACGTGATCGCCCGCATTCCCGGCGCGACCTATCCCGACGAGTGGATCATTCGCGGCAACCATCACGATGGATGGGTGAACGGCGCCGAAGATCCGATCTCGGGGCTGGGTCCTCTGCTGGAGGAGGCGCGCGGCCTGGCGGCCCTGATGAAGCAGGGTTGGAAGCCGAAGCGCACCATCATCCTGTGCGCGTGGGACGGCGAAGAGCCGGGACTACTGGGGTCTACCGAATGGGCCGAAGCGCACGCGGAGGAACTGCACCGCAACGCGGCCGTCTACATCAACACGGACGGTAACGGTCGCGGGTATCTGCAAGTCCAGGGCTCGCATACGCTCGAGATGTTCATCAACGGCGTGGCGAGAGAGTTCGAAGACCCCGAGTCGAAGGTGTCGGTATGGAAGCGCCTCCAGTCGCAGCGGATCTCCAACTCGACCGACGCGACGTCGAAAGAGCACGAGGAGTTGCGGAGCCGTCCCGACTTGCGGATCGGTGCGCTCGGATCGGGCTCCGATTACACGGCGTTCCTCGATCACCTGGGGATCGCCTCCGTGGATATCGGATTCGGCGGCGAGGGCGGCGGGGGGATCTACCATTCGATCTACGACGACTTCTACTGGTACACGCACTTCTCGGACACCGACTTCGTATATGGCCGGGCATTGGCGCAGGTCGCCGGCACGACCGTGATGCGGCTGGCCGGCGCCGAGCTGCTGCCGTTCGATTTCGACGACTTCACCGACACCATCCGCGGCTACGTGGAAGAAGTGCAGAAGCTGGCGCGCGAGAAGCGCGAGCAGATCGTCGAGCGCAACCGCCAGATCGACGAGGGCGTCTTCGCGGCCATCGACGATCCGCGGCACAAGATGACGGCGCCGCCGAAGGAGCCGGTCCCGCCGTTCCTGAATTTCGCGCCGCTCGAAAACGGCCTCGCGGCGCTGGTGCGCACCGCCGGGCTTTACAACCAGGCGTTCGCGCACGCGTCGGAGAACGGCGGGTCGGCGCTGGCCCGCGCCGCGCTACGCGACGTGAACGCCAAGCTGATCGCGGTAGAGCGCGCGCTCACTTTGAATGAGGGGCTGCCCAACCGGCCGTGGTTCAAGCACCAGATCTATGCGCCGGGCTTCTACACCGGCTACGGCGTGAAGACGCTGCCGGCCGTACGCGAGAGCATCGAGCAGAAGCAGTGGAAGCTGGCGGAGGAGGAGATCGGCAAGGTGGGCAAAGTGCTGGAAAACGCGGGGGAGGCGATTCAAGGGGCGACCGCGGAATTGACGCGAGCAGTGCGATAGCAGGGATACAAGAGTCTCACCGCGGAGCCAACGCGAGGACGGCCGTCCTCGTTCATAGGAAGGGTGAGTTTGCCGAACAGCGCAGGCTGAAAATAAAGGAGTTGCGGTGAACTCACCGGAGAGGCGCCGAGGTAAGCAAGGGGGGGGCTTGGGGCAATCGCTGAGATCGCCGGGTTGACAGACGCAAGCGTCTGTCCGACGTTGGTGCGCGCGCTTAGAAGTGCAGCTTCGCGGCGAACTCGAAGACTCTCGGATTGCCGGCGCTGGTGATCGTGCCGAAGGCCGGGGCGCCGAATGTGCCGTTGGGGTCGTTCAGGGGCGGAGTGTTGCCGGCGTTGAAGACCTCCGCGCGGAATTCCAAATTGGCCCGTTCGGTGAGGCGGAAGGTCTTGCCGAGCATCAGGTCGGCGTTTTGCAGGCCGGGACCGCGCACCGGATTGCGCGAGCTGTTCCCGATGGTGAACTGCGGCGCGAGCGTGAAGGCCGCGGTGTCGAACCATTTCGCAGCGCTACGGCCAGCGGGCGAATTTGGATTGCCCACGCGGTTGGGACGCTGGGTACCGTATCCCAGGTTGGAGTTGAAGTTGGTGGCCTGCGCCACCGCCACCGTGTCTCCGGACTGCACGCGCACGATGCCGGCGATCTGCCAGCCCGAGGTCTTCCACAAGCGCGGAATCCGGTACACCCCACCGGCGGAGAAGACGCGCGGGATATCGCCGTTCGAGAGGTCCTTCTCCAGGTGCCGGTTGAAGCTGTCGGCCACCGGGTAGTTGGCGATCGGCCCGGTCAGAACGGTGTTGGAGAAGACGCTCGAGGCGTCGTCGATCAGCTTCGAAAAGGCGTAGGCGAAGGTGAAAGTCAGGCCCTGCGACAGCCGCTTTTCCATCTTGGCTGCGAGCGCGTGGTAGGACGAGTTGCCGACGTTATCGCGAAACAGCGCCACGGTGGTGAACCGCGGATAGGGCCGCAGCAACTGCTGGACGGTGATGGTGGCGCCTCCGGCGTATGGATTCGGGACCTGCGCCAGCAGGGCCTGGCCCAGCGCCAGATCGGACGCCGGCAACTGGTTGAGGTTGACATCGGGCACTCCCAGACGCGTGTTCTTGGAGCCCAGGTAGCCGGCCTCCAGGTTCAGGTTCTTGCCGATGGTCTTCTGCACCGTGAGATTCCACTGCTGAGAATAGCCGGAACCGACTTTGCGATCGACGCCGAACACGCCCTGCCCGAGTCCGGAGTCAGGATTCGGCGGCGTTACCTGCACGTTGGGCCCGCCCGCCAGCAGAAACGCGGGATTGAGGTTGTCCTGCGATTGCTGCCCGACCGTCTGGACGAAGGGGAACTGAGGCAGAGTGAACGGCGTGGTGATGCCAGTCTGCTCGAACCAGATCATGCCGTAACCCGCGCGTAGCGCCAGCGTGCCGGCGGCGCGGTAGGCGATACCGAGGCGCGGGCCGAAGTTGCAGCATTCCAGCTCTCGCGCGGTGTGGGGAAAGTCGAGCACCTGGGTGTGGAGATTGAAGACCGCGCCGTGGCCGTGCGCTTCGGTGGATGGAAAGTTCAGCGTGTAGCGGGTCCCCAGATTCAGGCTGAGGCGCTGCGCAACTTTCCAGTCGTCACCGGCGAAGAACTCGGCGATGTTGGCGCTCTCCAGCAATGGCTGGTCCTGGATGTCGATGGAAAACGCGTTCACTTGCCCGAGCAGCAGCGAGGCGAGAGCGTTCCCGGTTCCTGTCGTGGTGAAGGCATAGGAGCCCGCGGGGTTCGGTGGATTCAGCACGTCGAGCGCTTCATGCCGGATGTCTGCACCGAGCTTGATGGTGTGACGCCCGTGCACCATCGAGAAGGTGTCGGCATACTGGGTGACCGAAGTCGTGAAGTTCGAGTTGGCCGCCGTGGCCGGTCCGACCTGTTGGTAGCCGGTCACCGTAAAGATCGGCAGCACTGACGCGAAGGAGTTCGGTGGAACGCCGGGCACCGCGATGCCGCCATTGGGCAGCGCGGTCTGGCGGAGATTGCGCCGCGTGTATCCGAAGCGGGCGGCGTTCCACATCACGGACGCAGGGCTCCAGTCATGCTCGGCTACCAGGCCGTCGCCGCGGGTGATGGCATGGCCGATCGCGCCGGATGACAGGGCCCCACTGCCGTCGGGCAACGGGGTCACCGGGTCGTCGTCGTCGCGGAAATAGGAGTAACGCGCGAAGGTGCGGTGCTTCGCGCCGAAGGAACGGTCGAGGCGGGTGTCGAACTGGTCCTGGGCGTCGGGTTCGGTAGCGGTGCGCACGTAGTTGTTGGCGGCGCCGGGCAGGTTGGGCAGCGGATAGTGTTGCAGCACCTGCCGGGCGATCGGGTCGAAGTGGGCTGCCGGAATAGTGTTGTCCGGGAAAGGCGCGCGAAACGAAGTGGCGGGATCGTAGACCGGCGCCGCAAACAGGCCTTGGCGTTGGGCGGCGGTGGGGACGGTGCTGAAGCGGGTAATGCCGGTCCGCTGGCGGGTGCCCTGCCAATCGGCGAAGAAGAAGGTCTTGTTCCTTCGGATCGGCCCGCCCAGGGTGAAGCCATATTGATTGCGGCGGAACTTGGGCTTCGGGCCCGCCGGCGCGAAATAGTTGCGCGCGTTCCAATCTTCGTTGCGGACGAATTCGAAAAGCGTGCCGTGGAAGTCGTTGCCTCCGGACTTGGTGTTGACCATGACGGCGCCGCCGTTGGACCGGCCGTATTCCGGCGAATAGGAATTGACGTTGAGGCGGAGATCCTCGATGGCGTCGATGATCGGGTAGAAGACCACCTGCCCCGGTTCCGGTTGCAGGACGCTGATGTCGTAGATGTACTCGTTGGTTCGCGGCCGGCTGCCGTTGATGCGCGGCAGGAGCGATCCGCCGCCCGGCAAGGCCACTCCCGGAGAGAGGGCGATCAGCGGGATGAAGTTGCGCCCGTCGAGCGGCATGGCGGCGACCTTGGTGCGGTCGACGGTGTAGCTCACCTGGCCGGTGGCCGTTTCGAGAAGCGGAGCCGCCGCGGTGACCTCCACCGACTGTGTCTGCGGCCCGACTTCGAGAGCCACGTCGAGAGCCGTGCGTTCGGCGAGGCGCAGCGCGATGCCGGATTGCCGGTGGGTGCGGAAGCCGGGCTTTTCCACCGTCAACCGGTACTGTCCCGCGGGCAGGCCCAGCAGGTGGTATGTTCCGCGATCGTCCGAGAGGGCCGGGAATCGTACTTTGGTGGCCTGTTCCTCGGCGTTCACCCCGGCCTTCGCTACCGGCAGGCCCGAGGGATCGCGGATCGTCCCGAAAAGCTCGGCCTTTCCCGCCTGGCCGGATGCGGCAGAGGCGAAGACCAGCAGGGAGACCAGGGTCCGCATGATTTGTGTTTAGTATACACGACATTGTCTTTTTAATAGAACACTGGTAGTGTAGGAATCGGCATGGCGGAGATCGACAACAACCTGGCCGCACTTCGGCAAAAACGCGGCTTGCCGGCGGCCGGCCTGGCCAAACGAACGGGCAGCAGCCGCCAGACCATCTATGCGATCGAGGCGGGCAGCTTCGTGCCGAACACGCTTCTGGCGCTGAAGCTGGCACGCGCGCTCGAGGTGACCGTGGAGGAGCTGTTCGCGTTGCCGGGTGGAGCCGACGCGCCGCAGCTTCGCCTGGAACAGGCGGCGGTCCTGCCCGGCGGTGAGGCGCTGCGCGCCGGCCAGCCGGTCCAGCTTTGCCGGGTGGGGCGGAAGTTGGTCGCATCGTCGCCGTCTCCCCTGCCCTGGTATTTTCCGGCCAGCGACGCGATTGTGGCCCACGAGCGGCGGCGCGGCAAAACGGAGGTCCAGGTGTTTCACGCCGATCGGGACTTCCGGGCGCGAATCCTGGTCGCCGGGTGCGATCCCGCCATCTCGGTGTTGGCGCGGCACGTGCAGGCGTCCGGAATCGAGCTGGTGCTGGCGCATCGCAACAGCTCGCAGGCGCTGTCGCTGTTGAAGGAGGGACGGGTCCACGTGGCGGGGACGCATCTGCGCGACGAAGCCACGGGCGAATCGAACCTGCCGGAGATCGGCCGGATGTTCGCCCGGAACTCGGTGGCGGTAATCTCGTTCGCGGTTTGGGAGGACGGCATCGTCACGGCGCGCAACAACCCGAAAGGGATCCGGGGAGTGGAGGACTTCGCGCGGGCGGATGTCACGATCGTGAATCGGGAAGCGGGCGCGGGCAGCCGGCGGCTTCTGGATTCCAGGCTGAAACGCCTGGGGATCGCGAGCCGGAAGGTACGCGGCTATGGCAGTGAAGCGCCGGGGCACTTGCCGGCGGCGTGGCAGGTGCTCCGTGGAGACGCGGATTGCTGCATCGCCACGCGGGCGGCGGCGCGCCTGTTCGGGCTCGGATTTCTTCCCTTGGTCAGCGAGCGTTACGACCTGGCGATCAGGCGGCAACATTTGGGTCTGCCGGGTATCCAGGCGTTGCTGGAGGCGTTGAGCCGGTCCGCATTCCGACGCGAACTGGAAAGCCTGGGGGGGTACGACACCCGCGCCGCCGGTCGGCGGATGCTATGACAGGGGTCGGGGGCCAGGGGCCGGGGGCCGAGGGCCAGCCAAAGCGCGAGTGGGCCAGGGGCCGGGGGTCGGGGGCTTGGGGCCGGGGATGGAACCGACTGCTGTGAGAGTTGACAGTGAGCCCAAGAGCGCGACCAGGGGGTCGCGCGCGGACGAGGGCGTCCACCCCACTTTGGCCCGGTGGCGCAGAGGCGGGGCGACGCTGTTGCTGGCGTGGCTCTCTTGCGAGGGCTGCGCGTCCCACGCGCCGACGACGAAGCTGACGATCGCGGCAGCGGCCGACTTGAGCTTCGCCCTGGAAGAAGTCTCGCGCGAGTTCCGGAAAGCGCACCCCGCCATCGAACTGCAGATTGTGTATGGCTCGTCGGGCAATTTCTACTCGCAGATCCAGAACCGGGCGCCTTTCGACATGTTCCTGTCGGCGGACGTGGAATATCCCCGCAGGCTGGTGCGGGAAGGGCTGGGGACGGCGGATTCCCTGTTCGTGTATGCCGTGGGGCGGATCGTGGTTTGGGTCCCGGCGCAATCCGCGCTCGATCCCGCAACGGCGCTGACGTCGCCTGCGGTGCGTCATGTGGCCATCGCCAATCCGCAACATGCGCCATACGGGCGCGCGGCAGTAGCGGCGATGCGCTCGCTGGGCGTCTATGATAGCGTCGAGGGGAAACTAGTGCTGGGCGAGAACGTGGCGCAGGCGCTGCAATTCGTCGAGAGCGGCGCCGCCGACGTGGGGATAGTCGCGCTCTCCCTTGCGATTGCGCCGCCGGTGCAGGGCCATGGCCGCTACTGGCAGGCGCCGCTGGAGGCTTATCCAAGAATGGAACAGGGCGGGATCATCCTGAAGGACTCGGCGGTGGCGCGGGAGCTTCGGTCCTGGCTGCTCGCGCCGGGCGGCCGCGCCATGCTCGAGCGGTACGGTTTCTACCTCCCGGGAAAATAATATGGATTGGCAAGCCATCTGGCTCAGCGTGCGCCTTGCGGTTTCGACAATGCTGGTGCTACTCGCTCTCGGTCTTCCGCTGGCGTATTGGATCACCTTTTCACGCCGGCGCTGGAAGTTCCTGGTGGAAGCGGTGGTGTCGCTTCCCCTGGTGCTGCCTCCCACCGTATTGGGGTTTTATGTGCTGCTGGCCATCGGGCCGCGCAGTCCGGCCGGCGCGCTGTATGCCAAGCTGACGGGCGGCATGCTGCCTTTCTCGTTTCAGGGTCTGCTGGTGGCATCGGTGTTGTACAGCCTGCCGTTCACCGTGCAGCCTGTGGCCGCCGGCTTTGCGGCGGTGGACCGGAAGCTTCTGGAAGCGTCGTGGTGCCTGGGCGTGTCGCGCCTGGCGACGTTCCGGCGCGTGCTGGTGCCGCTGGCGCTGCCGGGGATTGCGACCGGGGCGATCTTGAGCTTCGCTCACACGATGGGCGAGTTCGGCGTGGTCCTGATGGTGGGCGGCAATATCGCCGGCGTCACTCGCACCGTATCCATCTCTATATATGATCAGGTGCAGTCCCTGAACTACGCCGCGGCGGGGGAGACCTCGCTGTTTCTCCTTTGCCTTTCGTTCGCCGTGCTGGCGCTCACCTACGCACTCCAGCGGCGGATCTGGCCGGTATGGCCGCTGAGCTGAAGTGCCACTGCCGGAAGCGCCTTCGCTCGGGGTTCGAGTTGGACGCGAATCTGACGATCCCGCTCGGCGAATCCCCGGTGACGGTGCTGTTCGGCCCTTCCGGGTCCGGCAAGACCACGCTGCTGCGTTTGCTGGCGGGCCTGGAGAAACCCGATAGCGGATCGATCGTTTTCGACGGCCGCTGTTGGTACGACTCTGTGCGTGGCGTCTTTGTGCCGCCGCAACAACGTCGAGCCGGCCTTCTGTTTCAGGACTACGCGCTGTTCCCGCACCTCACAGTGGCGGAGAACGTGGGCTACGCAGCACGGCGCGGTGGTGCAGACGGGCTACTCGAAGCATTCGGCCTGGCGCAACTCGCCGGCCGGATGCCGCGTGCCATCTCGGGCGGCCAGCAGCAGCGAGTGGGGTTAGCGCGTGCGCTGGCGGCGGATCCGGCCCTGCTGCTGCTCGACGAGCCGCTCTCCGCGCTGGACGCGGCCACCCGCACACGCACGCGGCACGAGTTGCGGCGCATCCTGGTGGAATCGGCGGTGCCCGCCATCGTGGTCACCCACGACCGCATGGAGGCAGTTGCGCTGGGCGACCGGATGGCGGTGATCGTGGAAGGGCGCATCCGCCAGGCCGGGCCGATCCAGGATGTATTCCGGCACCCCGCCGACGCCCAGGTGGCGGAGTCCGTGGGGGTGGAGAATGTGCTGCCCGGCGAGATTGCCGGACGGGCATCCGGCCTGCTCACCGTGGAGGTGGGCGAATGGCATTTGCAATGCGTCGATGGCGGAGAATCCGGCCCCGTGTGCGCCTGCATCCGGGCGGAAGACGTGGTGCTCACCAGGGAATCGCCGCAGACGTCGAGTGCGCGGAACCGCCTCTCGGGCAGGGTCCGGTCGGTGATTCTGGAAGGGCCGTTGGCCCGTGTGGAGCTGGATTGCGGGTTTCCGCTGGTAGCCGTGGTGACGGCGCAATCGGCGGAGGAACTGCAGTTGCAGGCGGGCGATGAGTTGCGTGCGGTGATTAAGGCGACGTCCGTGCACCTGACGGCGGTTTGACATCCCTCCCAAAAAATTAATGGCCCCGAGCTGGGTACTCGGGGCCTGCACTCAGAGAGTGGCGGTGGGAGGGGACTCACCGCCTGGGATGCTGTCTGTGTTGGTTTAAGATTAGCAACTTTCAGACCTGTTTGTCCAGTGTTTTTTTGAAAAATCTTTTTGCGGCGATTTCTGTTGAAAAATACAACAGTGCCGGACAGCCGCAAGTGCGCCCGGAAGCGGTCAGCCAAAAAGTAAAAGGCCCCGAGTTGGGTACTCGGGGCCTGCACTCAGAGGGGTTGGCGGTGGGAGGGGACTCACCGCCAGGGATGCTGTCTGTGTTGATTTGATGGTAGCAATTTAAGATCTGATTGTCTAGTATTCTGGAAAGATTTTTGAAGTTTTTTTTTGCGGGGCAGGAGTAGCGGCCGGAGGTGGGCCCGCCGTGGGGGCCAGGCCCAGTCGGTGTTACTTGAAAACAAATGGGTTATCCGCGCAACTAGAGCTATTTTCCGGACCGGTTAACGGTGCCGGATTAACTAAAGACATATTGAGCGGAGGGCGGCCGCTATGCAATTTTGCAAGGGAAAGCGAATGAGCGGGTGACCCAGATGAACGAACCGAAGGTGCAGAAGAACGGCGAGCGCGAGAGGCGCACCAAGCGCCGCTTCGAGATCGAGCAGGAAGTGCGCTATAAAATGCTCTATGGTCAGCGGATCGCCGAAACCGGGAGTGGAAAGACGCTGAATATATCCAGCGGCGGCGTCTGGTTCAGCACCGAAAACCTGCTGACCGCGGGCATGCCCGTCGAGTTGTCGATGAACTGGCCGGTCCTGCTCAACGATTCCTGCCCGATGAAGCTCATGATCTACGGGTGCGTCATTCGCAGCAACGACAAGGGGGCTGCGGTAGCCATCGAGCGATACGAGTTCCGCACCCAGGGCTCCCGCACCTTTCAGCAGTCGTCGCACCCCCAGGTCGAACTCCGCATGATGGGCTAGCAGTCGTCGCAGACTCTGCGGCAGCCGTGCCAGAGCTGGCGGATTTTGGCGAACGTCCAGGTCCAAAGGTCCGACGTTCGAAGACCGCGTGCTCCACCTCCTGCGCCGGCGGCGGGCCGGAAAATACCATGGCTCGCGTTTCTTGCGAGGCTAAGTATCCATTCAGAAGTTCGGTGCTTATTCCGGCAAACCGGGAAGCCGGCCGGAAGGCCGCCTGCAACTGCAAGCCAGGATTGGCTGCCGCCCCACTCGCCGTGTACGAAGCCCAAGGGCCGGCCGGCAGGCCGGTCCCTGGCAGCCCGGGACGGAAAATCGCCTTAGACCGCCGGCGCGCGCGGCTCAGTAGGAGCAGCAGCCCGTGACGGAAGTCCCCGAAAGTCAGTAACGGCCGCTGAGCCCGGTTGAGCGGGTTGGGCGCACCAGCCGCGAGACCGCGAGATCAAAGCCCTCAATTTACGCGACCTACTTTGTGAAACTTGAACTATAATCGGTCTTAGACTTTCATAGTTAGTTCGGAACCGGTTTGGCTATAGGTCGGATACAGTCTCTATAACATAACTTATGCCGATTTGGAGTCATCCTATGCAAATTGCGTTGCGGCTGGCCTGCTCTGCGTTGGTGTGCGTTGCCGCAGCGCAGGGGCAGACTGCCCTTACCGCCTCACCGGACCCGTCCACTTTGGGCCAGCCGGTAACTCTGACGGCGACGGTTGCCATAGGCGCTACGGGGAAGGTAACATTCTTCGATGGGTCTAACATACTCGGGATAAGTTCAGTGGCTTTTGGGCAGGCCTCACTCACGACCCGGCTCCTGCCTTCGGGCAGCCGATCCTTGCGGGCGTTGTATGGCGGAGACATCTCCAATATCCCAAGCAGCTCGACGCCGTTGATCCAGACCGTCACCCCGGTTGCGGTGAACGGATTTCAGTCGCCGGCAGGCTACGGAACCGGTATTGGTCCGGACTCGGTTGCCGTGGCCGACTTCAATCGCGACGGAAAAGGGGACCTTGCTATTGCCAATTCCTCAGACTCCAACGTGAGCGTGCTGATGGGCAACGGCGACGGAACCTTGCAGACGGCGGTGAACTATGCGTTGGATCGGGTACCGCGCGCCATCGCCGTGGGCGACTTCGACGGCAACGGGATCCAGGATCTGGTAGTGGCAGACGCGGGAGGCATCAGCGTCCTGCTGGGCAACGCCAACGGCACGTTCCAGACGGCCGTGGACTATACGACGGGCGGGGATCCTCTCGGCGTATTGGTGAGCGACTTCAATTCGGACGGAAAGGCGGACGTAGCGATCGTCACGCAGAGCGACAGCGGAGTCTACGTGCTGACCGGCAACGGCGACGGCACCTTCGCCAACCCCGTGAAGTACGGCCTGGCGGGGAGTGGACAGTCGATCGCGGTGGGCGACCTCAATGGCGACGGGAAAGCGGACCTGATGGCGGCGATTTCCAGCGTTTCCCTGAACCAGGTGGGCGTCCTCCTGGGCAACGGCGACGGCACCTTCCAAGCGCCGGCCTACTATGCCGCGGGGGCCACTCCGCATTCGCTGGCGGCGGCGGACTTCGATGGCGACGGCAAACTGGATCTGGCGGTGGTCAACGGCAACACCTCCATCGCAGTGTTGCTGGGGTTTGGAAGCGGTGGTTTTCAATTTCCGATGGCCTTTGGCGCATCCAACCCCATCGCCCTGGCAGTGGGGGATTTCAACGCGGACGGAAAACCGGACCTGGCTTGGGTCAACGGTTCTTTGAACACGGCAAGCGTGGCCTTCGGCAATGGCGATGGCACGTTCCAGGCGGCGGCAACCTATCCGGCAGGCGGGAATTCGATCGCGATCGCAGTGGGAGAGCTCAACGGCGATGGTAAGCCGGACCTGGTTGTGGTCAATAGCGGAAACGGCGTAAATCAGGCCAGCGTCCTGCTGGGAACAGCGTCCGGCCTGACGGTATCCATAACCAACGCCGCAAGCTTCCCGCGGGGCGTGAACACGAGCTTCAACGTAGTGGTGAGCAACGCCAACCTGGTTAACCCTACGGCTGGAACGGTGACGCTGTCGCTTACGATTCCGGCGTCGCTGACCAAGGTGTCGATATCGGGAACCGGGTGGCAGTGTGGAAACACCACCTGCTCCCGAAGCGATACGCTGAACCCCGGCGCCAGTTATCCGCCCGTGATTGTGACCATCCTCGTGCCGGTGGATGCCCCGGCGCAAGTAACGATACAGGCGAACCTGACAGGCGGCAGTTCTCAACCGGCCAGCGCCTCGGCGCTGGTTCCCATTGCGCCGTTCGCTCCCAATCTCACGGCGCCGGTCAACGCCGCGACGGGAGTTCCCCGAGTACCCACCTTGAGCTGGACCACGTCATCGGGGGCTACCTCGTTCGACTTGTACATTGGCGAGTCATCACCACCCGCGTTCCTGACTAATACGGCAAACACCAGTTATAGTCCAGGAACCTTATTCCCGTGTACCACTTACTACTGGCAGGTATTCGGCAGGAACGAAGGCGGCGTCGCAGGGTCGGCGATCTGGGCGTTCACCAGCCAGCCGTTTGTGGTGCTGCTTCCGGCGGGCGCGGTGTTCGGGGCGGCTGGCGGCGCGGGTTCGATCACAGTCAACACCTCGCAGTCCTGTCCATGGTCGGCCACCGTGTCCAATTCACCGTGGCTTACCATCACATCGGGAGCCTCCGGCGCGAGCAACGGCACAGTCAATTATGCGGTGGCCCCCAGCACATCACCCCAGCGCACCGGCAGCATCACGGTCGCGGGGCAGATGTTCATTATCATCCAGTCCGCGGGATGTCCGGTCTCGTTCAGCTCCGCAGCCACGGTGGACTCTACTTCCCAGACGCTCAATGTGGGGGTCACGGCGACGGGCTGTTCCTGGC
>JBGPKH010000221.1:0-12368 GCA_041485845.1 Bryobacteraceae bacterium
CGCCGGACGTCGTCATGCTCGGGGTCGGGCCGCTCCTCCAGTTCCTCGATAAGCCCGTCCTGGAGCATGCGCTTGATCGACCCGTACAAGGTTCCGGGACTCATGCGCAGCTATAACAGCCACGCAAAAGTCTAGCTCTAGGGACATGAAGAATCTCGACACGACACCCAGCCCAGAACAGACGTGGTAGGCCGCGGGAACTCAGCAGCGCTGCGCGGCCTGCCTTAACCGGCCGAAGGCCGACAAGTATCGGGTAGCCATGTATGTCCCTTTAATTATGCGCGGCTGTTATATCGTCCGTACGGGCCGCGACGTCCTGCATGATGGCGTACCCATGCCGTTCCCGGCCGGCCACCGCCACCAGGATGTGGAATACGGCGGCCGGCAGGGGCAGGAAAGACTCGGGGCCGGGATCGCTCGCTTTCACCATGCGGCAACTATGACACCTTTCGTTATACTGATAACCGTCATAATACGATAGGCGTTCCGCCTGTTCCGCCCTGAGTACCATTCCGCACTCCGCTGAAACGGCCTGCTTGTTTTTGCTCACTACCTTCCATTAAGATTGAACGGCCCGAGGGGTGGGCATCTTCATGCAGTCACGCACAATCCGATCCTTAATAGCGCCGGTTCTGGCGTGCATGGTTCTCGCGGCGCAGCAGCCGCCGGCGCCGCGGAGAATCAGCCTGGTCATACTCGAGGGAGAAGGCGCCATCAACAATATCAAGCTGCGCACGGCAAGGGAGACTATCGTGCAGGTGGAGGACGAGAATCACAAGCCCGTGGCCGGCGCCGTGGTCGCCTTCCTGCTGCCCGACAGCGGCCCGGGGGGCGCCTTCGTCACCGGCTCCAAGAGCGCCACGATCGTGACGAACAGCGGCGGGCGCGCGGTGATGCCGCGCATGCAACTGAATCCCAATGGAGGCCGGTTCGAGATCAAGGTGCACGCCTCGCACCAGGGATTGGAGGCCAACGCCAGCATCGCGCAGACCACCGTCGCCGCGGCGGCGGGAATTTCCACCGGCGCGATCGTCGGCATCGTAGTGGGTGTGGCGGCGGCCGGCGCAGCGGCGGCGGTTGTGGCAACACGAAAGGGAAGCAGCTCTCCCACGCCACCGGCGCCAACCCCACCGTCGGGCACTATTGGCGTGGGCACCGGCATCATCATCGGGCCGCCGCGTTAGGCCGCAAAGGGGAAGCCATATGATAAGAACTCTTCTTCGTTGCGGTCTTCTGGCGCTGATCGCCGCTGCGCTGCCTGGGGCCGTGAACGTCTCGGGACCAGTGGCCGGTTATGTCGCCGACCCGTCCCGGCCGGTTTTGCGCGCCATTTCGGGCGTGCCGGGCTCGTACCTCTTCAGTGATCCGCTTCCTCTGCCGGATGGCGTCACCCGCATCCACATGGCGCCCGCGCAGGATTTCGCGCTGGCGCAGCGCGGCGACGCCGGCCTCGGAATTCTGTACCTGAATGGCGGCGCAGTCGATCGTGTGGCGTCATTTTCCGGCGCCATGACCGCCGCCGATTGGGTGGTCTTCAGCCCCGCGGCCGGCGCCGCGATTTTGTTTTCCGCCTCCGCGGGCCGCCTGCAGCTTCTCACCGGACTTCCCGCAGCTCCCCAGGTGGCCATGGATTTGGACACGGCGGCCTTCCCCGAGCAGCCGCTCACTGCCGCGGTGAGCGATGAAGGCAACCTGCTGCTGATCGCCTCCGGGCATTCCGTCTTCCGGGTTCCCCGTGACGGCCCTCCGCAACTGGTGCTGTCGGCCGGACAGATCGTCTCCATCGCGGTCCTGCGCAACGGCACCGACGCGGCGGTCTCCGAGCGCAGCACCGGCTCGATTCACCTCTTGCAGAACATCGCCTCCGCGCCGGCAGCTCGGGTGCTGATCTCGGGCGTGAGCGGTATCGGCAAGATCCATCCGGGGTCCGACGGGGAATCGCTGATAGTCGCGCGTCCGGGAGCCAGGGCTGTGTCTTCGGTGGATCTGGCGTCGGGCGAAATCCAAAGCGTTTCGTCACCAACGCCGCCGGTGGATCTTATTCCGCTCCGCAACCGCGACACGTTCCTGATTTCGGCGCGGCCGCGGCAGCCGGGCGGCATCTTCTTCCGTGACGGAAGCGCGGGCCGGGTGGTGTTCATCCCGGCGGTTCACGGGGAGGACGCGCAATGAGCGGCCTGCGACCAGTCTCCATCCTCGCCTTGCTGGCCGCTGGCGCGTCGCCGTCCTTCGGACAGAGCCTGTTCACCCTGACCCTGACGAACAATCCGAGCACATCCACTTTCGGCCAGACGGTGACCCTGACCTGTACGGCCAGTTCCACCGCCAGCGGGACAGTGACTTTTTACGAGGTCTTCATCAGCACCTCCGGGAACAGAACCCCGATTGGCCAAGCCAACTTCAGCGGTACGACCGCGACCTTTCCAGTCTCTTCGCTATCCGCCGGCACGCATCAACTGAACGCCTCGTATACTAATGCCAACCAGCAGACGTTCACTTCGAACACCGTCTCGCAGACTGTAAACAAGGCGACTCCGCCGGTATCCGTTTCGTCGCAGCCGGACCCGTCCACCTATGGGCAGCCGGTGACCCTGACTGCAACATTGGACAGCCGCGCCACAGGGACCGTGACCTTCTTCGACGGCAGTAACCAAATCGGCTCGGCCAATTTGAGCAATGGAACCGCGACGTTCACGACCACCAGTCTGGCGGCGGGTAGCCATAACCTTTCGGCCGGCTACCCAGGGGACAACAATTTCAACTCCAGCTCGGGCCGAACCACTCAGACCATCAACCAGGCGTCCAGCACGGCCACTCTCTCCTCATCGCCGAATCCGTCGTCCGTCGGCCAGTTGGTAATCATCACGGCGACGGTGACTGGACCCGGAGCCACCGGCACGGTTACGTTCTTCGATGGCCAGACTGCGCTGGGCACCGCTGTTCTGGGGAATGGCAGCGCCGGCATCTCGTCCGCCACCCTGTCGGCAGGAGACCACATCCTGACCGCTACTTACAGTGGCGATAACAACTACATCGGCAGTACGGCAAAAGCGATCACCCAGACGGTTGGCCGGAACGCCACTCAGACCAGCCTGTCAGTCAGCCCCAATCCTGCCAACGCGGGCCAGACCGTGACCCTGACCGCGACCGTGTCTCCTTCGAATGCTACCGGGACCGTCACCTTCAATGACGGAACGAACCCAATTGGCACGGTGGCACTGACCAACGGGACCGCGACCTTCACGGCCTCCAGCCTGGCGGCGGGCCAGCACTCCCTGACGGCCACCTACAACGGCGACAACGCCCGCGCGCCGAGCACCTCGCCGCCGGTCAGCCTGACCGTCAACCCGAGTGCGTCCATCACCCTCACGGTCAGCCCGAATCCGGCGAGCGTCGGGCAGACCGTGACCCTGACCGCGACGGTGAGCCCATCGAGTGCTTCCGGGACCGTGAGCTTTTTTGACGGAACGAACCCAATGGGCAGCGCCAACCTGTCCAACGGAACGGCCACTTTCGCCACTTCTTTGCTTTCGCCGGGAAGCCACTTCCTGACCGCGTCGTTCGCCGGCGTCAGTTCGACCGCGGTAACCCTGGTGGTGAAAGCCGCTTCCACTACCAGCCTGACGGCCTCCCCGACTTCGGCCACGCTGGGCCAGACGGTAACCCTCACCGCCACGGTGAGCCCCGCGAACGCCACCGGGAACGTGACCTTCTTTGACGGAACGAACCCAATTGGCGGGGCGAGCCTGAACAACGGCGCCGCCACCCTGCCCATCTCCAGCCTCGCGGCGGGGAGCCACACGATGACCGCAAGTTATAGTGGCGATGGCACTTTCAACGCGAGCACGTCCGCGCCCGTGGGTGTTACCGTGGGGCAGGGAAGCACCGCCACGACCACCAGCCTCTCCGTCTCCCCGAACCCTGCCGGCGCCGGCCAGCCGGTCACGTTGAACGCCGTCGTCATCCCCACCAGCGCCACGGGAACCGTGACCTTCCGTGACGGAACGAACCCACTTGGCCAAGCCACCCTTAATAACGTAAGCGCCACGCTGGTGACCACCTTCCAGGCGACGGGCAACCACGGGATCACCGCGTCCTATGCCGGCGATAGCTCGTTCAGCGCCAGTTCCTCGCCAGTGGTCAACCTGGTGGTCAATGCGGCCGCGAATTCCACGCAGACGAGCCTCTCGGTCTCGCCGAATCCGGCAAACGCCGGCCAGCCGGTCACCCTGAACGCGGTGGTGATCCCGACCGGCGCCACCGGGACCATGACCTTCAAGGACGGAAGCACCACGATCGGCGCCGCGGCGGTCAACAACGGGAGCGCCACCTTCACCACCTCGTCGCTCACCGCCGGCAGCCACACGCTGACCGCCACTTACGGAGGCGACAGCAACAACAATCCGAGCACGTCCAACCAAATCATCGAGGTCATCAATCAGACCACCGCGGCCGTGACCCTTTCCGGGTCGCCGAACCCCGCGATTTTCGGCCAGCCGGTGGCCCTGACGGTGACCATTTCACCGTCCACCGCTACGGGGACGATCACCATCTTCGACGCCTTCTCTTCCAGCTTCCTGATCTGTCTCACGGGAACGGATTGCATCGTGAAGAACGGGGCCGCGACCCTCACTACCTCCAATCTGGCGGTCGGCGCACACTCGCTGCAGGCCTTCTATAGCGGGGACGCCAACAATCCTGCGAGGGAATCCAATATCTTCGTCGAGACCATTAATCCGGCAACCACCGCAACCACCACTACGCTCTCGGCCACACCGGCGGCGGCGACTCCCGGCCAGACCGTAACCATGACCGCGACCGTAACGGGTTCCGGCGCCACCGGATTCGTACTGTTCAAGGAGGGTTCCACGACCCTGGGCACGGTAGCGCTGAACAACGGAACCGCAACCTTCTCGACATCCACGCTGGCCACCGGAAGCCACACCGTGATTGCGTCCTATACCGGCGATTCCAAGTTTTCCGCGAGCTCCTCGAACCCGGTCACGATCAACGTAGGGACGACACCCTGCATTCCGTTCCCCAGCGGGTTCGTTCCGTTCAACTCGGTAGCTTACGTTTCCAAGCCCAATAGTGCAGGAGATCTCCTGCTGGCCGGTAGTATGAGCGCGGCCAACCTCGCGACCTACCGAAACCTCCCGTTGCCCGCCGGACCAAATCAGCAGTTTTGCGGCACGGTCCTGTTGGCCGACGGCTTTCCAGTCGTTGCATATGTACCAACATCGGCGGAACGGGCGGGCGACTTTAGCCCCTTCGCCGGGTTGCTGCTCGATCCCCTCACCAACCAGCCGTTCCCCGGCGGTATCATTCCGGTGAGCCGCATCCCCGGCACGTTCGCGTGGCGGATCGTGGCCGTGCTCCAGAATTCCACCACGACCCTGTCGGTATCGCCGGCCACGTCCGCGCCCGGCCAGACGGTCACTCTCACCGCCATCGTCACGCCGTTTTCCGCCACCGGAACCGTGACATTTCTGGACGGCTCGACCACGCTCGGAACCGCCACACTGAGCGGTGGAACGGCAACGTTGACGATCTCCACCCTGGCTTTGGGCACGCATTCGATCACGGCGTCCTATGGCGGCGATGCGAAGAACGGACCGAGTACTGCGAGTCCGGTGACGGAAACGGTGGGGCAGCCGCCGGTGCAAATCACAGGCCCGGCCACCTTGCCGGCAGGGGTGGTCAACACGACGTACTCGCAGACTTTCACCGCCGCGGGCGGCACCGGGACTTTGACGTGGTCGTTGGCGTCGGGGTCCGTGCCCGGCCTGAGCCTGAGCGCCGCGGGGGTCCTTTCGGGGACGCCGACCACCGCAGGGAGCTTTCCGTTGACGGTGCGCGTGCAGGACACCGCGGGGCAGGCGAACACGGTGGTTCTTACGTTGACGGTGAATGCGGCCTTGTCCATCACCGGCCCGGCCGCCTTACCGCCGGCTTTCGTGAACCTAAGCTACTCGCAGACTTTCACCGCCACGGGCGGCACCGGGACTTTGACGTGGTCGCTGGCGTCGGGATCCGTGCCCGGCCTGACCCTCAGCGCCGCCGGGGTTCTTTCGGGGACGCCGTCGACCGCCGGGAGCTTCCCGTTGAACGTGCGCGTGCAGGACACCGCGGGGCAGGCGCCGGTGGGGGTATTCGCGTTGACGGTGAATCCGGCACTGCCTCCGATTTCGATTTCGGTCACACAGCCGGCCACTATCACGGACCAGCCGGCGCCGCAAACGAGCCTGGGGCAGGGATACCCCGTGGCGCTCAACGGTACTTACCGGCTGACGTTCACGCCGAACGCCGCCGGGCTGCCGGCGGGATTCACCAACCCCGCCGTGCAGTTTGTCACCGGAAACACGAGTGCGACCGTCGCGATTCCGGCCAACTCGACGGCGTCCGTTACCCTGCCCGCGGTCCAATTAGGTTCTGTGGCGGGAGTAATCACGGTGCAACTGGCGTCACTGACTGTGGCCTCGACCGGCCAGTCAGTGTCGGTTCCGTTTCCGGCGCCGAGCGTAGGGATCACGGTGCCGCGGCTGGCGCCGGTGATTGTGGCGGGGTCAGTGAGAATTACAAGTATTACGGCGACGAGCTTCCTGGTGTTCCTGGACGCCAGTTCGACGCCGCGCGACCTGAACGGCGTCGGCGCTTCACTGACTTTCACCGCCGCTTCAGGGACGCAGTTGAACGGCACGTCGTTTACGGTGTCACTGACCAGCACGGCAGCGCCTTGGTTCGATCCGGCCAACGCCACGGCTGTGGCGAACGGCGGCGCGTTTTCGCTGACGTTTCTTTTCACGTTCTCGGGAGACACCACCGCTCTCGGAACTGTCTCGGTGACACTGACAAACTCGGTGGGGCCGTCGGCGGCGGCGTCGGGGGGAAGATAGAGGCGGGCGCGACAGTGGGCGCGCGGGGCGGCTGCCTGGCCGGCGGCGGGCGGGAGATAGGGGCGGGCGCGACAGTGGGCGCGCGGGGCGGCTGCCTCTTGGGGGGAAGGTAAGGGGGCAGTGCGCCGGTGGGGACTTCGGCGGCGGTGTGGGGGAAGGTAGGAGTAGAATGTTGAGCGAGTACCGTGATGAGCATTCGCCGCGACATTTCCGCGAAGTATTCTATTCCTCCGGAATTGCCTCAGCGGAAGGAATCGTACCTGGACTTAGAATTCCGCGTGATGACCGCGCTCTATGGCGGAGGCGCGGAAGCCGGTCATAACGACGTCGAGGACCCGTTCCGGATTCCTGCCATCCGAGGACAGTTGCGGTTCTGGTGGCGCGCGACTGCCGGTGCGCAATACGCGAACCCCGACGACTTGCGCAAAGCAGAGGCTGCGATTTGGGGCAGCACGGAACTGGCGTCGAAGGTTCGTCTGCGCATGCTGTTTGCGGACCGCGGCACGGAGCGCGCGGCGGCCGGCATGGGGCCGAGCGGCCGGTGGGAGAAACTACAGCCCGACTATGCGTTATTCCCCGCGCAGGAGGACCGCAAGCACATCGGGAACCTCTATTTCGGAGGCCGGTTCCGCCTGGAAGTCGCGGTGGAGGGAGGCGTTCAGACTGATGTGGACACGGCGCTGTGGGCGTGGGTGACGTTTGGCGGCATCGGGGGCAGGACCCGGCGCGGCGCCGGTTCCCTGTACTGCGCACCTTACACTTACCAGTGGAGAGAGGAAGCCATACACGCAGGAGCGAACCGCGGGTGGCCGGTGCTGACGGGCGGCACGGCGGTGATGGGAGCGCAGACGTACTCGTGGCAGAGATGCTGGGAGCAGTGCATTGAAATGCTGCGGGACTTCCGGCAGAAGCGCTATCGCTTGCGGGGACGCAGCACCTGGCCGGAGCCGGACCAGATTCGCAGGCTGACGGAACAGTGGGCGCCGCAGCACGCGCCCGTTCACCCGGAGAAGACGTTCCCGCGTGCGCGGCTGGGGCTGCCCATCATTTTTCACTTCAAAACGCCGGAAGACCCGGAGCCAACCACACTCAACGTGATGGACAAAGAAGGCACGGAGGCGCGGATGGCCAGTCCGGTGATTCTGAAGCCGTGGGCCGTTTCGCCGACGGAGGCCATTCCGCTGCTGGTGGTCTTGAACGCTCCGGAGCCTGAGAACGTGCGGCTGCGGCAAGGCAAGAGGGAGTTCGAACTGGACTTGGGACGGAACATCTTGCCGGAGTTAGTGGCGGCGGCCGAGCAGGCCTGGGGAGGCAGGAAGATGGAGTTATGAAGTACCTGCTTTCGATGGGGGCGGGAGCGCTCCCAGGTTGTCGTACGAACAGCGGACCATGGGCGGGTGGATCCGTTTCAATCCCCTTCTCATCGGGGCGGGAGCGCTCACTGTAGTAATGCCTTGTCGGGATCGCTGCAACCTTGCACGTTAAGTTTCAATCCCCTTCTCATCGGGGCAAGAGCGCTCCCAGGTCCCGCCGCGGACCTCAAACAGGGAGCTGATGAGAGTTTCAATCCCCTTCTCATCGGGGCGGGAGCGCTCCCCCGCGACGGTCGCCCCGTCGCCTCCGCTCTCCGGCAGAACGCTTCGCCGCCGCTTTGCTGACCTCCGAAAGCAGTCGCGATCCGTACCACAGATCCCGGCATCGCCGCGCTCCCATCCTTGCCACGCCCCGCCCCCGCCCCAGCCGCGGAGTTTCAATCCCCTTCTCATCGGGGCGGGAGCTGCCACTTGTCCGTCAAACGCCCTCCTGTGGAAGGCGGCCAGGAAAGGAAGGCCGGATCCGGTGAAGCTCCCCGTTTCAAACAACCAGCAACCAAAGGAACTTCGAAACCGCTGGGCACTTCTAAAGTTAGCGCCTATGGTGGGCAGGTCCCCGGCCTGCCGCTATTTCGGCGTGAAGATGGCGTACGAATTCGTCTGCATGGCAGGCTGATACTTGGTCAACAGCCGGGTCATGAACGCCTGCGAGAAGCGCGTGCGTTCGGCGGGCGCGATGGGCTCGCTGGTCACCAGTTGGATCGTCGAGAAGTGGCGTTCGTCGAGCAGCCGCAGGATCGCCGATTCCGGCACCCTGCCGGTCTTCACCAGTTGGTCCACATCGTAGGCATCGATCTCCTCCGGCTTGCCCGCTTCGAAGCACAGCAGCAAACTCTCACAAAGCGCCGGTCCCGGACGCGACCGCAGGAAGTCCACGGCGCCGGCGAAATCCCGCTCGATTTGGGGGATGCTGCGAAGCGTCGAGGCGTCCTCCTGGATCCGCGGAGCCAGCATGGTGAGCGCACCCATGCAAAACGGCACGGTCAGCAGAATGGCGAGCAGGACACTGCGGAATCGCACCCGCTGGCTTACCCACACCGCGTAGGGGAGGGCGATTCCGCCGATGATCGCCAGAGTGACCGCCGGATCGAAGAGATGGTTCAGGTCCGCGCCGGCGCCGGCCGCGAAGAAGAACGCCATCAGGTGAGCCAGCGCGAAGGCCCACACCAGCAGGCTGTTCCGGCTGGAGAGAGCATTGCCGAAACACCACGCCAGCGATGCGATGATGGCCGTCTGGAAGAAAAGCAGGTACCACACGGTGTTGGAGAGGAAGAAGGCGTAGGAATAGACCCGCGGGAAGGCCAGGTGCTCCAGAAAGTGGGAGCCATCCAACGCGAATGTCATCACCAGAAGAAACACGGAGGCGCCCACGGCGGTCCAAAGCCACGCGAAGAAACGCTTCCTGGACGTCAACAGCAGTTGAATGCCGACAGCGCACGGGAACGCCAGCAGGGTCTGCTTGGTGAAGAGCCCGAGTGCGAACGCCACGGCGGAAATCCGCAGCCACTTCGTAGAGCCGGGATCCCGTACGTAGGCGTAAAAGCCGAAGGCGACGAAAGCCATCCCCAGCAGGTGCGGATCGTTCATACCGATGCGGTCGGCCTTCAAGGCGCCGATGAAGATGATCAGGCTGAGAGCGGAGAATGCAGCGGAGCGGCGGGAGCGGGTCAGGCGGTGAACCGTGAGTGCGGTCAGGAGAGCCAACGCGCCGAAGGAGAGCGCCGAGATCCATCGTCCCGTGCGGGTGACGTCGCGGGTCAGCCTGCTCAGCCAGCCGACCACGTGAAAGGAGAGCGGCGGGTAGTTGGCATAGGCGTAAACGGGTGGCTTGCCGAAGATGCGCGCCCCATCGGCCACGGCCTGTTGCAGGTAGGAATTCCAACCTTCGTTGTAGCCGATCTCGTAGCGCGCGGAAATCCGGCTGAGGGGCATCCAGACTTCTACCAAGGCGAGCACTGCCAGGAACGAAAAAGCGATCCACCAGGGGAGAGAAGAACCGCCCAGGAGGGCAGGTTCCGGTTCCGTGGCCGCCGCCGTCGCGGAGGGCCCGCGCAACGCCGGCGCCGGGCTCTTGAGCTTGGTCCTGGCCATAAGACTTTACGATAGCAGGGGCCGGGGGAGTCGCGGCCGGGAGCGGCCGGGAGCAGCCGGGATGGATATCATAGAACCGATGAACTGGAACGATGCAGCCGAAGATCTCCTCAACCAGGTGCTGGCGCAGACGCCTCGTCCCGTGCGGGACGCCACCGCGGCCCAACTGCGCGGGGCGGCGGAAGCCATCGCGGAGGACGATGGCAAGAACCGCGTCGGGGTGGAGACCGTCATCGTGGCGTGGGTGAAGAGCACGCCCGAGACCTTGCGCGCCGACCTGCCGCGGCAGATGGAGCGATTCGGCCTCGACCCGGACGAGTACCGTCACCTGTTGGAGTAGGCTGCCTTACAAGACGTGGTAGTAGCCGCCGCGATTCAGGACTTCCACCGGGAGGCCGAACAAGGCGCTCAACGGCGCCGGTTGCAGGACCTGGTCCTTGGGGCCGTCGCAGTACACACGCCCCGCCCGGAACAGCACCACGCGACCTACCTCGGGGATGATGTCCGGCAGGTGGTGCGTCACCATGACGATGCCGATGCCGTTGCCCGCCAGCTTGCGAAAGATCTCGCGCAGCTCGTGAGTGGCGTGCAGATCCAGGCTGGTGGTGGGCTCGTCGAGCACCAGCGCCTGCGGGTTGTGGACCAGCGCGCGGGCGATCAGAATGCGGCGCGCCTCGCCCGAAGACATCTCGTTGGTGTTGCGGCGGGCGAGGTGCGCGATTTCGAGCGTTTTCATGACCTCACTCGCCTTCCCCTCCATTTCCGGCGTGACCTCGTGATTGGGCCAGATCCCCACGCTGCCGAAAAATCCGGAGAGCACGATCTCGTAGCCCGAGTAATCGCGGGTGCATATCTGCATCCAGTCGTTGGAGACCAGGCCCAGGTGATTGCGGAGGTCGAAGAGATGCCAGCGGTCGCGGCCCAGAATGCGCAGAGACCAGGGCTCGGGTTTGAGCCGCGGGTAGAGCTCGCGCGAGATGAGCTTGATGAGCGTGGACTTGCCCGAGCCGTTGGGACCGAGGATGGCGACGTGCTCGCCTTGCGCGATCGAGAGGGTAACGCTGTCGAGGACCATGCGGTCGCCGCGCTGCACGGTGACATTCTGGAAGTCGATGAGTGGGACGAGGGCGGTCAATCCGCTATTCTACCTGGGTGGACGAGGAGCCTTGCCTCCGGACCCGAAGAGTGCTATACCCATTTCTATCGGAATTTTGTCGGGAGAAGGGATGCGGACTATTTCCAAGACCGTTCCAGTCGTGTTTGGGTACCGCTGCACGGGCTGTGCGCTCTGCGAATCGGTTTGCCCGCACGGCTGCCTCGAACTCCTCGACGGAGTCGCCGTGCTGGTTCGCCCCGAAGCCTGTACGAGCGAAGGAGCCTGTGTCTCGTCCTGCCCGGAAGATGCCATGCGGATGATGAGCGTCGCGCTCAGGCAGCGGAAACCGAGCCGCGCTTGCCGTAGCCGGCGGACTCATCCAGCCACTGGCACAGCGTGACCGCCACCTTCTCCACACAGCGCGAAAGGACATGGTCGAGGTCGTCTGGCCACAGCCCGCTGCTGATCGAGAAGACCACCGCCGTGGAATCCGGATCTTCCGCGAGCGCCGAGACGATGGCTTCGTGCACCTGCAGCTCAGCGCCCTCGCTGAGGGAGCCCAGAAAACGCGCGAACGACAGAAACTCAAACGCGAATTCGTCGCGCAGGCGCGCGCGCCGGACGGCCGGAATCACCGCCAGAATCTCGGCGGGTCCGGCCTTGGATTCATCGCAGTAAATCGAAGCAACCGCGCAGTCGGAGAGGTCGTGCACCAGGGCGAAGAACTTGGCCGGCGGCTCGCCCGACGTACAGCATCTCACGGGCCCAAACCACGATTTTGCCGGCGCGCTCCGCAACGACTGCAGCAGCCGGCGGTCCGGAAGGATCCAGCGGCCCAACTCGTTCGGGCCATGCCAGTCCTCGTTTCGTGAATCCCACCCGAATAACCGGATGGCGCCTTCAGTGTTGCGA
>JBGPKH010000222.1:0-12358 GCA_041485845.1 Bryobacteraceae bacterium
CTCCGGACGGCTTTTGTTGATGGCCTTCCAGTCCTTTACGACCGCCGGCATATAGCCGTGTCGGCCATAATTCTATTGGACTTAAATGGTACGCCCGAGTGGATTCGAACCACCGACCTTTTGCTCCGGAGGCAAACGCTCTATCCATCTGAGCTACGGGCGCACATATACCTTAATTGTATCCTATCTGGCGGCCCATTCCGTTCCGCGGGTCAACGTGGCGGCGAATAAGGCGCTCTTCATGGCATCCGGATCGTGGCCCAGCGCGGTGACGAAGACGCGACCCTTGCCGTAATTCACGGTCCACACCATGGGTTGATTCAACCCTGGGCCCGAAACGGGCTGCTTCTCGTTGGGCTTGTACAGGGTGTGGTCGTCCCAGGCCGTGGCCAGCACGTGGTAGGCGCCTTCGGGCTGCCATCGCAGGTTGGCGTAAAGCTCATCGTTGGCCTGCGGATAGGACGCCTCCAATCCGCGCGTGATGGGGTGGCCGGTATCTTTGATCTGCACGGTGAAATCGTGCCGCGCGGAGTGGTGGCCGTTGTTCGGCCGCCAATTGCCGCCGCACATCTTTTCAAACTCCGTCCAGCCGTCGAAGGCCGCCAGCGAAAAGTGGTAAACCACCAGCCCCTTGCCGCCACGGACGTAGTTCACCAGAGCATTTTCGGCGTGCTCGCCCCAACGCAACTCCGGCTTGCGGCTCTCGTAATAATTCAGGATCACCACATCGTACGGCGCGAGCGTTTCCGGGCCGGCCCCGCGGAATTCCTCGGTAACCCGCACTTCGAACTTTCCTGTGGCCTCCAGCAAGCTGCGGAGCACGGGCGTCGCGGCGCGCCAGTCGTGACCGTTTTGGCCGGTGACGATCAGGGCCTGTATCTTCGCTGCCGGCGCCTGAGCGGGCGCGGGCGACGCGGCTCCCAACAGGAGCGAACAAAGGATAAACAGCTTCAAATCTCCACCTCGGTAAAGCGCAATTGTAGCGCGCCTCAACCCTTTCCGTACTTCAGGGCGGGGGGGGCGCGGTTACGCCGCCGCCGCGCTTTTCTCCCGCAACGCCAACGCCAGGTCCGCAGCCAGACGATCCAGCGCGTTCCGATCCTCCGGGCGAATCAACCCGCCGCCGGCGTCAAACGCTTCGAGCGCGCGGGGAATCGCGAGTTGCGCCGGGATCACGTTGACGCCAATCATCTCGAGCAACTCGCGCAACTGCCGCAAGCCGCGTAGGCCGCCTCCCGGTCCGGGCGAGGTGCTCAGGATGGCCGCGGTCTTGCCGCGAAATGCGGCCAGCGGCGTCTCGCCCGGCTCGGGTCTGGACGTCCAGTCGATCGCGTTCTTCAGCAGCGCCGGGAACGACCCGTTGTATTCCGGCGAGGCAATCGCGAAGGCATCGTGGTCCCGCAGGAGTCTCTTGAACGCTTGCGCGCTTCCCGGCATACCTTGCGCCGCCTCCACGTCGCCGTCGTACAGCGGCATCGGATAGTCTTTCAGGTCGGCGAGAGTAACCTCCACTCCGGCCTTTTCGAGCGCGATGGCGGCCGTACGCGCCAGTTTGCGATGGTACGAATCCGAACGTATGCTGCCGGCAAAAACCAGGGCTCTCATTTTCCCCTCCATTTATCTCTATGTCAAGATATTTGATGCAGAGGGATGCCGCCGGGATTCATCGTCCGCCGCTGCACGTGACCAACCCTGGGTTCAACCGCGGCCGCGGACCGGTATGGATCGGCGCCCTGCAGTCCGACGAAGCCGATCTGCAACACATTGCCGAGGAGATCGAGGATTTGGGAAAGAGCGGGCGTTGGGCCGTTCGTCGCAATTGCACCGGATGCCGATGCACCTGGTCAAACGGAGGATCCAGCCCGAGAAGAGCGGATCCGGTTGGCGCCGCTCCATCGCCGAAGGACGCGGGCAAGTGGTGTTCAAGCTGGAAGACTCGACGAGCCTTCGACGTCATGCGGAACAGGATCTGGAGAAGATCTGGCGCAAGTCCCTACACGTTGGACGACCTTCTCGAAGGCGATCTCTGAGGTGGCACGGACAGCGCGCTGGTGTTACATTGCACGTATGCGAAACAACCTTAGTGCTCTGCTCCTGGGCGCTCTCCTGCTCTCCGTGTCTCTCGCGGCTGCCGACAAGAAAGTGATCAACCCGCCGGAATTCGCCTCCGCTCCCGGCGCCGCGGCTCCCATGTTCAGTCCCGGCATCCTGATGGGCGACACGCTCTACATCTCCGGCCAGATCGGCCGCGACCTCAAGACCAAGGAGATTTCCGCCGATTTCGAAGCGGAAGTCAAAACCACTCTGGACGATATTGGAATCGTTTTGAAGGCCGCCGGCATGACGTTCGACAATGTCGTGTCGGTCCAGATCTACCTGACCGACATGGACCTGTTCGGGCGCATGAACGCGGTGTACTCCAAGGTCTTCAGCCCCCCGCGCCCCTCGCGCACCACGGTGGGCGTCACCAAGCTGGCCGACCCCAAGGCGCACATCGAGATCACGGTCACCGCCCGCAAGTAGGTTGGCCCCGCAGTTGCATTAAGCGATGGCATGCCCGGTTGCCGCCGGAACATCGGCGTTCTCACATGCTTCTTTGTTTATTCGGCTTTGGCCGAGGATTCGCCGCCCACAGTCGCGTCGGTGACGGTCCCGGGGACCGGTTTACACGTGAATCTCGCCACACAGGTGGGCCACCCTTACGACGCCCGGACCATCGCGAAGGACGTGCGCTACTTGTGGAGCCTTGGCAGGTTTGATGACATTCGCGTGGAAACTGCCGATCGCGATGGTGGCGTCGCCGTGGTCTTTCGCGCCTCGGTTGCTCCCCACCTGTTCCTGCACGAAATCCGCACCCAGCCGAACACTTACGGGCTCGACATGAAGGTTTCCGAGGCCGCGCCCATCACCCCCCTGCGCGCCCACCAGATCGCGCTCGACGCGCAGCGGCAACTCAATCGGGAGGGCTACCGGAGCGCCCGCGTTCAGTATGAGCTTGCCCCCGCCGCCAAAGGCGAAGTCGATCTGAAGCTCACGGTCGATATCGGCGACGCCGTCCGCGTGAAGGCGGTCCGCTTCGAAGGCGATTCGATGTTGCGCGGTAAGTTGCAGGCTCTTCGCATCCGCCGCATGCTTCCCGGGGTGCCGTACCTGTGGAGCGGCTGGAGACTGTTGCCTTCCTACAGCCAGGAGGCCGTCGATGCGGACGTCGCGCGCCTTCGTTCCCTGTACGTCGCCAGGGGCTTTTTCGATGCCAGCGTGCGGCCCGGCGTCATCGACATACACGGCAAGGATGCGCGGATTTCGATTGTCGCGAACCCCGGTCCGCATTACCCGCTCGATCCCGGTCTCTGCTCCGCGCTGTTTGCTGAGCGCCGCGTGGCGCAACGGCAGGGCATTCTCGATTTTTCCGTGAAGATTGACGCCGCGCATCTCGACAGCGGTCCTGCAATCGAGCGCGGCCGGCCATACCGGGTGGGCCGCATCGAGTTCATCGGCAGCCATCACTATCGCGATGCCACGATCCGCAGCAACCTCCCGATCGACGAGGGCGATATTTTCGACGAGCACCTGCTGCGCAAGAGCCTCGCGCGGCTGAACCGCGCCATGCTGTTCGAAAACATCGACGCCAAGAGCGTGGTAGTGCAGCCGGATGAAAAGACCGGATTCGCCGACGTCACCGTGCACCTGAGAGAGCGGAAGCGCGGGTCGTGGAATCTTTCGGGGCCCGTGGGTCCGATGAGCCTGGCGGGTCCGCTCGAAGCATCGATCGGCTCGCGGCTGCCATCGTGGGGACGCGGTCTCCTGGAACTCTCGACCTATACCGCGTCGGTGGGTGTGTTTGCGTTCGCGCATCCCCTGCTGCCGATTCTGAACGCGCCGCAACGGTTTACGCCGGTCCTGTTGTTGCAGCGGCCGTTCACGCCGGGCGGCGGCTGGAAGTCGGGCTTCACTCTCGCGCCGCAACTGGGGTGGCGGAACACGCTGATCGGCTATGGAACCACGCAACTGCAACAGCGCCTGCTGCCGCTGGTCTCGGGCGGGCGCGGCGGGGAGCCTGACCTGAACGTCACGATCGTGCGGCCGGACGGCGATGCCGTCATGTCGTGCGAGGCGCCGAAGCCGCGCCTGGGCCCGCTCCGCACCGCCGGGACGATTGCGCTGCATCTCCTCGGAACACTACCTTCGATCTAGCCGCAATACTGTCACTTGCAGCCACATGTGGGGCAGGTTGTCAAACCTGCGGCCGATTGTCAATCGGCCTCCTGACGCCGCGTGTGTTCTCGCGCGGCCCTCGCCCCACTCCGCGCTACCATAGCCACATGCTCCGCTGGCTCGTCATCGGTATCGGCGACATCACTTCCAAGCGCGTTCTGCCCGGCATCCTCGCACAACCGCGCAGCGTCCTGGCCGGCATTGTCACGCGTGACCCAGGCAAGGCGGCGCCCTACGGCGTTCCCTCCTGGACGGATATCTCCCAGGCTCTTCGCGAATGTCCCGCCGATGCCGTCTACGTCGCGACGCCCGTCGTGCTGCACGCGCCGCAGACCATCGCCGCCTTGCGCGCCGGCAAGCACGTGCTCTGCGAAAAGCCCATGGCGCTGGATTACGCCGAAGCGCTCTCCATGCATCGCGCCGCCGAAGAGGCCGGTCTCACGTTGGGTGTCGCTTACTACCGGCGCCTCTATCCGAAGATCGCCCGCGCCCGCCAGTTGATCGAATCCGGCGTCATCGGCCGCCCGGTCTTCGCCGAAGCCACGTCTCACGGATGGACCGATTTCGGCAATGGCTTCCGCGCCTGGATCGCCGATCTCAAGATGTCCGGCGGCGGTCCTCTCCGCGACATCGCCTCCCACCGCATCGACCTCCTGAATCTCCTCTTCGGCAAGCCGCTACGCGTGAGCGGACATCTCTCGACACTGGTGCAGCCGATCGCGGTGGAGGACAACGCCACCGTATTGATCGAATACGAGAGCGGTGTCCGCGGGATGGTGGATGTGCGTTGGCACTCGCGCGTGGCGCGCGACGAGTTCCGCATCCGCGGCACCGAAGGCGAAATCGACCTCAGCCCGCTCAACGCGCCGCTCGTGGTCCACCCGCAAGGCACGGAGGAGATTCCCAACCATGCCAACCTGCATTACCCGTGCATCGAGGATTTTGTGAGCGCGGTTCTGGCGGGGCGGGCCCCCGCATCCACCAGCGCCACCGCGCTGCCGGCAGAATGGGTGATGGAGCAGGCCGCGGCTTCAGATCGTCTCCACGTCCCGCTTCACGAATAGCGCGATCGCGGTGACCAGAAACCCGCCCGCCAGCAGGTACACCACCGAGGCCAGTGCGATCGCCACGCCCAGTCCATACACCTGAGCCAGGATGCCGATGGCCAGCGGAGCGACCGCGCCTCCGCCCAGCCAGCCCACGGTGTTCATCATCCCGGCGGCGCTGCCGCGCGCTTCGGCGGGAATCACATCGTACACCGAGGCGAAGATGTTGGCGTCGTAGGGCGCTTCTGGCGCGTGCGACCGAGAGTCAAGAGCGTTCATGCGGAGTGGTAGAATTCGGGTTCCATGCCATCTGAAAATGTAGGTCTTGATCGGCTGCGGCTGAAGAACGTGCGGTGCTTTCGCGATGCCGAGATTCCGTTTGACAAACGCGTGACGGTGATCGTGGGTGGCAATGCATCGGGCAAGACAACCATCATGGAAGCGTTGGCATCGCTGACGCACGGCGACGAAGAAGGGCTCCGTGGATTCCCGCTACGGCATAAAGCAGGACGGGGTGAGATCGCGTTGTATGAAAGCGGCAAACGATCCGCGGTAGCGAAGTGGGATTCGAATGAACCTGTGCGACAACGGCTTGCGGACGATCGTTATGTCTTCCTGTACGGAAGATACCGCCGTGTGCTGTCAGGGGAATCACCCGGGGAATCCCGAAATCTCACGGACGCCGAATACTTGGACGAACTGGCGTCCCACGCGGCGAAGTCGCGGACGAGTACGTTGACTCGCCCGGACAACCGGCTATTGCAGGATCTGGCGGGATACGTCAGAGGAATCAACCGAGGTCGTAGTGCTGACCCGCGGCTAGATACGTTATGGACCCGCATGAACCGAGAGCTGCCGAAATTGGACCCCAGCCTTTCTCAGATCCGTATGGAGATGGGTGTGGACCATCTGATTCCCAGGATCATCCGGAGCGGCATTCCGTTGGAATTGACCGAGTTGTCGGATGGCTTTCAGGCGATGCTGGTGATCGTGCTGGACCTCATGCTCCGCTACGCCTATCTGTATTTCGATGGAGACCCGCTCGCCGGGAGGGCAGTGGTTGGCATCGACGAGATCGATCTGCATCTTCATCCGCGATGGCAGAGGACTGTGCTACCCCAACTGACCGGTCTGTTTCCGAATACGCAGTTCGTAATCACGACGCATTCGCCAATTGTGGTTCAGGCCGCGGTCGATCTGGGATTCTCCGTGTTGCGACTGAAGGAATTGGATGGCGTAGTGAGGGCTGAGCCATTGCCAGCTAAGGCGAGAAAGGAATTGCAGGGCGCCGAGGTCGGTTCGCTGTTGTTTGAAAAGCACCTGTTCGACGTGGGATCGCGGTTCTCGGTGGAATACGGGGAGATCGAACAGCGCGTGGAGGAACTGCGAAAGAGGATCAAGAGCGCAAAGGCGGTGAAGGAAGATTACGGCGAATTGAAGAGCCTCGTGGATCGGCTCGAGGAACTGGTCGCAAAGGAGGACCGTCGGCGCGCCTATGGCTCAACCATGGGACAGATGATGAGTTTGCAGGTGGAATTTGTCAAATCGCTGACCGATGAACTGGAGAAGGCCCGCTCGTGAGGAGGGTATATCGGGAACACTGCCCTTGTCCTCCGGCATGGCGCCGGCAGGTGGAGAAGGCGCTGCCGGATCACGTGGCGTTCCGGCGGCAGGCGATCGCGTTCGAGAAACTCAGGTTAAGTTCGAAAGAGCGCCGAAACCGGTTTTCGACTTATGCGCCTGGTGTATTGGCTGCAAGAAAGTCAGGTAAGGTGGACTTCCCCGCAGTTTGGGGCCGGCACAAAGCCATTATCGCTGCGATGTCGAGCTGGAAGTGCGCGTATTGCGAGGGAATGATCGATGCGCCTCGCGCGGCGAAGGTGGACCACTTCAAGCCGAAGGCTCTGTTCCCATCGTTGGCCTATGAGTGGACGAACTACTTTCTGGCCTGTGAGGGGTGCAATGGTGCAAAAGGTGACAAGTGGCCGGAGCGCGGCGGCTACGTTCGGCCGGACTATGGCGATCCGAGCCGGCATTTCGTTTTTGCGGAGGATGGAACCGTTCAGCCGGCAAGTGGGCACCGCGCGGCGGAACGGATGGTGGAGGATTTCGATCTGAAACGAAAAGGCCTAGTTGAGAAAAGAAGACTCGATATCGAGTTGATGATGCGAGTGGTTGATGCCGCTGCACAATTCTATCGGGATGGCAATGAAGCGCAGGCGAAGATTTTTGCGGCGAAAGCCCGGGACGATGCGCGAAATCCCAAGAGGGCCTACTCGTCGGCACTCACGCAGTGTTTTTGGCGCGCTTGGGAGAACGCTTGCCCTGGCGTGAAGGTTTGAAATCATCGCCGAGAACTTCCCAGGGCTTGAGAAACTGTAAGAAGGCGTCGGATTGGGGTCTCGCCAAAACCGTTGCGAGAGCGCGCTTGGCACTCTGAGAGGTTTCCGCCATCCTACGTAACACAACGATCGAAATCGCCCCAACGGTTAGAAATCCGGAAATCGATTCGCCACGGAAGACCGACGCATGGTCTGATGAAAGCTCGACTAGAATCGGAACTATCGGCTCGTACTCAAAACCCTGGAAAACAACGAGCGAGAACGTCCTCCCATTCGCGTCGTACTGCAACAGCCCGCTCGCAATAATCGGTGCGACCGTCATTCCGATTTCTCGCAATTCGTTAGCACTGGCAGTATCCTTCGGAGGAAGAATCTTCTTGAGCGCGTCTTCCACCTGCTTGCGCACGTCCAGGGGAACGTTGATCGCTGTCTCTAAGCACTTGGCGGCCAGGATCAGTGCTTTCCGATCCTTCCTGCGAAGTAGCGCGCGAATGATTCCGGCCGGATCACAGCCGGGGATGCCGGCCGCGAGGGCTATGACTTCGTGCCACCAAGGGTCGTCCAAGTGCCCTAGCAGTTGGTCAGGCCGGGAAGCATAGTCGAGGGCGGTGAAGTACTCCTGAAAGGTGAGATGGGAAAACGCGAATACCGCCGGGCGGCGCTCGACGAGCAAGCCGCTACGATCCCGGATTTCCCGTACGATCCGAAGAGCGTCTTCCTGTGGCTTGCCCATTTGCGGGAGAATCGCAGCGAAGTGCCGGACGACTTCCGACTCCGGGATCTCGGCCTCGTGTTTCTCATGAAGGCCGCTGGCGATACCACGAAGCAGCGCGCGCTTCTGATTGGCATCCAGGTTCCCGACGGCGGCGTCTTTCGGGAACTTGGCGCGGTCCCATTCGTAGAGGAGGGCATCAGTACACTTCTGATAGAGAGTGACCCGGTGCTCGGGAATCGTACGCCCGAGGAATCGGTGCACCACGCAAAGAATGGTGGTGAGAAGCGGGTTGACAGCGATCCGCTCCACGGGACGACTGCGTTTGATGCGCGACTTCAGATCGGCCGCGGCTGCGCTCGCTTCCCGGCGCGCTTCGGACGAATCGGAACGAGCCGAGTGCTCGGCGGCGAGACACCACCTGTCGACGAAGTCATCAACCTCGGAGTTGGTCAGGTCCGTCAATCGGAAAGCCTGGAAATCGGGAAGGCATGACTCGATCTCGCCGGGAGGTCCTGACGGCCTGCTCGTTACAATGACTGGCGTCTTCGGATAGTCCCAAGTGAACCGCACAAGTCCCGCCACAAGTTGCTTTCGCAGTTCTTCAGGAGCTTCGTCGAGACCATCCACCAGCAGCACTGCTCGCTCCTCTGACAAGGCGGTCGAGATCACACTGGATGCGATCCCCACTTGATCCGCAAGCCATTCCACACTCAGCTCGCCATCCTTCAGCTCGCGGACAGTGACCACGACGGGCAAAGCCCTTTCCGGCCAGCTCAGCCCGAGATTTCCGACTGCACAGCGGTACGCCAGGAAAGAAACGAGCGTCGATTTTCCGCTTCCTGGCGAACCGATCAACAAGCCCCGAATATTCTCCTGGAGGAGTTCAGCAATCGGGATTCGCCGATTGAGTAACCGGTCCGAGAGTCCGAACCCCTCAAAGTGCAGCGGAACATATACCTGGTCCAGATCCAGGATCACGCGATGGTTAAGCTGGATACCTCGCAGCTCGATGAAGCCAAATCGTTCAGCGACCTTTCGACGGTATTCCGACTCCAGCACTTCGAGAACGCGCCGGGGATCTCCCGACTGTTCCGCCACAACGAGATCCCGCTCGCGTGCGCACTGGATCTCAAATTCCTGGATGGGCTGAAACGCGTCGTCGAAGGACTGCGTGCTCCAAGCCTCGATCATCGATTCGAGCCGCGTGCGAAGCTCATCAGGTATCGCGACTGCGCCCCGAGAGTTCAGGGCATCCAGAACACGCTTGTAGGCACGGTCCTTCCGGTTCGAGAAAACAACCTCGGGGAGCGATGGATCGCGCCGGCCATTGGGGTGAACGCTGTCGAAGATCGGCCGGACAATAGTGATCTCGAGTTGGGTTCGGATGTCCGTCACGGTATCCTACTATCCAGTATAGAATCAGCCGACGCCGTTATATCCCGCTTCACGAATAGCGCGATCGCCGTCACCAGAAAACCGCCCGCCACCAGGTACACCCCCGACGCCAGGGCGATCGCCACGCCCAGTCCATACACCTGCGCCAGGACCCCGATGGCCAGCGGAGCGACCGCGCCTCCGCCCAGCCAGCCGACCGTGTTCATCATCCCGGCGGCGCTGCCGCGCGCTTCGGCGGGAACCACGTCGTATACCGAAGCGAAGATGTTGGCGTCGTACATGCCTTTCGCCAATCCCCACAGCGTCAGCGCTACCACCAGCCAGGTGGTAGAGTTGGTGAGTCCGCACAGCACGACAAACGGCGCGCCCGCAAAGACTCCGATCGCCTGCACCATGAGCCGGCCTCCGGGGCGCCTCTTGCGCAAGGTGTCCGCCAGCCAGCCTCCGATGGGCGAACCGATCATGCTCGCAAGCTGCACGAAGATGGTGGCGGTCAGCCCCGCCATGGCGAGGGTCATGTGGAATTTGTCGTAGAGGAACTTGGGCATCCAGGAGAGCAGCACCACCGCGACGAAGTTGGCGCAGAGGAAGGCCGCCATCAGGCAGAGCACGGTCGGTTTGCGCAGGAGCGCGGCGAAGGTGTCGAGGGGGACAGGCTTTTCGGCTGGTTTGCCGGGAGGCTCCCGGAGAAAGCGGTGAAGCACCGCGCCCAGAACGATGCCCGCGCCGCCAAATACGATGAACGACCAGCGCCATCCATAGCGCTGCCCGATGAGTCCCGCGAAAAACCCGCCCGCGACGGTGCCGATGTACACGCTGGTCTGGTGCAATCCCATGGCGCGCGAACGCGTCTCACGGCCGTGGTAGCCGCCGATCAGCGACATGGATGCCGGGAAGTACAGCGTCTCGCCCAGGCCCTCGGCGGCGCGGAATCCCAGCAACTGGCCGAAGGTGCGCGACACCGCCGTGGCGACGCAGATCAGGCTCCATACGTACAGGCCCCACAGGATCGCGGAGACGCGGCGGACGCGGTCCACGATCGCGCCGGCGAAGATTCCGCAGAGACCGTAGACCAGCGCAAAGGACGATCCCAGCAGGCCCAACTGCACGGAGCTGAGGTGCATCTCCTTTTCGAGGAGCGGAAAAACGGAAAACACCGCCTGGCGGTCGGCGTAGTTGAAGAAGGAGATGCCCCAGAGCATCCCCACCACGGCCCACTTGTAGCGGTCCGGTTTCACGCGAGGCTCGCCCGCGAGGTTACCGCCCCGTCAGAGAGCGTGAAGAGTTCTTTAGCCACAAATGAACACGAATGAACACAAATAACCGGTCCGTTTTCTTATTTGTGTTCATTTGTGTTCATTTGTGGCTAATAATTCTTGTTCGGTTTTTTCATCTCTCGATGGTAACGGCCTCGTGCTCAGTCATCGCAGCGGGCTTCTGCCTCCTTCGCAACCGCAACTTCGCGCCGGTGCCGCGGAACCGCTCCATGTAGATGTAGAACACCGGCGTGATGTACAGCGTCAGCAACTGCGACACCACCAGGCCGCCCACTACGGACAGCCCCAGCGGGCGGCGCGCCTCGGAGCCGGCGCCGAATCCCAGGGCGATGGGCAGCGTCCCCATCAGCGCGGCCATGGTGGTCATCATGATCGGGCGGAAGCGCACCAGGCAGGCTTCGTAGATGGCGTCGGACGGCGCCATCCGGTGAAGGCGCTGAGCCTCCAGCGCGAAATCGATCATCATGATGGCGTTCTTTTTGACGATCCCGATGAGCATGATGATCCCGACGAAGGAGTAGATATTCAGCTCGTTGTGGAACACCAGCAAGGTGGTCAGCGCACCCAGGCCGGCAGAGGGCAGGCCCGAGAGGATCGTAATGGGATGGATGAAGCTTTCGTACAGAATCCCCAGCACCATGTAGATCACCAGGATCGCCATGACGAGCAGCACACCCATGCCTCCCAACGACGACTGGTAGGCCGCCGCGACGCCCTGGAAGCTGGTACGGACGGTGTCCGGCAGCGTTTCCCGCGCCAACTGCTCCACGCGCCCCACCGCGTCGCCGAGCGAAACTCCGGGCAGGAGATTGAACGAAATCGTGACCGCCGGCAACTGCCCGAGATGCGCGACCATGAGCGGCGCCACTTCGGGGCGCAGCCTGGCCACCGAGCTGAGCGCCACCAGCTTGCGGTTCGACGAGTTGATGTAGAGCAATCCGAGGCCGTTGGGATCGAGCTGGTACTTGGGCAAGAGCTCCAGGATCACCTGGTAGTCGTCGGTGGATGTGTAGATGCTCGAGACCTGGCGCGAACCGTATGCGTTGTACAGCGCATCTTCGATCTGGCCGGCATCCACGCCCAGCGCCGAAGCGCGATCGCGGTCGATATCCACGATCACCTGCGGGCTGGAGATCTGCAGATCGCTGTTCACGTCGGAAAGCCCCGGCACGTCGCGAATCGCCTTTTCGAAATCGGCGGCGGCGCGGTAGAGCACTTCGATCTCGGGCGCCTGCAAAGTGTATTGGTAAAGGCTCCGGCTCACCTGTCCGCCGATGCGCACGAGCGGCGGATTCTGCAAGTAAGTGCGGATGCCGGGAATCGCGTTGAGCTTAGGGCGCAGTCCTTCGATGACCTGCTCGGGAGTCA
>JBGPKH010000223.1:0-12354 GCA_041485845.1 Bryobacteraceae bacterium
GAAGGAGGGCAAGCCGCTGTTCGCGGGGGATGGCTACGCGGGTATGAGCCAGTTGGCGCTGTGGTACATCGGGGGGCTGCTGAAGCACGCGCGGGCGCTGTCGGCGATCATCGCGCCGACGACCAACAGCTACAAGCGGCTGGTGCCGGGGTACGAAGCGCCGGTGAACCTGGCGTATTCGCGGCGGAACCGGTCGGCGGCGTGCCGGATCCCGATGTACTCGGCGAGTCCCAAGGCGAAGCGGGTGGAGTTCCGGCCGCCGGACCCGTCGGCGAATCCGTACCTGGCGTTCGCGGCGATGCTGATGGCGGGGCTGGACGGGGTGCTCAACAAGCTGAATCCGGGCGAGCCTTTGGACAAGGACATATACGACCTGTCGCCGGAGGAGATGAAGAGCGTGCCCTCGATGCCGGGGTCGCTGGACGAAGCGCTGAGCTGTCTGGAAGACGATCACGCGTTCCTGATGCGGGGGGACGTGTTCACCGAAGAGCTGATCGAGACGTTCATCGATTACAAGCGGAAGAACGAGGCGGAGGCGGTGAGGTTGCGGCCGCACCCGTACGAGTTCGCGCTGTACTACGACATTTAGCTCTACTACTGGAGGCCGCCCCAACCCGGCGGCCGCCGGCAAGACCACCTGTCGGCTCAGCCCTTGAGGAAGCTGACCCGGGTGAAGCCCTCCTCGGGGGTGGGGGGAACGAGCTTCAGCGCCATTTTCTCGAGAGCTTCCTCAGGCACCACCCGGCCGCGGCCGGCATTGCGTTCGCGGCACATCTCCAGGGAGACGTCGAAGAACACCGCCTCGACCTCGCATCCGTACGACTTGCCGATGCCGATGTACGGCGCGCGCTCCTGTGGTGTGAGGTTGGTGGCGTCGACGAAAGTCACCGGCCGCCCGATGGCAAGGCGCTGGCGCAGCAGATAACGCAAAGTCAGGAATACACTTTCATGGATCGTCTGGTCGGTCTCGTCGTCCGCCAACAGCCTGCGGATCGTGTCCGAAGACAACCCGACGGCGCCCATCCGCTCCAGGTAGGTTGACTTGCCGGAACCGGGCAGCCCCACCAGGACTACAATCCGCATGGGATGTGGTGCCGGCGGTGAGACCACTACCGGCACCGTGCCTGCCTGCTAGCTGCTGGCCTCGCCGCCGCCATCGGTGCCGGGCCCGGGGGGCGGGGTGGGCGGAATCGCCGCGGGCGTCGAAGCGGGGGCCGGCGCCGTTTTCTTCGGGGCTGGCTTCTTCGCTGCCTTCTTGGGGGCCGCCTTCTTGGGGGCTGCCTTCTTGGGGGCCGCCTTCTTCGCGACCTTCTTTGCCGCGGGCTTTGCGGCCTTCTTCGCGGCCTTCTTTACGGCCTTCTTCGCTGCTTTCTTTGCGGGCTTCTTCTTAGTCGCCATTTTTAAGTGTCCTCGAGTTCGAATGTCCCTAGGAGAGTCACATCATCTTACAACGAATTTTTCGATTTACCAATGATGTTCTTTGGCGATTGCGCCAGAGCGCGATTTGCCGGACAATTGCAGCCGCCAGGTGCCGCATCCGTGGGTCGCAGCGGTCAGGATCCGATCGTCATGGTGGTACCCCAGGCCCGTGATCATGGCGTTCGGCGGGGTGGCCGGCAGATCCACCCAATGCCGGAGGTCCTCGTCACCCAAACGCCGCGGTCATTGCCCACGAACAGACGGTAGGCCTCCCGCGTTTCGAAGGCCGCGGCGGGGTAGGCCACGTCCGCGCACCGGAATCTCAGGTCTGGACAGGCCCCCCGGCCAGGTTTCGCCGCCGTCGCGGCTGCGGAAGATTCTGCCGTTGGTGGCGCTCACCAGATTGTCGCCACGATCTTTTCGGCGGACTTGGGGTGTGTCCGGATCTGGGACACGAGGCGGCAATCGCGGGGCCATCGATCGCACCCCAGTTGGAACCGCCGTCGTCCGGGCAAAAGACGTGTGCGATGCCCTCGGCTTCGCCGGAACCGGGGTGGTCTCCCGGCTGCTCCCGCGCTTCCACCGCAGCCCCGCGGCTATGAGATGGCGCGCGGATCGCCGGCGTGCAGAGCGAGCGCGCCGATATGGGGGTTGGCGGTTTTGGGCCGGGTTGTCTCCCAGTTCCTGCCGCCGCCGGCGCTGCGCCACGCGCAACCGGCCGCGGCTCCGGCCAGGAGGATGTCAGGGTCGGTGGAGTGGACGGCCAGTGAGGTCACCCGACCGCCCACATTGAAAGGGCCGAAAGGGCCGGCACAATCCCAGGTGGCGGCGTTCTGGGGCCGCAGCGCCGCAGCGCGGTCGAGCCAGACCTTCTCGAGGGCTGCGGGGCTGGCGTCGCGGAGAGGCCAGCAGGTTCGTTCGGCGAGCCAAACGGCACGCTCCTTGTGGAAGGAGAGATCGGAGTGCTGCGGCGGCTGGATGCTTCACCATTTCATCCCGAATCTCTCAAAGTACCAGTCGTCACTGCGCACGCGCCGCTTCAGCATGTCGGGCCGGTGCGCGGAGATGCCCCGCTCCACCAGCAGGGCCAGCGCCTCGCCGAATGCTTCATAGTGGCGCAGCGCGCTCACCACCTTACCCAGCCGATTGGGGGTCAAGTGGGCGAAAGCCAGCCGCAAGCGGTTGTGCAGATAGGGCCCCCAACCGATCGGATAGGGAGACTTCTTGCGAAACTGGTGCCGGACCAGCACCTCGGGCACGATCATGAGGTCATATCCGAACAACCAGAAGCGTACGCATCCTTCGTTGTCCACACCGCCGCGCAGCAGCATGCCCTCGTCCCATCCGCCGGTGGCTTCGAACACCTCGCGCCGCATCGCCAGACAGCAACCCGGCAGGATGGGGACCGCCAACGGGCGGTCGTCGCGCTTGGCCAGCCAGCGGGCGTCGAGGTCGGGGCCGGTCAGCCGCAAACCGTACCCTTTGTAGGAACTGCGCTGGATACCGGTCACCGCGGGGGCGGCTCCGCCGATCTTGGGGTCCTCGAGAATCTCCGCCAGAGGGCGCCACCACAGGGGCTCCACGCGGATGTGGGCGTCGGCGAAAACCACGATCCCGCCGCGCGACTGGCGCGCGCCCCAGTTGCGCGCCCGCGCCACTCCCAGGTTCTTCCCGCGCTTCAACTTCACCCGCCCGCGGCGCCGGGAGAGGTGGTCGGCCGAGCGGTCGGTGGAACCGTCGTCGACCACCACAATCTCCCCGCCATCGGGCAGCGTGTCCTCGAGGTTCTCGACAGTGCGCCGCAACTCCGCGCCCTCGTTGCGGCTGATCACCACCACGCTCAGACGCCGGTTGCCGGTCAACGCGGCTTCTCCTCCAGCCAGATGTTCCCGGTCAATTCGCCGAACGCCAGCATCATGCGGCCCGGCGCCACCGAAAGCCCGATCATTTTGGCGCCGCCGGGGCTGCGCTTTAACGACCGGCGCGCGGAATGAAAATGGGCCACCGCGAAGGCCTCTCCGACGGGATGCCGCGTGGAGGGGTCCAGTTTCCGCGCCCAGACGCAGCGGAATCCGTCGCGCTCCGACAGGAAGTACAGGAGGCTGCCGCCGGGCGACCAGACCGGGTCGCGCTCCTCGGATTGGCCGTCGCCAAGGGCGATCCAATCCGATTGCGGTACGGGGAGCTTGCCGTCGATGCGCGCGATCCAGATCTGCGTGGTGCCCAGCCGGGTCCGTATCTCATGAAAGGCGATCCATTTTTCGTCGGGAGAGAACCTGCCGCCGGAGAGTACGGTGTTGGCGGGCCGGGAGGCCAGTATGACGCTTTTCCGCTGGGTGGCATCCAACACCGTCAGGTCTTCGGACTCGATGGGCTCGTAGGCGATGCGCTTGCCGTCGAACGACATGCCCATGGGGCTGCCGCAACGATCGCACAGCTTGTCCACTTTCCCGCCGGAGCGCGGCACGGCGTAAATGCTGCCCGTCGGATCGCAATAGACCACCGTATTGCCGTCCCCCGAGACCAGGCTGATCGCCAGCCCGCTGGAGACCAGCGTGATTTCCTTTCCGCTGGAGAGATCGCGGGTATGGAGCCCCCACCGGCCCAATCGCCGGCTCACGAACGCCAGGATTCTTCCGTCGCGCGAGAGGGAGGGCGCTCCGACAAAGGACTCCTGCCCGGTGATCGTGCGAAACTCACCGTGAAGCTGGCCGCGTTCGGCGTCCAGAGGGGCCTCCCAAACCCCCACCTTCCACTCAAAGTTGGTGAACGCCATGCGGTCGCGGCCGCTTACCGGAGAGATGGAGGCCTGCAAATGGTAGCCCGGCCCTGAAGTGAGGGGGATCGCGGGTCCGCGAACTTCATCCCCGGGCGGCAGTTCGATCTCCCACAGGTTCCCCACGTCGCCCGACCCGGCCGCGTCCGCCGGTCCGGCGGCAAACAAGACACGGTTGCGCCCATCGGCGTTCCAGGCGAGCGGCAGGATGCGGATTTCCCATGCCGGCCGGACCAGCCCCTGCTTCCGGAATTGGGCAAGTGCGCCGGTCCTTCGGGCCGGACCTTTTTCGAGAGGGAGCACCCACCAATCCATGGTCTCTTCCAGGTTGGCATCGGCATCGCGCCTTCCCAGCACCAGCAACGAATCGGCTTTGGGCGACCACACGGGATAGAGGGCGGCGGGCATCTCGGCGCCCACCTGTCGCGGCTGCCCGCCGCCGGCTTCGATGACGAACACGCGCGCCGAACCCGGCAGGTATCCGCCGAGCTCACGGCCTTCCCAGTAGGCGATCCATTTGCCGTCCGGGGAGAACTGCGGGTTGCGGCCGCCCGGCGCCAGCAGCACTTCTTCTCCGCCGAGGGCCGGCACCACGTATATGCCGCCACCGGCGCGGTCGGAGCGGTAGGCGACGCGCGTTCCATCGGGCGAGATGTGGGGATCGCTGTCGTCGGCATCGTCGCGGGTCAGTTGGATCGGCTCCCGCCCGCCGATCTGCTGGATCCAGATATCCAGATTGCCGCGGTTGCCACGGTCGGATGCGAAGGCCAGCAGGTTCCCGGCGCGGGAGAGCGCCGGAAACGCGCTCAGCCCCGCGTCCATCGTGACCCTGCGGAGAACCGGTGCGGAAACGATCTCGGGAGGCTTCCGCGCGATGGTCCAGAACACGCCGCCGGCGATGGCGGCCCCGGCCAGCGTGGCCAGCGGGATGGCCAACCAGCTTCGCCGGCGTGCGGACTCCGCGGCTGCGGGGTTGGCCAGATCCTGGAGCGCGTCTCCCAGCAGCAGCTTGATGTCGCCCATGTTCTGCCAGCGGTCGATGCGCTTCTTCCGCAGGCAGATCTCGATGATCCGCTCGAGCGCCGGCGGCAGCCCGGGCTTCAGCTCGTTGGCGGGACGCGGCTCTTTGCCCACTACCGCCGCCAGAGTGAGCAACTCCCCCTCTTCGTGGAAGGCCCTCTGCCCGGTGACCATTTCGTAGAGCAAGCAGCCGAACGAGAAGATGTCCGACCGCGCATCCACCTGTACGCCCTGAGCCTGTTCGGGGGACATGTAGGCGACGGTTCCGAAGACCTGGCCGGGTTTGGTCATGGTGGCGGTGGGATTCTGATCGCTCGCCGAGTCGACCGCCATGCGTTTGGCGAGCCCGAAATCGAGCACCTTGACCAGGCCGCGCTCGGTCACCATCACGTTGCCGGGCTTCAGATCGCGGTGAACGATGCCGGCCTCATGGGCGGCGGCGAGGGCATCGGCGACTTGCGCGGCCATCCGCAGGGCTTCGCGCAATTCGATGCCGTGGCTGCCGATCATGCGGGCGAGCGTCTGGCCGGCGATCCGTTCCATCACGATGAACTCGGTCGCGCCCTCGCGTCCGATCTCGTAAACCGTGACGATGTTGGGATGATTCAGCGCGGAGGCCGCCTGCGCTTCCCGTGCGAGGGGGTTCGGCGCGCCGCTCTGGCGGTCGGGTGGCAGAACCTTGATGGCCACAACACGGTTGAGCCGTGAGTCCTGAGCTTCATAGACGCAGCCCATGCCGCCCGCGCCCAGCTTGGCGAGGATCTGGTAGTGACCCAAGCGGCTCCCGGTTTCGAGGGTTGCGGGCTGATCGGCGGCTAACAGTTCCTCCACCAATTGCCGTACGTCGAGGTCGGGGCAATGCCCATCCAGGTAACGTTTCCGCTCCTCCCCGCCTAGCGCCGAGGCGGCGAGGTAGATCCGGTTCGCCAGCCGCGATTGCGGACTGCTGCTCATTTTGTCGTGTGATTCTAGCGTAGATTAAGTGGATGTGCCCCGCAACTGGAATGAGCACTATTCGAACCCCGCGAATCTCGATTTCACGCCCGCGCCGCTGATGGTGGAAGTAGCCGAACTAGTACCGCCTGGCCGCGCGCTGGATCTCGCCTGCGGGTATGGCCGCAACGCGCTGTACCTGGCGAGTCTCGGATGGCAGGTCACCGCGGTGGATTCGTCGGCGGTGGCCATCGGGATACTCCGCGAACGCGCGAGCGGCTCGAGCGTGGATGCGAGGATCGCCGATCTGGAGGCCGGCGAGTTCCCCATCGCCTCAGGCGCCTTTGACCTGATCTGCGATTTCTTTTATCTCCAGCGCGATCTCTTTCCGCGGATTCGGGAGGGGCTATGTGCGGGCGGGGTTTTCGCCGGCGCCATGCATCTGGTCGATGGGCTCCCTGGGCGAAATCCGGCCTTTCTTCTGAAGTCCGGTGAGTTGCGGGACGAATTCGCGGGTTGGAAGATTCTGTTTTATTCGGAGGGCCCGGAGGCGGGGCGTTCGCGGCCCGCGGCGCGAATCGTCGCGCGGAAGGCGTAGAGGGAGGCGTGCGATTTTCGGTAGTGGGTCAGTTAGAATTCCGGATGGCTTCCAGGGTCTCGTAAATCGTCTCGTGCATATCCCAGGACACGACCAATCACGCGCTTACCGAGGCCCGCTTATCCCGGAGCTGAAGAACGGCAATGCTATACTTCGTCCAGATGTCAGCGATCACAATACAGCTTCCGGATGAACTGGTGGACCGGCTTCGCGGGCACGAAGGACACCTGCCCGAGATCCTGGAACTAGGGCTCCGGGAACTAAATGCCGAGACACAGCGGGGATTTCAAGGCGCCACAGAAGTTCTGGAATTCCTCGCCAGTCTTCCTAGCCCGCAGGAGATTTTGAGCCTCAAGCCTTCGCAGCGCCTTCAGCACCAGGTCTCCGAGTTGCTGGGGAAGAGCCTCGCTGGCACACTGACCGTTCAAGAGGAACAAGAGTGGGAGCGCTATGAGTTTCTAGAGCACCTCGTAAGGATGGCGAAGTCAAAGGCCTGCCTCAAGCTCGGCATCCACGACGAGCCCGATGCCTGACGTCAGTGCCGCCCTTCGCGCCGAGGTCCGGGCCAGGGCGAGGCGCCGATGCGAGTACTGGCGCCCGTCTCGAACGCACACACCCGCCTAGCTTTTCCCGACAGGCAGCTCGACACCCTCCCGCAGTTTCATCCCAAGAACGTCCGCAACCTCGCGGATTCGTTCCAGGTTCGCTGACCGATAATCAGTTGCTTCGTAACGCTGGACCTGCTGAGGCTTTAGGCCTAATTTGCCAGCCAGTTCCTCTTGTGTCATTCCGGAAGCAATACGGGCCCGAATCAGCGCCAGGCCTAAGTCATCGAACGACTCGAGCCTGACCGTGTTGCGCTTCCCCGATCGGAGCGCCTCATATTCCAGTAACTCCTGCCGCAATTCTTGGAGTTGCCCACGGAGCGAATCAATCTGCGCCTGATGGAGAACCGGATGAACATCCGGTTCTGGAGCGGCAGATTCCATCTCGCGAAGCGCAAGATCAAACTTCTCCGCTTGGGCTTTGGTGATACGATACTGCCGCTCGTTTTTGATCATGGTTTCCAACTCCTGAGATCCAGAGCAATGATGCCCTTGGGTCGCCCAGTGTTCTTGTCCTCCTGAAAGAAATCTACAAACGTCTTTCTGGTTGCACCCTCGCGCAACTGTGCCGGAAAAAACTCCCCAAAGAACTTCGCCTTTTGCCGCGCTCGTGTCGCCTTGAAATCGGAAAAATCGACAAGGTCGGGGTCAAGGAGGTGCGGATCAACTTTGATGACGTCGTAACACGCATCGTAGTCGTTTGGATGTTGCTTCGTCGTGACGAAGCTGCCATCCAGATAGAGGGTCCTGCAGCCGGATGCCTTGAACTGCTGCAGAGTCCGATACAGCCCGGTCAAGAGCCGTTGTCGGTGCGCAGATCCGCCGAACCTGGCAACGATTTCTGACCATTCCGCCCAGCGTATACCCGCCGGCAATTACCGTCGGAATCGAATGCCCGGATCACAACACAACTATATCGTTGTGTCGCCAGGAAGTCAAGGCCAGCCTCGGGCGTGTTCAAGCGGACCCCGAGCGCCCCGCCGCGTCTTCCCACTGCCAGCCGCTGAGCCAAAAACAGAGCTTGCCAATTGGCGAAGAAAAGGCGAACATAGGGTCATGGCACTTGTGGGGATCGCGCGGCTGGCATCGCAGAGCGAACTGCTGGAGGCCAAGCGCGAGGTGCAGTATTTCGAGATTCCGGCGCGCAGCATTCTGAACCGCACCAAGCCGAACATGCCGTTTCAGTGGACCATCAATCCCTATCGCGGGTGCGAGTTCGGGTGCAAGTATTGCTATGCGCGCTACACCCACGAGTTCATGGAGATGGACGCGCGCGATTTCGAAGACAAGATCTACGCCAAGTCGGCGGCGGCTCACCTGCTGCGGCAGGAGCTGGGACGCATCGGCCGCAAGGAGCACATCGCCATCGGGACGGCCACCGATCCGTATCAGCCGGCGGAGCGGCGGTACCGGCGGACGCGGGCGATCCTGGAAGTGTTCGCGCGGGAGCGGGGGCGGTACCTGGGGATCACCACGAAGTCGGACCTGGTGCTGCGGGACATCGACGTGTTGAAGGAAATCGCGCGCGGCAACGTGCTGGGGGTCAACCTCACGATTACCACGCTGGATGAGAAGCTGGCGCGGTTGCTGGAGCCGCGGGCGCCGCGGCCGGAGCTGCGGCTGGAAGCGGTGCGGCGGCTGCGGGCCGCGGGGATCTGCGTGGCGGTGTTTCCGAATCCCATCATGCCGGGGCTGACGGATAGCGAGCGGCAGCTCGACCGGCTGGCGAGAGCGGCGCGGGATGCGGGGGCGATGTCGTTCGGCGGCGGGCCGCTGTTTCTGATGCCGTCGGCGCAGAAGGTGTTTCTGCCGTTTCTGGAGAAGGAGTTTCCGCATCTGGCGCCGCGCTATCGCGAGATGTTCGTCAAGAGCGGATATTTGGGTCGAGAATACAAGGACGCGCTGCAACGGCGCGTGCGGCGGATTCGCGAGCGCTACGGGCTGGCCTCCGGGTTCATCGAATATCGTCCAGAATTGTGGATAGAGGAGCAAATGGACCTGTGGAGCTTGGAGACTTCGACTACCGCCTCCCCGAGGAACTGATCGCGCAGCAGCCGCTCGAGGACCGCGCGGCGTCGCGCATGCTCGTGATCTATCGCGAGTCGGGGCGGTGGGAGGACCGCCGGTTTCGCGAATTCCCGTCGTTTCTGCGCGCCGGCGATTGCCTGGTGCTGAACGATTCACGCGTGTTTCCGGCGCGGCTATTCGGCCATCGGGAGGGGGTGCGGTCGCTGCCCATCGGGAAGAACAATCCCAAACGCCGGGAGCATCTGAGCGGGCAGGTGGAGGTGTTTCTGCTGCGGCCGGTGAGCGCCGGCGGAAAGGATTGGGAGGCGCTCGTCCGGCCGGGGCGGAAGATGCCGGTGGGGGAGCGGATGCGGTTCGCGGAGGGGCTCGAAGGCGAGATCGTGGCGCGCGGGGAGTTCGGGGAGCGCACGGTGCGGTTCAGCGGGGCGGACGATTTGTTTGCGGCGTTCGAAAAGATCGGGCACGTGCCGTTGCCGCCGTATATCAAGCGCGCCGATGAGGCGGGGGACCGGGAGCGGTACCAGACGGTGTTCGCGCGGGAGAAGGGGTCGGTGGCGGCGCCTACGGCAGGGCTGCATTTTACGGGCGAGGTGCTCGATGACTGCCGCGGCCGGGGGGCGCAGGTGGCGTACGTGACGCTGCACGTCGGGCTGGGGACGTTTCAGCCGCTGCATGAGCCGCAGGTGGAGGCGGCGCGGTTGCACGCGGAGCGGTATCGGATCACGGAGGAGAACGCAGCCCGGATACGGGCGGCGGGGCGCGTGGTGGCGGTGGGAACTACCAGCGTGCGAACGGTGGAGAGCGCGTGGCGGTCGGGGGAGATGGCGGGGGAGACAGGACTGTTTGTCTATCCGGGGTTTGAGTTTCGCGCGGTGGGGGCGATGCTGACTAACTTTCATCTGCCGCGCACCAGTTTGCTGTTGCTGGTGTGCGCCTTCGCCGGGACGGATCTGACGCTGGCCGCGTACCGCCACGCGGTGGAGAAGCGATACCGGTTTTATTCGTACGGGGATTGCATGCTGGTGGTGTAAAAGGAGACTGGCCGGAGCTACTGAACCGTCCAGGTCCCCATCGCCTGCCAGTCGGTATTGTTGGCGTCGGTCCCATCGCGCGCGGCGAGGTAGAACACCCGATTTCCGAGAAACCCGGCGCTGAACTGAATGTTCAAATTCAGCGTCAGGTTGTTTCCGGCGGCAGTCGCTGCCTGAGGCCCCCAACTGACCGTGCACTGACTGTTGCCGATTGTCCCGCTCGCGCCCAGCGACTGACCCGGCAACAGGGTTTTCCCATCGTCACTCACCACGTATAGAATGTTAACCGGCTGCACGTAAGCAAGGTAACAGGCGTGAAATCCGTCGAGGGAGTTGTTGATCAGAATGTTCTGCACGCCGAGGTCCGCGAACCCCTTGGTGTCCGAGAAGCTGAACGCGTACGGATTGGGTCCCATGCCGACGCCTCGTGCGTTGGTCATGCCCACCACCGCGGTGGTGGTAGTCTGCGCCGCTCCTGGCGCCTGCCAGACCCCCAATGCCTGCCAGCCGGAGTTATTCTCCGGCACGTCTCTGGCGGCCATGTAGATCACTTTGTTCCCTGCGAAGCTCGGTTTGAACGCGATGGTCAATGTCAGAGTCAGTGTGTTTCCGGTCTTAGCCACCGGCGAATCGCCCCAACTGACCGTACATTGGCTGTTGGCTTCGCTGCCGCTGGCGTTGAGCGCCCCGCCCGGGATCTGCGGACTGAGCGCCCCGCTGTCGTCCAGGAGGTACAGGACATTCAGCGGCTGGCTGTACGCCAGATAGCAGGCCTTCAAGCCGTCCAGGGACCGGTTGATCAAGATGTTCACGACGCCCAGATCCTGGGCGCCGCGCGGATCGCTGAAGGTGAACGTCATCGACGGGCTCGCTGCGTTCCCCGAAGAAGGATTCACGCCGCCCGCCGAAGGCGGTGTGAGCACGGCTGCGCCCACGGCAATCGAGTTGGAAGTTCCGGTAATGGACGGAGTAACCGAATCGGTGACGGTAATGGTCTGGTTGCCCACGGTATTCAGCGTCGCCGAAAACGTCCCGGCGCCATTGGACAGCGTGGTATTCCCGGGCAGGGTCGCGGCGGCGTCCGTGCTGGTGAAGTGCACGGCGCCCGAGTAGCCGGTCACCGTGTGATTGGCAGCATCCAGCGCCGTCACCGTAATGGAGTTGATGGCAACACCCTTGGTGGCCGATGCCGGCGCCGTCACGCTGAAGTGGGTGGCAGGCGCCGCTCCCCCGACGGCGATCGTGCCCGACGTTGCGGTGAGAATCGCTTTCGTGGTGTCGGTGGCGGTGATGGTCTGGTTCCCCGGCGTCTTCAGGGTGGCCGGCAAGATCGCCCCGCCGGTAAGCGTGGTGTCGGCCGGCAACACCGCCGCGGGATCGCTGCTGGTGAAGTGTACCGGCCCGCTGGCGCCGGGATAGGGAGTGTTATCGGGCTGAAACAGGTTCACCGAGAAATTGAACGGCACCCCGGCGGTAGCGTTCAACGGCGTGGAAAATCCCAGGTGGACCTGCTCGAACACCCATGCCGCTCCCAACCCGCCGTTGTCGCCTTTTCCGCCGACCAGCACCGTGGCCGCGTCGGTGGAGATCGCGACCGACTGTCCTTGCGCCGCCGCGGCGCCGGCTGTCCCTGTGCCAATGAGCTTGCTCCCCTGCTGGGTCCACACACCGTTGGTGCGGGTGTAGATCCATGCCGCGCCGGCGCCGAATCCGTCGCTGGGCCCGCCGGCCACGGCCGTATTCCCGTCGCCCGATAGCGAGACGGATTGGCCTTGGCTCGGGTAGTATGCAGAATCGTTCGCGACGAGTTTGGGGCCCTGCTGGCTCCACACGCCGCTTCCGTTGCGCGTGAACACCCACGCCGCGCCGATTTGATAGAGGCTGTCGAACGGCCCGCCGATCAGCGCCGTATTCCCGTCCGACGAGAGCGCCACCGATTGTCCC
>JBGPKH010000224.1:0-12293 GCA_041485845.1 Bryobacteraceae bacterium
AACGAAGAGGTCTGGCGCAAGGACAGCGACCCGGTTCTGGCACCCGACGTCCGTGCAGTGGAATGGGACGGCTTCGGTTGCGGACCCGAACTGCTCAAGGCCGGGGAGGCGGCCGCCTTGGCGGCGATACCCAAAATCCAGGGGTGGCTGGCGGTCCCGCAGTTGGCCGCTCCACACGCCGGCCCTGTTCCCAGTTCTCTGACCGCTTGAGAGCCGGCGGTGCAGCACGGGACCGGCGCTGTGACGCATCTTCGAGACGTGTGTCGAGTTATTATTCTTGCCGCTGTAGGGCGGTTTTTGGGGGTGGCGGGCACGGTCGCCAATCGAGACGGATCGCGCACGGGTGCTTCGAAGCGGTCTGTTGGGGCGGAGATCCGTCTCCCGGTACCTGACGCCGGGAGTTAGCGGCCGGAATTGGCGACTTCACGGGACTAATCTCGCCGTTTGGCTGTCGATCCTGATGGTGGTGCTATGGGCTATTATCGACAGGGATCGCCGCGGACCAACGACGGCCTTTCTCCGACAAGGCTATTCGCCCATGAGGCTGGCAACCGCCGTGACCGCAACTCGTCTGCGGATGCGCGCCGATAAGTATGAGTGCCCATCACCACTTCCTCGTGACGATCGAGGTCCAATCCCGGAAAGGCGGAAACCGCTCTAGCGAAAGCCGTCCAACACCAAGAGGTCGGCGCCGATTTCGGTGATCTGGCCGCGCAAAAGGGTCAGTCCTTCAGATGACACGGCCAATCCGTTGTTGCCCGGCAGGCTGGTTGCCGCGAGTGGCGTGCGCCTGCCCGTGGCGAAGGAGTAAAAATACATCGGGCAGAGGCCATCGGCGCGACAGGCGCCGACGTAGTAGACACCGTTTTCAGTCAGATCGAAACTGAGTCCCAGCAGGGACTCCAGAACCCGGGTCTCTTCGCCGCCGCTTGCGGGCATGCGCCAGAGGCTGCTGCAATCCGGATTTAACCAATCAATTCCGACCCCAGGGCGTCTGCCGCTGGCGGGCATGAGGCTGCTGCAATCCGGCGCGCTCCTGGCAAAATAGAGATACCGGCCATCTGCCGATTCGCGTGCGCCCTGGCCGCCGCCGCGCGTCAATTGCACCGCCTTCCCGCCCTGCTCCGGCATGCGCCAAATCTGGAAACCGCCAACGTCGTTGGAGCTGAAAAAGATCCACCGGCCGTCGGCCGAGAAAGTCGCGCCCCCCACCTGTGCGCGGCTATGCATCAGCCGGCGCGCTGTTCCACCGGCGGCACTGATGGCATAGAGCTCAAAGCGCCCCTCGTTGAGCGCGTGGAACAGAATCGTGGAGCCATCCGGAGACCAACTGGGCATGCCGACTAGAGTTGCGGTGATGGACGTCAACTGGAACGCGCCGCCTCCGTCCGTATTTGCGACCCAGATCTGGTAAGTACCCGTGCGAGTGGAGGCGAATGCCACGCGTTTGCCGTCTGGCGAGAACCGAGGATGGGTGTCGATGCGGCTTGACGAGGCCGGCCAGCGGCGCAGGCGTGAGCCCGCTTGGCTGGAAGCCGTGAGATCCAGCGTCCAGATGCTGACGTTCCTACGCCTCTGCGTAAAAGCGAGGCGGCCATCCTGCGAAAGGGCGGGCAGCATAACCCCGTCACCGGCCGAAGCGATTATCGAGGCCTGGCCGCTCCCGAACACGGGGACACGCCAGAGACGTGTACTGAAGTACTCGCCAGAGGCCATGATGATCTCACGTCCGTCAGCGGTCCACGCTGGACTGAGCGCAAAGCGGTTCCAGGAGGTGAGGCGGCGGGGTTCGCCCGACGCGGACCAGTTCGGATTGAGACGGAGGACGTACAAGTCGAGCGTAGCGAGATCGGTTCCTCGGAGGAACGCGAGCGAGCGGCCGTCCGGCGAGAGAGCGGGATTGGTGTCGGCAGAGTAGCCTGCGGGCGGAAGCGTCAGCGGGCGGCGTACACCGTTCTCCGCCGAATACAGGAAGAGTCCTTCGCCGCCCCCATTCTGCCCGGCAGCATCACCAACGCTAGCCGTGGTAATCAGCCAATTCCCGTCTGGGGTGAAGGCCAGATTGCGATAGTGGGGGAGCAGAGGGGCATCGGTTTCGGCAATTTTCACCGCGAACCCGCCCGCAGCGGGGACGATCATAATGGCGACCCGACCCTGGCCGAGGTCACGCAGAAAAGCGATCCGTCGCCCCTCCGGCGACCACGCGGGACTGAGATCCGGCTCCGAATCCGTGGTAAGCCGGGTGAGGGAGTCCGAGCCGTGCGTTTTGAGGTAGATATCGTAGTTGTCTTGGCGCACGCCATCCCAGGCGAACGCGATTTCTCGGCCATCGGGAGAGAAGGCTGCAGCCCACTCGGAGCCCGGGTAAGCAGTGAGCGGAGCAGGCAGACTGGCTGGCCCGGGCGCGGACCTCGGACTAAACAACCAAAGGCTGGCAGCCAAGACAGCCACCAGACCGGCGGCCAATATCCAGGTGCGGTGACGCTTCGGGGAGGCCGCAACGGGAGGCGGGGGTGCAAAAGGGGGTGAGCCCTCCGGGGTCACCGGCGCGATGAATCGATAACCTTTTCGCGGCAGGGTCTGAATGAATCGGGGATTGTCTGCTGAATCTCCCAAAGCGGAACGAACTTTCTTGATGGCGGTGTTGACCCCGTATTCGAAATCGACGAAGGAGCCATCCGGCCAGAGTGCGGCGCGGAGTTCTTCCCGGGTAACGACAGCGCCGGGGCGTTCGAGGAGGAGGGTGAGCAAACGGCAGGGTTGGTCCTGGAGTTTGACAGGCCAGCCCTCACGTCGGAGCTCGCCTAGGTCCAGATCGGCCTCGAAGATCCCGAAGCGCACGATCCGGGACTTGGGGCCCTGTTCACCTTCGCTCATATCCCATTCATTCCATGCGGTTCCATTGTACACCCGGGTGTTCATGAACGATCCACGGCGAATCCCCCCGCCGTCCATGGAAGTCCAACCCTGTCGGCTCCATACTGCGCCTCTATGTTCCGCAGATCATGGATCGGTGCGGCAGTGTGGCTAGTCATGGCGCCGTGTGGCGCCCAGGAGCGCGAGGCGGTATATCGGTGCGACACGGTGGACTATCGGATCGAGATGACGGTACGGTTCTTCCCACCGTACCTAGGGCGGAGGCTGGCGTTCTACAGCGACACCGAGCCGGGGAAAGAACGGTGTTATTCGGGTAATGGGGATTCCCGCTCATGCGTGGAGCAGTTTGTCGGGGCAATGGCCATGGTGACCTACCGGTTCCAGCCGCGGCTGCGAAATGTTCCACAGCCGGCCACGTTCCGGGAAGTGGTGAAGGTGCTGGCACAGGCGCCTGGACTGGCGGACAGGGCTCCTTATCTGCTGGAACAACCGTTGGTGCGGGGCGTTGGCACCGATATCCAGGCGTTTGGTTATGACGAAAGTGAAGTGGCGGAGCAGTCGCGCGCCGCATTGCGGTCGGAGTGGCGCGGCTTGTGGCGAGTCTATCGCCAGGAGTTATTCGTAAACGGCGACAGCGAACCTTTCGCAGTTGTGGAGTGGAAACACACCTTGGAACGAATCCAGGTGGTGCGAACTGAAGGCCAGCCCGTCCTAGAACGTCGATAGCCCGCAATTGGGATTGGCCTGCAAAACGCGGTTCGGTTCGACTTCGAGCCGTACCACATCCCCATCCACTGCATTACCGGGGTGAGCGCCGGCTCCATCGCCGCGGCGGCCTATGCCAGCGGAGCGTCGCCGGCCGAACTCGCGCGCGCCGGCTGCTCCATGCGCTTCGGCGACGTGGCGCGCTGGAGCCTCTGCCGCATGGGCTTGGTGGTCAGCGAGCGCTACCGCTTCGAAGAGATGCGCATTCCCCTGGGTGTGCTCGCCCACCGATCTGTGCACCGGGCAGACGGCGCCGTTCCGCGACTCGGGCGACGTTTTCCTGCCCATCCCCGCGAGCTGCTCCTATGCCGGCCTGTTTCAGCCCGTGCGCCACGCTGTCCGCCTGCTGGTGGATGGCGCCATGAGCATGGAGATCCCGGCGCCGCTGGCCCGCCAGCTTGGCGCCACGCGGGTGATCCCGGTTCACCTGCCCGCCCAGGCCGGCGACCGCCCGCCCAGCAACGTGTTTCAGGTGGTCAACCGGTGCTTCCAGACCATGCAGGGGCGCAACGAAGAGGTCTGGCGCAAGGACAGCGACCCGGTTCTCAGGCCCGACGTCCGCGCGGTGGAATGGGCAGTCCCGCGCCAGACCCGCGACTTACGCCGCACGTCTGAGCAATTTCGAACAGACCGCGGTACGTGGATCGGTTAGTGTGCATTATGATGAGGAAGGTTCCGGCAGCCCGGAGAAGTAGAACCCTGGCGATCGCGATCTCCTGCGTGCATGGCGCGGCTCTTCTTCTCGTCGGCTGCAGCGCCGGCAAAGATAAGGTGAGCGCGCCCATCGAGCAAAGCAAAGACATCGCGCCAGCGGCAGTCGCCGTTTCGGGAAGTACCCAAACGCAGGTGGAGATGGTGAACGTCAATATTCGCCTTGATCCGGACTTGATTCTGCACATACGCTATTTGTCGGGCCAGTTTCTCCCCACCAGGAAAGGGCAACCGCCGGCTTTCGACGACAAGCTGTCTTACATCGTAGCGATCGATTCCGCCGAAGTCGGCATCAGCGCCGCCAGCATGAGCCATGCCCTGAATACCTACGTGTTTAGTGCGCCAGACGCCCCGCTCAAGAACCTGACTCTCACTATACAAGGCAACCAAATCAAACAGGCCGGCACCTTGAACAAAGGAATCGGGCTTCCCTTTGAAATGACTGGCGCCATGAGCGCGACGGCTGACGGCAGAATCCGCATTCAACCTACGCAGGTGAAGGCAGCGCACTTGCCGGTTACGGGTGTAATGAAACTGTTCGGCCTGGATATGGCTAAGCTGGTCAACACGCGCAAGACCAAAGGTGTGAGCGTAGAGGGGAACGATATCATACTGGATCCGGCCCGCATGTTGCCGCCTCCGGCGATGCGTGGCCGTATCACCGCCGTAAGCATTCAGGGCGACGAGATCGTCCAAACATTTGGAACGGGGCGAAAGCTCCACGCCGGAAAGCTCTCCGGCGGCAATTACATGTGGTATCGCGGCGGTGTGCTGCGGTTTGGCAAGCTCACGATGAGTGACACCGATATGCAGCTCATCGATGCAGACCCAACCGATCCGTTCGACTTCTTTCCGGATCATTACCAGGATCAGTTAGTGGCGGGTTACTCCAAGACCACCGCAACCGGCGGACTGGTGGTCTACATGCCGGACCATGGAAAGATTGCAAAGCGGCTTTCGCCGGACCTGGCGAAAGTGAAGTGCGCCGATCGGATGGCGCCGATGTCGGTTCACTCGGGCACAAGTTCCGGCCGGTAACCGAGAGTCCCGCCGGCCGGCCGCAGCACCAGGATAGCCTGGCTGGCGAAGTCAGTTACGTAGACGTTGCCTGCGGGGTCGAGGGCCACTCCCGCGGGGGAGAGTGCCACGCCAAGGGCCGGAGCGCCATCGCTGGGCTCCGCCGTGCCGCCACTGGCGACGGTGGGGACGACGCCGTCGGGTGAGACCTTGCGGAGACGAGAGCCGTCCGCGATGAACCGGTTGCCTGCGCGGTCGACGGCCACGCTGCCGCTACCATCCGCTACGGTAGTGACGATCCCGTCCGGGGACACCTGGCGGATGCGGCTGTTGCGGGCACCCGCGATGAACAGGTTTCCCAGGCCGTCCACGGCCAGCCCAGCCGGAAAGTTCAGTTGCGCATCGACGGCGGGTCCGCCGTCTCCCGAGAAGCCCGCCGTTCCGGTGCCTGCCACGGTGGTGATGATGCCGTCGGGCGAGACCCGGCGGATGCGCTCGTTGTCGTAATTCTCGCCGGAAGTGGCGATGAACAGGTTGCCCGCGCGATCCACGGCCACGGCGGTGGGACTGCCCAGCGCCGCGCTGGTGGCGGGTCCCCCGTCACCGGAGAAGCCGTACTCGCCGTTACCCGCCACGGTGGCGATGATCCCGCCAGGGGACACCTTACGGATGCGTTCATTGCGGATGCCCGGAAAGTTAAAGAAGGAAGTGGCGATATAAACGTTGCCCGCGGCGTCCGCCGCCACGCCATTCACGAAACCCAATGGCGCGCCATCGGCGGGCACGCCATCCGGGGAACAGCAAGCGTTGGATTTGCCTGCGACTGTGGTGACGATCCCGGCAGTCGAGACTTTGCGCACGCGGCCGGGATCAGAATCCACGAGGAACAGATTGCCGGCGCCGTCCAGCGCGATGCCGGCAGGATAGCTCAATTGAGCTTTGGCGGCGGGGTCCGCCGTCTCCGGAGGGGCCCTCGGCGCCGGTGCCCGCCACGGTGGCGATCGTCCCGCCCGCGGAGACCTTGCGAATGAGGCGGCTGACGGATTCCGCGATGAACAGGCTGCCCGCGCCATCCACGGCCACGCCCAGCGGGTAGATCAGTTCCCGGCCTCCGCCCTCGCCGCCCGCCACGGTGGTAATCGTCCCGCTGGGGGTGATCTGGCGGATGCGAAAGCCGGCGCCCACGAAAAGATTGCCCGTGGAATCCAGAGCCACGCCGGCCGCACAGAACAACGACGCGCTGGCGGCGGGCCCGCCATCGCCGGAAGAGCCCTGGATGCCGTTGCCGGAGAACACTGGGTTGTGGCCAGCGACTACTGCACGGTCCACGTCCCCATGATATTCCATCCCGTATTGTTGGCTTCACTCACATCGCGCGAAGCCAGAAAGAAGATGCGGGAGCCGCGGAATGCGGGGGCGAAGGTAATGCTCAGGATCAGAGTCAGGTTGTTGCCGCTTACACTGACCGGCGTGCCGCTCCAACTCACCGCACACTGGCTGTTGTTGAAGCTTCCGCTGGTGTTCAGAACTTGTCCGGGCAGCAGGGCATCTCCATTGTCATTGACCAGGTACAGTAAGTTGGCGGGACGCACATAGGCCAGGTAGCAGGCGTGCGCGCCATCCAGACCATTGTTCACCAGAATGTTCTGAACCCCCAGATCCTGGACTCCCTTGGTGTCGGAGAAGGTGAACGCGAAGGTTGTCTGGGTGAGCCCGTTTCCTCGCGCGGGGCTCATCCCCACCACCGACGTAGTCGTAGCCGATGAAGCGCCGGGCACCTGCCACACTCCCAGTGCCTGCCACCCAGAGTTGTTTGCGGAGACATCGCCGGCTGCCATATATACCACCTTGTTGCCGGCAAACGCCGTGGTGAATCCCATGGTCAACGCCAGGGTGAGGGTGGCGCCACTGGCAGTGACCGGAGACGCTCCCCAACTGACGGCGCACTGGCTGTTGCTGGCGCTTCCGGCCGACGTGAGAACCGATCCGGGCAAGAGCGCGACACCGTTATCGGCGACCAGGTACAGGACATTTGCGGGCTGGCTGTAGGCCAGATAGCATGCGTGGAAGGCGTCGAGCGAATTGTTGATCAGGATGTTCACGACGTTCAGGCTCTGATACCCCTGGGGATCGGTGAAGGTGAAGGTCATCGCCTGGCTGGATGCGCTCCCGGATGCCGGAATCACGCTCACCGGCGCCGGCTGGCCCACGGAGCTTACGGCAACCAATGCGGAAGTTCCGGTGATCGACGGGGTAACGGTGTCGGTGGCCGAGATGGTCTGGTTGCCCGCGGTCTTCAGGGTCGCGGCGAATGTTCCGGATCCGCCGCTCAGCGTGGAATTCGCCGGCAGCGTCGCGGCGCCATCGGTGCTGGTGAAGCGCACGGTTCCGCCGTAAGCGGTGGCGACGTTATTCGAGGCATCAACCGCGGTCACTGTGAAGGGGAAGGCCGCGCCGATCACCGCCGTGGCTTGCGTCGAGACAATGAAGTGGGTGGCCGGGGCGGCGGATTGCCGGTTGAGCCAGACCGAGACCGTGTTGCCGGTGGAGTTGGTCACTGCGAGATCGAGCTTGCCATCGCCATCAAAGTCGGCGGCCACGATGTTCCGCGGCCCGTTCCCGGCGGGCAAGGTCAGCGCCGCCTGAAAGGTTCCATCGACGTTGCCCAGCAGAATCGACACCGTGTTGGCCGTCTCGTTGGTCACCGCGAGATCCAGCTTACCGTCGCCGTTGAAGTCGCCCGCTACCATGGCGGACGAGCCGGCCGCGTAGTCCACCTTCGGCTTGAAGGTGCCGTCGCCGTTGTTGATCAGGACCGACACGGTACCGGCCCCGCTGTTGACCACGGCGATGTCGGGCTTGCCATCGCCGCTGAAGTCGCCCGTGACGACCCACGTGGGGCTGTTCCCGGTGGCATACTTCAGCGGCGCGGCGAACGCTCCGCCCCCGCTATTCAGGAGCACTCCGACGCTGTTCTCGCCGCTCAGCGATACCACCAGGTCCACCTTGCCATCGCCGTTGAAGTCGCCGCTGGCGACGCCGCGGGGAAAGCTTCCCACGGTATAGCTGGTGGCCGGCCGGCACGTCGCGTTGCCGTTGCACAGCACCACCGTGACCGCCGAGCCCAGAGGCGACACCACAGCGAAATCCTGGTGTCCGTCGCCGTTGAGATCCGCGCCGGCAAGCTGCAGTCCAGTGTCGCTGGTGCCCAGGTTACCCAGCGTCGTCTTGGGAGGCGGCTGTTTCAGCCTGCTGAACATCACGTAGCCTGCGCCGATATCGAAGCCCTGGTTCGAGACCACGAGGTCGAGTTGCCCGTCCTCGTCGAAGTCGCGCGCTCCGATGGCCACCGGAGGCGTCACCGCATAGACCTGGTCGCCGGCGAACGCGCCGGTGCCGTTACCCTTGAGGAGCGAAACGGTGTTGTCGGCGGCGTTGACTACCGCCACGTCCAGTTTTCCGTCGGCGTTGTAGTCGAGCGCGGCGATCCCCCGCGGCGTGGCGCCCGTGGGCGAATCGGTGCGGGTGGAGAAAAAAGACGGCGCGGCCTGATTGCTGGTCGCGGCGAGGCTGTTCGCGCTGGCGGCGCTCGGCGCCTGCTGCGCCTGCCCGTTGATTACGAGCAGCAAGATTGGAACGAAAACCCTAGCTCGGCCCATGGATTCCAGTATACAGTCGGGTACCGCTAAACTACGTGTGATGGACCGCACACTGATCATCGGCTACGGCAACGCGGCGGCGATGCCGTGGGTCTGCCGGCCGTCGCGCGTTTGCGCGAGACCCTTTCCGGCCCCAACGTCGAGATTCTCGCCGTCCACTCCGGAGTTGGCCGGGCCCATGAGCCGCGCGGTCTGCGCGATCTTCATCGCTGCGGGCGTGGAAGGCGAGGCGGGCGAGATTCATGAACGGCCAATCGGCGCCGGGGTCTCGCCGGGTCTCGCCGGACACATCGTTCACGCACCACGCATCGCCCGAAGGCCTGCTGGCCGCGGCGCGCGCGTTGTACGGCCGCCCACCGGAGGCTGGCTGATTTCCGCTGCCGGTTCCGACTTATCCCGCTCGCTCGATCCCTCGCCGGAGTTGCAGAAGTGCGTGGAAGCGGTGGCCGCTGCGGTGCTTGCGGAAAGCCGGTGAGCGCGGCGCGCAGTCTCGATCCTTTCGCCGCTCTGTGGCGGGTGGAGGCCGTGTAGCCGCGGCGCGCCCGGCGAGAACGCAGGCCGCCCGGCACGGCGAAGCCGGTGAGCGCGGCGCGCAGTCTCGATCCCTTCGCCGCGCTGTGGCGGGTTCGGCGGAATGTAGGGATCGAACGGGGCGATAGCACCGCCTGAGATGTCACTTGCCCGCTGAATAGGTCAAATCAGTTCGCACGCGGACGATCCTGGTATTCGAAGAGCTCACGAGCGCCACGGACCTGGCATTGACGGCGCGAGCCTCTTCATCGTTCAGCGCTCTGCTCAGGACCGGCCCCCCGTCGATTTCCGCGAGGTTCTTGAGCATTCGCGTGGTCACGATCTCACCTGAGACTGCGCCGAAGATTGGCCGCGAGACCTGGAAGTGTGCCACGCCGGCCTTTTCCAGCGCCGGACGGTAGTCGTTCTTGAGCCAGTTCAGGTAGTCGCCCATCTTGCCTGGGGCTACCAGCGTACTCGTCTCCACTCCATAGATCCCCATCGGCACGTCCGTCTTATTGATTTCAAGCTCAGTCTGTGGCGTCGCATACTGGCGAGTCTGCGCGGTGTAGCAGCGAGCGATGTTGCGGGACAGATGTTCCCATCCCACTTCCCCCAGTGCTTTTACGACAACGGAAGGGCCGTCGAGATCACCGAACTTCATGACGGGCACGACCGTTGTATATTCCAGCGTGTCACCGGCAAAGTTCTCCAGCGTAAGAAACCACGGAGTCCCGGCCTTCCTGTAAGCCGCCATCAACTGCTTGAGATACCCCTCGAACTCCTGCCTCATCCCGGGCTTCACTTTGGTTGTTGTGGAACCCGTCCATCCGGGTTGGACATCGCTTTGTGCGAGGCAAACGTTGGAGCAGATGGCACCCAGAACTGTCGCGGACAAAAACGCGTGCTTACTCAACATAAGCCGGAGTATCCTTAGACGTGCCCCACTGGACAAACAGGTCGTCCTCCGCTGCACGCTTAGCTTTGGGAGCTTGCGTGTAGCGGAGGACATCCGTTTCGTCGCGTTGCGGTGTTTCCGGTGCTTCGCCGCTCTAGGGGAGAGGTCCGACGTTATTCCAAGAGCAGCCGGCCGCCGGGCAACTCGCCAGGACGTTAGGACAATTGGCGCCCGTGCAAGTTAGAATCGCGGGGACGATCTTGCGCAGTCCCTCCGGTGTCAGTTCCAACTTCATCACTTGCTTCAAATCGGCGTTCAATAACGCCGTGGCCTGGGAAATCTGATTGGTCAACTGGGTGATAAGCGCCACGAGGTGGGCGTCAAGGGCCCCGAACTCCGCTGCAATATGGTTGTCAACGTTCGTAAGATGTGTGTCAAGGGCCGTAAACTCACTTGTAATCTGGTTGTTGACATTTGTAAGATGTGTATCGAGCGCTCCCACGTCACCGTGGACATTGATGACATCACCCAAGATGGCGTCGACCGTCGCGCCATCGAGGAGGCCGTTGCAAAACTCCTGGTGGTCGATCAACGAGTCCAGAACCACCTCTACCGCCTTGCCGATCGCAGCAGCAATACAGAAAGGCGCGTTCGTTCCCTCTCCCAGAATTTCCACGATCGTCTCGCATGCATAATCCAACGGCACCTGGAGTCCCCTGTCCACATACAAGCCGATCTTCTCGCCGTCAAGCGTTCCCGCCGATGTGGGTGTCGTGGAACAGGTTGAGCCCGACACGGCGCTGGAGAAATTGGGGGGCACAATGACGGCCTGGGGCTGTGCTGTACCGGGAAGAGAGGCCCTCGAAGAGAACCTTTCGTTCTTTGTAGAGCTATCTCCGGCAGCCAGGCCGTCAGCCATCCTGGTGAACGCCTGACGGTCCGTCATCTTCATGAATTGATCCATCATCGGATAGGAGAGACCGCTGACCTGTTGCCGGAGGTCCGAAATCTTCCGCCGCAAATCTACAGCCCAAGCGCTCTCGTCCGATGAGGGCACGCGCCGGGCAAGCGTGTCAAGTAATCTCATGTACTCAGTGCGGAACTCTTCCGGCGAATTCCAGGTTGGCTGGGCGTTCATGGACCTGGCCAGCGAAATAGTCAAGAACACCAATAGCGCGAGCATGCCGAGCGATTTTTTCATCATTTGTTAGTCTCCTTTGTTGTTCAGATTGGAACAGGGTAAACTATCGGCCGGGTTGCCATTTTGGCCGGGATTTCCCTTTTGGACTCTTGAGCACGGTTCAGTATACACCCACTCGTTCATCTTTTTGATCCTGCGATCTGTATTCTTGGTAATAATTCGGCAACTACTTGCCGGCGCGAAATTCACAGGGCAACCCAGAGAGCTCAGGGCTTGTCATGAAACCACCTTCTCAACGCTTCCTTTGGTTGCGGCTCGGCAACGCGTCTCTTGCCGAGCCGGCAGAGTAGGAGAGAGGGCGACGTCACTGCGACGCGACCCACTCTCAGCGCGCGTGGAAAGATCGGCCGAGGAGCCTGGAGGCCCTGCAGGGTGGAAGCGGAAGCGACCAACGCGCGGCGGGAAGACATAACTGCCGAGGCGGCCTTGTGGGGAGTCGGAGAGGCCCATAGGTAGCGAAGAAGCGCTGAACTCCTTTCAGTTCACAAGATCAACCAGGCTTATCCTGGCATACCGACCGAAGGGAGCGGTCCCGCAATTGACAACGTTCTTTCGTGACAAGCTCTTTAGACGTTGCGCGGACATAACTTGGCCCGCAAGCTAGATTTCACCGGAGGGCCGCGGAGCCGGCGAGACAAGCGCGGGGGAAGACCGA
>JBGPKH010000225.1:0-12211 GCA_041485845.1 Bryobacteraceae bacterium
CATGACGGAAGCGATTTCGTGGTACCGCGTATAGGGAAGTCCCGGCAGTCCCGCAGCCCCCAGGGCCGGTGGCAGAATGTCCGTTCTCGCCTTGAGTTTCATCGCAATTGGATTATCAGCCAACGGGTCCCGCAGGAAGATCGGATAATTCTCCGCGAAATGACGCCGCAGGTCTTCCAGGTGCGGGCCGGCTTCCGCGCCGACTTGTGTTTGCACATAACGAGCCAGCGCTTCGGGATGAACCAGGTAGCTCTCGATTTCGTAGCGTCGCCACCGAAGCCTCTGGAATCCGCGTCCAGTGATGTCCGTGGATTGAATTCCCTCGTGAGCGTCCCCGTCCACCAATTCCAAGGCCGGTAGGTCACCGCGGACTAGAAGCAGAGCCTGATGGTGCTCCCTGGCTTTGATGCCGGCGGAGCCGGCGCGCGTTTCCACCACGGTCGGCTTCCAAAAGACCCTGCTCGCCAGGAAGTCCGCGATCGGATGCTGCAGCGCCTTGGCCCAAGCTCTTAAAATATCCAGGTCCGTGTAGTTCTCTAAGTAGAGGATTCCGGGAACCTCCAGCGACTGTAGGATGTCTGCGTTAGTCAGGACTCCGAGCGACTGGATCAGTCGGGTTTTCTCCTGCGAGTCAGCCAACATCCGCGGCTGGTCCAACAGTGCGCACAACTCTCGAGGCTCCACAGTATTGATGATCACCTCGGAATGGGTCGCGATCACGAGCTGGGAACGCTGCCACATAGCGACCGATCGCAGCTCTCCGTAAATGGCATCCTGCAAGATCATGTGCAGGTGTGCGTCCGGTTCATCCAGCAAGAGCACAGCCCCGGGGCGCGTGTGAAGAAAGGTCAGCAGCATCAGAACCTGCTGGAATCCACTGCCCGCGCCGGCGATGTCCAGCCTCGGGCCGCCGTCCCTTGCCTGGTATTCGGAGACGATATGCGCTCCCGTGGCGTCGGGTGGGAGCAACGTATATCCGAAGAGCGTCTGGATGGACTGTTGCAGACGATTCCAGGCATCCTCCAACTGATTGGCTTCCACGAGCAGGTTTCTGAGCACCTCGCCCGGCCGGGCTTGCCCCAAAAGAAGGTCGAGTTTGGGCTTTTGGTAGACCGGCTCTTCCGTCGTCAAGCCTGTCATGGCGGGCACGAATACGGTCTTCAGCATTGCACCGCGCAGGAGATCAGGTTTGACATCCCGCTTCGGCCGGACATAAATCTGCTCCGTGCTGTTGGAGATCAGCTCCATGGTGATCTCCCACTCAGCGGTGCAAACTTGAATCTCGATCTGGCCCCGGTAGTTGCGTTCTCGCCAGAGATGGTCGAAGGCGCCCAGGGGCACGGCGGAGAAGGTCTGGCGCGCTATCGGCGCCCTATGGTAGGATCCGCCGTGGCGCTGAAAGTCGTTTAACTGCTTCCAGCGCTCCAAAGCCAATGACCACGCCGAGATCGCCTGGAGGAACGTGGTTTTGCCGGCATTGTTCGGTCCCGCCAGCACCACGTGGCCGGGCAAGTCAAACGTTGCCTCCGCAAAACGCTTGAATCCGCGAATCACCACGCGCCGAATCATGGCAGTCTCTTCACCACCAGCAATTCGTTTCCCCGGTCGTCGATCACCTTCACCGCGATCTGGCCTTGTTCGCCGGCATCGAATGGTGCGCTGATCGTTCCCGCAAGATGGTCCCAGACGGTCTCTTCGTAGCTGGCCTTTAGCGCGCGCTTGAGATTATCCCAGGCCGCCGTTCGCGGGAAGAACGCCTGGCATACGTGGAAGCACAGGTCGTTGTAATCGGTGTCCAGGAGCCATGCGGGTACGTCGTCGCCTTTGCGGTGTTCGGCCTCCATCGTTGCCGGATCGAAGACGTCGAGGCCAAGAAGCTCAACCTGGTAAGTCGGATTGCCGTCTTTGGTGGCGGAACGGACTTTGACTTCAGGTAGCCCGCATACGCTGAAGATCTGGCTGGAGCGCATAGTCTTCAGCAGATCGCCCATCATCACGTCCGGGGTCATCTGTAGGTAGGTTGCGGGAATGCCCACGATACTCTCGCAGTCCTCCACGAGTTTGCGCGCGTTCGGCTGGATGGCGAAGCCGATCACGAACAGATGGTCATACGTGCTCTTAGCATGAGCCTCGCGCGCCGCCTGGTACACCAGTTTTTCGCTCACCGCGCCGTTCTCGGGCCCGAAAACGATCGCGGCCGTTTTTTCGCTCAAGGTCAGCAGTCCGCCGCCCTTTTCTGCCGCTTCCATGACCGTGTCGGTCAAGTTGGCACGGCCTGTCGCCGAGGCGGGGATTTCCGCCTCCGCCGAGACAGTGAGCGATTTTGCGGGCGGCCGGATGTTGCGAAGTGTCACTGTTCGGCCGTTACCGAGTTGGAGCACCGGCGAACGGCGGAGAATCTCCAGCATTCGATCCAGGAACGAGCCGTACTCGGTGCTGTCGGATTCCTTTGTGCCGTCCCCCTCGAAATCGACGGGCGTCGGAATGGTGGCTTCTACACAGAAGGGGCCGCTTACGCGAGTGATCTTGCTCACGACCTCGGGGCGATCCACGAGCACGACTTCATCGGCAGGCTCGTTGTTGGCGACGGACTTCAACGTCACGTGCGGCACGATGCCACCAACTTCTTCTCCCTTTTGGTTCTGCTTGCGGCGGTAGACGAAGCCACCCGCTGGTCCGCGCGACTCTTCCTTCAGTTGATAGTAGTCGAAGGTCGCTGTCAGCAGTCTTTGCCGTGCCAGAGCCAGAGGTACGCGGCTGGTATCGATGGTGATCCAGCGACGACCCCATAGTTCAGCCACATAGGCAGTTGCGCCTGAACCGCAGGTCGGATCCAAAACAAGGTCTCCGGGATCCGTCGTCATCTGGATGCACCGTTCGATTACCGTAGGGTTTGTTTGAACCACATACTGCTTTGGATCTGAGAAACCTGACGTGGTGGTGTCTTCCCACATGTTGCTCAACGGGAAGGCAGGAAAATCCTCCAGATAGCGGACGTAGCAGAGCGTGTTGCCGATCACCATGAGTCGACCCGCAGCATCCAGGGCCTTCATCCCGGTTTCGTCCGTCTTGAAGGTACCCTTTCCTGGAGCGAAGACGCGGCCCTCGAACCCGAAAGATCGCAGATCACCGTCTTGAGCGGGTCGCTGGCTCGTCAATTGGTCTGGCCGCAGGAATTTTAGTCCGTCGGGTGGGTCGGCAAGCTCATCCTTCGTCGCGCGCCTACGAGTGCCTTCCGAGGTTTCGACCCAAGTATACTGACCACCACCCGCGCCAGATAGAGTCTTAGCCAGGTAAAGTTGCCGGTACTTGAGCCGCTCGAGGTCCTTCGCGTACCACAGCAGGCAATCGGCTACCGAGCTCAGCCGGTCTCCCGAGGAACTCGCAGTCTTGCGGAAGCCGATCATGCTAACCGTGTTCTCGGCGCCGAAGACCTCGTCCAGTATCTCCCGCACGTGGTGAACGTTCTCATCGCCAATCTGCACAATGATGCTGCCCATCGGTGCGAGCAACTCTTTTGCCACCAGAAGCCGGTCTCGCAAATACGTCAAATAGGAATGCAGGCCCAACTCCCATGTGTCGCGATAAGCCTTGACCATCTCCGGCTCGCGGGTCATGTCCTCGTCTTCGTTGTGTTTGACGTCCCGCTTTCTGACAAACGGCTGGAAGTTGGACCCGAACTTCACACCGTACGGTGGGTCCATATAGATCATCTGCACCTGCCCACCGAGGCCTTCGTACTGGAGCAGAGAGTTCATGACCACCATCGAGTCTCCCAGGATCATCCGGTTGACCCAATCATCCTTATATTCATACGCCCGCAACACTTGGTCGGCCACGGAATGCTGAGGATCGCCGAAAAGCTCGAACATATCCATTTGGCGATCTTTGCGGTGCCCAACCAGGGTTTCGATGATGGCCTTCGTGCTGAGGCGTTCGTGAACAAACAGGGGTAGAGTGGGAACATCGAACGACAAGCGCTCGGCCTTCCCCGCCCAGTTGAGGAAGGGCCTGGAAAAAGACCGCAGTTCCCGTCCGGCGGCCTTCGCCTTCTCGAGGTCCGCTTCCAGGGCCTTGATGCGGGCCTCCGGATCTTGCAGTTCTCCAGCCTTCGTTTCAGGGACGCCCGCCCCCAAGATGCGGGCAATCAGTTCCTCGCCCTTCTCGCGCGCCGGGTTCTGTCCATCCCATTCGAACACCGGCGAGAGCGAAGAGTCGTACCGGTAAGGCGCCGGCGCTTTCTTCTTCTTGAATTGGGCCTGAGTTCCAACATCGGGGCGCAACAGGTTGGTTGCCTCCGGGTGACGGTAGGTTTCCGTCGACGGCTTGACGCCCGCTCCGTTGCCCCTCTTAGTTTTAGTTGTTCCGGCCCTTGCTCGCGCCACGATCACCTCGTTCGGTCAGATCACGCCCTGGTCTTCCCCACCCCCCGCGCGGAGGCAAGATGAGAATGACGTGCGCTCCGATTGCAGGACAACCACTGGCCCCCCCCACATTACTCAGGAGATCTACAAGCCATTGGCCCTCTCCGCGCATGTTTAGTGACGGAGAAATTCTAACACCTCTCGTTGCCATCAATCTATTCCTGATATTCCTGATAGTCGACGCCTTGTAACCCGGAAGGGACGGCAGCCCGAGACTCATTGCTCCCGCCGCAGCGCCTGCACGGTGAAGTCGTCGTCTTTCATAGGAATGTTGTATTCGAGTTTTTGAGTGCGCAGGACCGTGCGGCTATTGCGCTTGAGATCGGTCATGTCGAGCACGCACGGCGTCCAGATCCCTTGCACGTTGCGAATGTCGGTCTGGCGGAGACGGCGGACCGCCTGGTCCTTCACGTAGTTCTCATACTGCACGGGGACGTAATTGTCTTTGCGGATCCAGGCGCGGGAGAGCGTGTACTGCGACACCTTGCCTTGGCGCGGGCGCGCCTCGATGCGCCAGCAGGCGGCGCCGTCGATGGCCTCTTCGCCGGTGAGACGGTAGTCGAATTGATTGACGTCGCGCTCCTCCAGGTCTTCGAAGCTGAAGTCGGTGCCGAAGAAGCGCGTGGAGCGGTCTTGCAGGGCGATGCGCCGCTCGCGCCCGATGGCGGGGGTCCACATCCACTGGTCGGACGAGCGGTCCTGGTGATTGACTACGAGGAGCGCGACGCCCTTCACTTCGGCGGGAGCCGTGAACCGGATTACGACCTTACTGTCGCCGTAGGCGCCGATGCGGAAAGACTGCCAGGATTTGGTAGTGACTTTGCCGTTCGAGCCGGTGACTTCGAGCACGCCTTCGTAGTGCTGGGAGTTGGCGCGGCCGCGGCGCTGCGCCTCTTCGACGATCTGGCGGGCGTCCTGGGCGAGAGCGGGGAGGGTGAGGAGAAGCGCGAGGAGGACCCTCCGGCCCGGGGGTGCCGAGACGAACGAAGGACGAATGAGGACGCGGAGACGCGGAGGCGCGGAGATCTCGCGGAGAGTTGCACAGCCAAAGGCTGAGGGCGCGGAGGGAGCGGAGGGCCAATCGCCGGGGGCGAACAGAGGCTGAGAGCGCGGAGCGAGCGGAGAGGGGGCGAGGGTGAAGTCACTCATATTCCAAAGCCTCCACCAGCGAGCTGCGCACGGCGGTCTCTGCCGGCCAGATGGCCGAGACGAGCGCGGCGCCGAGGATCACGGGCACCAGCATGGCCACGATGCCGGTGGGGAACTGGTAGGACAGCGGCATGCCGCTGAAATCGTGGGCCACGGCCTGGAGCTCGTAGTACAGGAAGATCATGCCGACCACGACTCCGAGCGCCAGTCCGATAATGCCGATGGCCACGGCCTCCATCCACACGGTGCCGCGGATCTGGGCGCGCAATCCGCCCACAGCGCGCAAGACGCCGAACTCGCGGCGGCGGTCGGAGATCGAGACCGTGAGCGTGTTGACGATGCCGAGCAGCGCCACCACCATGGCCACTACGACCTGAATGTAGGTCATGCCGAGCCATGCGTCGGCGACCTTCATGATGTAATCCTTGAGCTCGCGGTTGAGCATGATGAACATGCGGCGGTGGCCGCCGAGGGTTTCGTTGATGCGGCGGCGCACCTCCTCGGGCGGAACGCCGGGCTTGGTATAGACACGGAAGAGGTCGATGGTATCGTCCTGAAAGGATCGCGCGTAAGTTTTGCGCTCGAGAAAGATGGTGCCGAGCTGATTGGACAGATCGCGGATGATCCCGACCACCGGGAGCCGGAGCGTGCCCGTGGGAGTCGGGATTTCGATGCGGTCGCCGAGGTGGATCTTTTCGAGCTCGGCGAGATTCTCGGCGACGATCACGCCCTTCTCTTCGGCCGCCAGCCGGTTCATGCCGTCGAGATCGCCTGCGATGACGTGACGGTGGACGCGGGCGGCGATGCGCAGCAGGTCCACCGCCACGATCATGATGGGTTTGCCACGGAACTGGATGCGCGCCGTGCGGACCGGCTGGACTTCCTCCACGCCGGGTACCGCCTGAAGTTCCTCCTGCACGCCGGGCGGGAAGCGGAAGTCGTGGGAGGACAGGCCGGCGGATTCAGTGATGATGAGATCGGGATTGAGGGTGCCGGTCATCCACTCGCGGAGCGATTCGATGCTGCCGCGCGCCACGCCTCCCTGCGCCACCACCAGGGCCAGCGACAGCATCAGGGCGGCGGCGGTGGCCGAGGTGCGGCGCGGCGCCTGGATGAGGCTGTCGGCGGCCAGCGAACCTTCGATGGGGCGGATCCATTTCAGGGGGCGGCGCAAGAGCCTGGCCAGCGCCAGCGAAAGGGTGGGCGCGAAGAGCAGGCCGGCCAGCAGGGTGAGCAGACACCCGACGTAGAAGATCACGCGGTTGGCGCCCAGCGGGAGGCACACCAGCGCCGCGGCCGCCGCGGCCACCGCGACAATACGCCGGATGCGATTCTCGCCGGCGCCCAACACCTGGTACCGGCCCTTCTGCAAGGCTTGAATCGGTTCCACACGAGCCGCATTGCGCGCCGGGACAAATGCGGCGATCATGCTCATGGCCACTCCCATGGCTACCGCCAGCAGGAGGAATCGCGGGTCGATCAGGACTTCCTGGACGCGATTGGGGATGCCGAACATCTGGTCCATCAGGTCGCCCGTGAGACGTGTGAGGGTGCGCGCGAACGCCAGGCCCACGACCGCCCCGACGGCCGATCCGATCACGCCGGCGATGGCGCTTTCGGCGAGAAAAAGCGTGCGGATCTGCCCGCGCGTGGCGCCGAGCGCGCGCAGGATTCCGATTTCCGAACGGCGCTGGGTCACCGCGATGGAGAAGGAATTGTAGATGATGAACATCCCGATGAACATGGCAAAAAAGCTGGAGACACCGGTCGCGGTGGTGTAGATGGCCAGCAGCGATTCAAACGTACGCCCGCGGCCGGATGGCGGCTCGATGGTGAACCCCGCCCCCAGCGACTTTTGCAGGGCCGCCACGCCCTGGTCGAGCGAGACGCCGTCGCGGAGACCGATATCGATGCGGTCGAAATGGCGGCCGCGGCCGAATACCTTCTGCGCCGCGTAGATGTCCATGATGGCGAGGTTGCCGCCAAACGCCGAGGCCATCCCGCCGGCCTTCAGGACGCCGCGGATGGTGAACTGCCGCGGGCCCTCCATGGTGGTGAAGGCGATTTTGTTCCCGCTTTTGAGGCCGTTGCGATCGGCGAAGTCGCGGGTGACGATCAGGGAATCGGGCTGGGCGAGAAAGATCAGCGGATCGTCGATGACGTCTTCATCCGGGTTGTCGAGGTCGTAATCGCGCAGGCTGCGGTCGCCGGTCATATCGACGGCGAGGATGAGCAGCTTGCCCTGGTCGCGGAGGTTGGTGTCGACGGAAGCCTCGATATCGGGGGATGCGACGCGGACCTGGGGCACCGCCTGCACGCGCTCCAGCACCTCTTCGGCGACGCCCGAATCTCCGGCGGAGACCTGGAGCTGCGCCTTGCCGGCGATGCGGTCCACGGTCTGGTTGAAACCTTGCAGCACGGACCGGTTGGCGCTGTGCATGCTCACCAGCAGCGCCACGCCGAGCACGATGCCGGCGGTGGTGAGCACGCTGCGCAGCAGGTGCTTGCGCACGTAAGGCAGGCTGATGAGCCGCAGGAGGATCATCGGCGCACGTCTCCGGCGATGCGGGCATCGCGCAGGGTGACGGTGCGCGGGCAGCTTTCGGCGACGCCGGCGTCATGGGTCACGATCAGGACGGTGGAGTTGAGGCGCTGGTGGAGGTCGTGGATGAGGGCGAGGATTTCCGCGCCGGTGTGGGAGTCGAGGTTGCCGGTAGGCTCGTCGGCCAGGAGGACGGGCGGATAGAACGCGAGGGCGCGGGCGATGGCCACGCGCTGGCGCTCGCCGCCGGAGAGTTCGTCGGGCAAGTGGTCGAAGCGCTGGCCGAGCCGCACCAGATCGAGGAGGTCGCGGGCGCGCTTTTCGATCTCTTTGCGCGGAAGACCTTTGAGGTGCAGCGGCAGCGCCACGTTCTCCACACAGGTGAGGCTGGGCAGCAGGTTGAAGAACTGGAAGACGAAGCCGATCTTGTCGCGGCGCAGGCGGGTGAGGTCGTCATCGGCGAGCGCGGCGACGGACTGGCCATCGATGCGGATCTCGCCCGCGGTGGGACGGTCGAGGCCGCCGATGAGATTGAGGAGCGTCGATTTGCCGGAGCCGGAGGGGCCCACGATGGAGACCATCTCGCCCGGTTCGATGTGCAGGTCCACGGAATCGAGCGCGACAACCTTCCGTTTGCCGTTGAAATGTTTGGAGACTCCGGAAAGGGCAATCATCTGCCGCTACCGCAAGGCGGCCGCCGCACTGAGCGCCCGCTCCGCAGCCGCGCGCCCGTCACCGGCGGGCGAATACCCCTGCTGCCGGAGCGCATCCTCCAGCGCTTCGAGCACCAGCAGCACATTCTCGGCGCTCGATCCATAGCCCATCAGCCCGATGCGGAACACCTTTCCCGCCAGGGGTCCGAATCCGCCCGCGATCTCGATGCCGCGCTTCTCCAGCAGGTATTGGCGCACCTGTCCGTCATTCACTCCCTGCGGCACCCGCGGCGTATTCAGCGTCCACAGGCGATCCGCGGAATTGGCGACGTGCATCTCCAACCCCATCGCCTCGATCCCCGCGACAAACGCCAGATGATTGCGGCGATGCCGTTCCCAACGATTCTCACGGCCCTCTTCCGCCACCAGCGCCAGGCCCTCGCGCAGCGCGTAAAACAGCGTCGCCGAAGCCGTGTGGTGATAGCGGCGCCCTTCGAAATAGGTGTCGAGCAGCAGCAGGTCGAGATACCAGGTATGCACCATCGACGTGCGGGCGCGGAGGCGCTCCAGGGCGCGCGGCGACACGGTCATCGGCGCCAGGCCCGGCGGGCAGCCGAGACCCTTTTGAGTGCAACTGTACGCGATATCGATGCCGTTCTCATCCACCAGCACCGGCATGCCGCCCAGCGATGTGACGCAGTCGGCGATGGTCAGCGCGTCCACCTCGTGCGCCGCCTCGCAGACAGGCTTCGCCTGGTTGAACATGCCGGTGGAAGTCTCGGCCTGCACGAACGCCACCATGCGCGGACGCTCGCGACGAATGAAGTCGCGGACTTGCTGGTAATCGTAAGGCTCGCCCCACGGTTTCGAGAGCCGCACCACCTCGGCGCCCTGCCGCCGCGCCATCTCCCCGATGCGGTCCGCGAAGAACCCGTTGGTCAGCAACGCAAACTTCGCGCCCGGCTCGGCGAAATTGGCGACGGCGGCCTCCATGCCGGCGCTTCCGGTCCCCGACATCGCGAGGTTGAACTCGTTCTTGGTCGAATAGGCATAGCCCAGCAGCGAGCGAACCTGCTCCGTCACTTCGAAGAAGAACGGATCGAGGTGTCCGACAATCGGCTGCGACATCGCCTGGTAAACCCGCGGCGCCACCAGGCTGGGGCCGGGTCCGAAAAGAAGGCGCTGGGGCGCCTGCAAAGGTGCGTAAGCATCGGGCATCAAGCACCAGTCTACCGCCCTCGGCACAGTTGCCGCCCCGCGGCGGGTGGAACGGGGCGCCAGACGGGGCGGTGGCTCGAGTGGCCTCTCAGCACGCCGCCGCCCCACGGCTGGTAGAATGGCTGCCTGTGACGATACCGACTGCCGCGAACCGCACCGCCCTGTCGGCGAACGAGTGGCGCGTTCTCGCGCTCCTGGTCTTCTCCGCTTTCCTCAACTACGTGGATCGCGCCAACCTCTCCGTTGGCGCCACCAACATCCAGGCCGAGCTGCACCTTTCGGACTACTATCTCGGCAAGCTCCTCTCCGCTTTTTTCTGGACCTACGCCACGTTCCAACTATTCGTCATCGCCGGCTGGCTGGTGGATCGCTTTAACGTCTGTTGGGTCTACGCCATCGGGTTTTTCATTTGGTCGGGCGCCACCGCGGTCACCGGAATGGCGAACGCGTTCGGCGTCATGTTCGCCCTGCGTCTCCTGCTCGGCATGGGAGAATCGGTGGCGTACCCGGCCTACTCGCGCATCCTGGCGAACAACTTTCCGGAACACCACCGCGGCTTCGCCAACGCGCTGATCGATGCCGGCACGAAGGGCGGACCCGCGCTCGGCACGCTGCTGGGCGGCCTGCTCATGGTGCGCTTCGGATGGCGCGCGTTCTTCATCGCGCTGGGTCTCGCCAGCTTCCTGTGGCTGATCCCCTGGATCTGGTGGATGCCGCGCGGCAGGGGCGTGGCGTCGCAGGAACATCGCGGCGACGTTCCGAGCATCGCTTCGATTCTGCGCCAGCGCTCCGCTTGGTTCACCGCCCTGGGTCTGTTCTGCTCGAACTATTTCTGGTACTTCCTGATCACCTGGCTCCCGCCTTACCTCGAAAAGGAACGGCATTTCTCAAAGAGCAAGATGGCAGTCTTCGGCTCGCTGGCCTTTCTCGCCATCTCGGTATCGAGCATGATCTCCGGCTGGTTCTCCGACCGCTGGATCTCGCGAGGCGGGACGCCCACGCGCGTGCGCAAGACGTTTGCCGGCACGGGCCTGGTGCTGGCCACCATCATCCTTCCCGTGTGCGTGGTCCGCGACGAGGCCACCTCCATGACGCTCCTGATCCTCGCCTGCCTCTCCTTCGGACTCTACACTTCGAACGTCTTCGCCATCACCCAGACGCTGGCCGGTCCGCGCGCTGCCGGACAATGGACCGGCCTGCAAAACGGAGTCGCCAACCTGGCCGGTGTCGTAGCGCCGTGGCTGACCGGCTGGATCGTGCAGCAGACCGGGGAATTCTATCTCGCGTTTGTCGTGGCCACCGCGTTCATCCTGGCCGCCGCGGCCATGTTCGTTTTCGGAATCGGGCCCATCAAGCAGGTGGAGTACCGCTAGTGTCCTGTCTCTGAAGTTCATCTGGTTGTGGTTGTGCGTCTTCGGCTCTGGCGAGCGGCGTGAGCTGATTGTGATGGAGCAGCCGAATGTCCGATTGATGTAAGATTGTGAGTCGACCGGAAAGGACTAAACGATGCCAGAGGCAATCGACCAACTCAAAGCCGCCCTGCGAGGCGAGCTGATCCAACCTTCGGATGCGGCCTACGACGCCGCCCGCAAAGTACACAACGGAATGATCGACCGGCGACCGGCGCTCATAGCCAAATGCGCCGGGGTGGCGGACGTCATGGCTTGCGTGAACTTTGCCCGTGACAGCAGACTGCTGGTGTCTATCCGTGGCGGAGGCCATAACGCCGGCGGCCTGGGAGTCTGTGACGGGGGACTGGTAATCGACCTCAGCCGCATGAGGGGCGTGCGCGTTGACCCTGCCGCCCGTGCCGTCCGCGCGGAGGGCGGATGCGTCTGGGGCGACGTGGACCACGCCACACACGCCTTCGGCATGGCGACCCCCAGCGGCATCATTTCCACCACCGGCGTGGGAGGCTTGACTCTGGGCGGCGGTCTCGGGCACCTCACCCGCAAGTGCGGCCTGGCTGTTGATAATCTCCTCGGCGTGGACATGGTGTTGGCAGACGGGCGCTTTGTCACCGCCGGCGCCGAAGAGAATCCGGACCTCTACTGGGCGGTGCGCGGCGGAGGCGGCAACTTCGGTGTGGTCACGTCCTTCCTCTTCCGCACGCACCCGGTCAAGATGGTCTACGCCGGCCCCACGCTGTGGCCCCTGGAGCGCGCCGCCGAAGTCCTGCGGATCTACCGCCAGTTCATGGTCGACGCGCCCGAAGACATCAGCGG
>JBGPKH010000226.1:0-12207 GCA_041485845.1 Bryobacteraceae bacterium
GCCGCATGTACTCCACGTGCAGGTGCGCAGCGGGGTAGCGAGTGGAAAATTGTTCCTGGAGCCGGCTCATCTCGGAGAGTCCGATCGAATAGATCGACGCCACCCTCACGCTGCCCGTCACGCTCCCATGCATGGCCTCCAGGGCCATGGTGAATTCTTCCTCGCGACGCAGCACGTCGCGGCAGAATTCGGCATAAAGCTTGCCGGCTTCGGTGAGCTCGATCGGTCGTTTCGTGCGGTCGAACACGCTCTGGCCGAGACGCCGTTCCACCTCCTGCACGTGCTGGCTGGCCGCCGACTGGCTCACCCCGCAATGGGCCGCCCCCTTGCTCATGCTGCGAGTGGCAGCGATCTCCCTGAAAAGCTTACACTCCCAAAGGACCACGAAAGCCAGAATACCATAAGGTTCGCTAATTTCAGTGCCGAGATCTCTTTCTGCTGCCTAATAGTAGCGTCCGATCGAATAGATCGACGCCACCCTCACGCTGCCCGTCACGTTTCCGTTTAGGGCCAGCGTGAATTCCTCCTGCCGCCGCAGCACGTCGCGGCAGAATTCGGCGTAGAGCTTGCCGGCTTCGGTCAGTTCCAGCGGCCGTTTGGTGCGGTCAAATACAATCTGCCCGAGGCGCCGTTCCACCCTGGCTGGCCGCCGACTGGCTCACCCCGCAATGTTCTGCCCCTTCCTCATGCTGCGTTAGCGATCTATCATAACGTTGTTTCAGAACGTGTTTCAGGTTACAGTTTGTTTATCGAAATGCTTTCGGGCGGTATTGGCTGTCCGTCTTGAGGAGGAAACTCAATGTCTTGCAAATTGGCGTTTCTGATCGCGTTGCTGCTTACGGCTATGTGTTCCGTTCCCTGTTTTGCCCAAGTCGAGCAAGGCGCAATTACCGGAGTCGTCGCGGATGCAACGGGAGCGTCGATCCCCAAGGCGAAGGTTACTGCCACGAATCAAGCCACCGGGGTCGTTGCCATCGCCGAAACCACCGATGAGGGGTACTATAAGGTTCCCTACCTGTTGGCGGGAAAATATAAACTGGCGGTGGAAAAGGACGGTTTTGCGGTTTACCGCGTGACCAGCGTGCCAGTGCTCGTCGGCCAGATCTCCACCATCGACGTGACCCTCAAAACCGGCAGCGTACACGACGAGATCACGGTTGTCTCTGACGCGCTGCTGATTGACCAGACAAGCTCGTCGCTGGGCTATGTCATAAGCGCCACCCAGATCCTGGAGGCTCCCACCGGCCGCAGCCCTTATTCCCTGCTGAGCGGCCTGCCTGGGGTAATCGCCACCGGCAATACCGGGACGGGGCCGATCATCAGCGGAGGGCGCTCCAATACGACCGCCATCTTGCTCGATGGGCAGGACACCCGGAACAACTCCACTCTGGACAACGCTTACACCCCTCCCCAGGAGACCATTCAGGAAATCCGGTTCATTACCAACAGTTTCTCGGCCGAATACGGCCGCTCCGCCGGCGGCGTCATCGCGGCCGCGGGACGAACCGGCGCCAACCAGTTGCACGGCAGCGTCTACGACTACCTGAAGAACGACCAGTTGAATGCCAACAGTTGGCAGAACAACCGGAACAACGTGGCCCGCGGCCGGCAGAGGCACAACGAATACGGGTTTACAGTGTCCGGTCCCGTGTATGTCCCTCGCATTTACAACGGCCGCAACCAGACTTTCTTCTTCTTCAATTGGGAACAGGTCAACGATCACGGCGTCAGCACGCCCACGGCGAACATTCCAACCGCCCTGCAAAAGAGCGGTGATTTCTCGCAGACGTTTACCAGCGCCAATGCGCTGATCCGGATCTACGATCCGCTGACCACCGTGGCGGACCCGGCCCAAAGCAGCGGATTTAGCCGCGCGCCATTCCCGGGTAATGTCATCCCGGCGGGTCGCATCGATCCCATCATGAAGAAGATTATCGGATTCTATCCTGAGCCGACGCTCGCCGTCTCTCCCACGCTGCAGACCAACTGGTCGCAGAGTTTTGCCAATATCACCCACACGGACAAGTGGTTCACGCGAGCGGACCAGAACTTCGGCGCCAGGAACCGGCTGTTTTTCCGGTATGGGCATCAGACTTCTCCGCGGACCAGCCCGTACACCAACATCGCGTTCCCGGGAGAAGGAACCAACGGCGGCGGCAACCAGCAATCCATCGCCTATACCTACGGGCTCAGCGACACCGAGACCTTTTCGTCGAACCTGGTGGGCGAGTTCCGCTTCGGCTATACGCGCTCGGTTATCAAGCTGACGCCCCTCAGCGTGGGATTCGACATCACGAGCATCGGGCTGCCTTCCTATCTGAAGGCTGTCTCCGCGGATGCGATCTTCCCGCGGATCAATATCACCGACTTCACAGCGCTCGGTCCCGACCGGGCTTCGCATGATGTGGATGCCGAGAATACGCCCGAATTGCAGGCGCATTTCACGTGGCTCAAAGGGTCGCACGCGATCAAGGCCGGCTACGACATGCTCTTCTGCCAGTTCAACACGTTCCGGCCGGATTATCCATCCGGCACGTTTTCATTCGGCCGGGCCTACACCCAGGGTCCCAACCCCGCCACAGGAACTGCCACCGCCGGCTACGGTTTGGCCAGCGCTCTGCTTGGCGCGCCGGACGGAGGGCAGTTCACGATCGGGCCCTCGTTGGCGCTGTTGCAGCCCAGCCACAACTGGTATCTGCAGGACGATTGGAAGGTATCCCGCACCCTCACCGTGAACCTGGGGGTTCGTTTCGAATACCAGACGCCGTTCAAGGAGCGCTACAATCAGCTCGCCTACTTCGATCCCGCCGCGACGGAGCCGGTCACCGGGCTCAAGGGCGTCCTGCTCCCCACTACCAGTTCGCACCGGTATCCGAGCGACCCCAACAGGAATTGGGCCCCGCGAGTGGGCTTGGCTTGGACTTTCCTGCCGAATACTGTGTTCCGGGCAGGATACGGCTTGTTCTATGCTCCGGGCAGCGGTGGTATCGGTTCGAGCCCCGGAGATTTGGGCAGCGGGTCGTCGGTGGCCACGGGCATTTTCTTCGGCCAGCCGCTGGCGGCGCCCAATACGCCCATCCCCGGAGCGTCGCTCGCCAACCCGTTTGTGACCGGGCTGTTGCCCTATCCGAATTCTCTGGTCGGCAACGGTATCGGCGCGATTTTCCCGTCGTGGACCACGCCCATGAACCAGATGTGGAACGCCAACATCCAACGCAGCGTCACGAAGAACCTCCTGGTCGAAGCCGCCTACATCGGCAGCCGCGGCGAACACATCTGGAACAACTTCACTCGTAATGCCACGTTCCCGCAGTATCTCTCGATGGGCACGCAACTGAACAGCCTGGTTCCCAACCCCTTCTTCGGCAAGATCGCGACGGGAGCGATGAGCGCCGCGCAAGTGCGGTTGGGATCGCTGCTGGTCCCGTATTCGCAGTACGGCGGCGTCAGCCAGATTCGCGCCTCGGTGGGCGATTCGGTCTATCACGGTTTCACGCTGAGGGCGGAGCGGTCGTTCTCGCACGGCCTGTTGTTCCAGGTGTCCTACACCGGCGCCAAGCTGATCGACAATGTGAACGAGCGGTTTCTCGGCGGCGCCAATTACATCGACCCCTACAATCTCGGCCTGTCGAGATCCATTTCGGCCGCCGATATTTCCCGGCGTCTCGTCGCCAGCTACGTCTATGAGCTGCCCTTCGGACACGGCAAGCAATTCCTCTCGCACGGAATCGCGAGCTGGATCTTCGGCAACTGGCAGACTACCGGTGTCTTCTCGACGCAGACCGGCACACCGGTCTCCATCGGCGCAGCCTGCACCTTCTCCGGCGCGACCGGCTATGGCTGTTATGCCGACCGCCTGAGAGACGGCAACCTGCCCAGCGACCAAAGGAGCATGAACAAGTGGTTCGACACGACCGCGTACGCCAGTCCCGCGCCCTACTCCTTCGGCAACGGCTCCCGAACGGAACCGGATCTGCGCAACCCGGGAACCATCAGCTTCGATTCCGTGATGAGCCGGTGGCAGCCCATCCACGAGCGCCTGCGGCTGCAATTCCGCGCCGAGTTGTACAACATCCTGAATCATCCCAACCTGGGAGCCCCCAGCGCCGGCATCACCTCTTCGACTTATGGGCAGATCGCCTCGAAGAGCGGCAACCGCACCGTGACCATGGCTTTGCGGCTTGAATTCTAGACCGCCCAAACTATGAGAAATCATCTCCGCGTTGCGTTGGCCCTGGTGCTCTTCCGGGCCGTGCTCGTTGCAGCCGGTGTTGTCGACCCGTCTACGCTCGACAACAAGGTCCTGATCGGGTATCAGGGTTGGTTTACGTGTCCCTCGGATGGCTCCGGGCGTTGGACCCATTGGTCCCGCGGCGTTCCCACCGCCGATAGTTTGACGGTCGAAATGTACCCCGATGTCAGCGAGCTCGATTCCGATGAGCTCTGCGAGGTTCCCGGAATGACCGTCGGTGAAAAGCCGGCGTATCTCTTCTCGTCACGGAACCACAAGACGGTGTCCCGTCATTTCCGCTGGATGCGGGAATATGGGCTGGACGGCGTTCTCGTGCAGCGCTTCGTGGGAGAGATTCGCAGAAAGCGCGCGGATGGGGATGTAGTCCTCAAGAACATCATGTCCGCCGCCAGGGAGTCCGGGCGCACGTTCGCCATCGAATACGATATATCGGGCGGGAATGCCGAGACGTTCGTTCAGACTCTAAAAGACGACTGGGTATACCTGGTTGACGAACTCAAGCTGACGTCACATCCGAATTACCAGCGCCACAACGGAAAACCCGTCCTGTCCATTTGGGGCATGGGCTTGAACGACGGCAGCGCCCATCCCCCGGCCGATCCGCAGGTTGCCAAGGCCCTGATCGAGTGGTTCAAGTCCGAGGCCCCGGCGCCATACCACGTCACCTACATGGGCGGCACTCCCGCCCGCTGGGGGACGCTGACCGCCGATTCGCGCAAGGACCCGGCTTGGGCCGGGGTGTATGCAGCCATGGACGTCGTCCAGCCCTGGAACGTCGGGCGCTACGGTAGTATCGAGGCCGTCGACCGTTGGAAGAATGACGTGCTGGGTCCGGACGTCAAGCTGGCGGCCGCGAATCATCAGATCTACATGCCAGTGATATTCCCGGGCTTTTCCTGGCAGAATCTCAAACGAAACAACCGGCCCAACCAGATTCCGCGGCTCCGCGGCGAGTTCCTCTGGCGCCAGGCTTACAACGCCAGGATGGCAGGCGCCAAGGTTCTGAAGATTGCCATGTTCGATGAGGTGGACGAGGGAACGGCGATCCTCAAGGTAGTCTCAGACCGCAGGAAAGCACCGGACCAGGGCTATTGGCTGACCCTGGATGCCGATGGCGCGGAGTTGCCCAACGACTGGTATCTAAGACTGGCGGGCGAGGTCACCCGGATGTTTCACGGAGACATCCAGCCGGATCCCAAAATGCCTGCCAACCCGGTGTCGCAACCCAAACCCACGGCCCACTGAATCTGCGGCCGTCGAGGGGTTGAGGACCAACCATCCTGACCTCGAGCATACGCGGGGCGGCGGGACCGCGAAATTCAGAATAATATAAGTTTCACTAATTGTGGCAACAAGATAATTTTCTATTGCCTAATACTAGCGGCGCTGGTACACTAAATCCCAAGGCGACCACCGTAGCACAGAAAAACGCTACCGGACTACCCTCCGGGCGCGGATTCCATGCCACCATGAACTGAAGCAACATGAGCGATTCGATTGTAACCAGCGGTCTACCCGCGGCCCAAGGTCTCTACGACCCCCGCTTCGAGCACGACGCCTGTGGGATCGGCTTCGTCGCCAGCGTCAAGGGCCAGAAATCTCACGACATCATCGTCAAGGGCATCCAGGTTTTGATCAACCTGACCCACCGCGGAGCGTGCGGCTGCGATCCGGAAACCGGCGACGGCGCCGGCGTGCTGATCCAGGTTCCGCACAAGTTCTTCGCGCGGGAGTGTGCGCAGCTCGGCTTCACGCTGCCCGCGGCCGGAGAGTACGGCGTGGGCATGACGTTCCTTCCGGTGGAGCCGCATCCCCGCCTGCAATGCGAAGGCATCGTCGAGCGCATTGTGCGCGAAGAGGGACTCACGGTGCTCGGCTGGCGCGACACCCCGATCGAGGGCTCGGCGATCGGCCGCGTGGCGCGCGCGTCGCAGCCGTATATCGAACAGGTCTTCATCGGACGCGGCAAGGGCATGACCGAGGAGCAGCTCGAGCGCAAACTCTACGTCGTCCGCAAGCGCGCCGAGGCGGAGGTCGCGGCATCGGATCTCCCGGAGAAGGGTTTTTTTTACCTCCCCTCGCTTTCCGCGCGCACCATCGTATATAAAGGATTGCTGCTGGCGCCGCAAATCGCCAATTTTTATCCCGAATTGAGCGACCCCGATGTGGTCAGCGCGCTGTGCCTGGTGCACCAGCGCTTCTCGACGAATACGTTTCCGACGTGGCAGCTCGCGCACCCTTACCGCTACATCGCGCACAACGGCGAAATCAACACCTTGCGCGGGAACGTGAACTGGATGCACGCGCGGCAGTCGGTGCTGGCTTCGCCGCTCTTCGGCAACGACATCAAGAAGCTGTTCCCCATCATCCAGCCGAACGGCAGCGATTCCGCGGCCTTCGACAACGCGCTGGAGCTGCTGGTGATGTCGGGCCGCCCGATTCAGCACGCCATGGCGATGCTGATTCCCGAGGCGTGGGCCAAGAACGAGCACATGAACCCGCAGAAGCGCGCGTTCTACGAATACCACGCGTCGCTGATGGAGCCCTGGGACGGTCCCGCCGCGATTGCCTTCACCGACGGCCGCTCGATCGGCGCCACGCTCGATCGCAACGGCCTGCGTCCGGCGCGCTACCTGGTGACCCACGACGATCTGCTCATCATGGCGTCGGAGACCGGCGTGCTTCCGGTGAAGCCCGAGAACGTGAAGCTCAAGGGCCGCCTGCAACCGGGCAAGATGCTGCTGGTGGATACGGTGGAGGGCCGTCTCATCTCCGATCGCGAGATCAAGCGCGCGCTCTATGGGCGCAATCCCTACCAGCTTTGGATCAAAGAGAATCAGATTACGCTGGACCAGTTGGCCGATCCGCCGCGCGAGCACCCCAGCGATCCGGCGACTATCCTGGTCCGCCAGCGCGCGTTCGGCTACACCGACGAAGACCTCCGGATGATTCTGGGGCCGATGGCCGAAAAGGGCGAAGAACCGGTAGGCTCCATGGGCACCGACACGCCGCTGGCATGCCTCTCCGACAAGCCGCAACCGCTGTTCAACTATTTCAAGCAGCTCTTTGCGCAGGTCACGAATCCTCCGATCGACCCCATCCGCGAAGAGATGGTGATGTCGCTCACCAGCTATATCGGCACCGAGCGCAATATTCTCGACGAGACGCCGCAGCACTGCCACACGCTGAAGCTGCCGCACCCGATTCTCACCAACCGCGATCTGGAAAAGCTGCGGCGCGTCTCACAGGGCGATTTTCTCGCCACTACCCTGCCTATGCTGTTCGCGGTGGAGGAAGGCGAAAAGGGCCTGGAGCGGGCGCTGACGCAGCTTTGCCGCCGCGCCTCGCTGGCCATCCAGTCGGGTTATACGCTGCTGATTCTTTCGGATCGAGGGGTCGATCCGGATTATGCGCCCGTTCCCAGCCTGCTGGCGCTCACCGCGGTGCATAACCACCTGGTCCGTGAAGAAACTCGCACGCAGGTGGCTCTCCTCATCGAATCGGGCGAGCCGCGCGAGGTGATGCACTTCGCCCTGCTGATCGGGTATGGGGCGAGCGCGGTGAATCCGTACCTGGCCCTCGAGACGGTAGGTCAGGGCGACGCCCTTAAGAACTTCATCAAGTCCATTAACAAAGGGCTACTAAAGACCTTCAGCAAAATGGGGATATCCACTCTCCAGAGCTACCGCGGCGCGCAGGTTTTCGAAGCTCTCGGGCTGAACCGGGACCTCATCGAGCGCTACTTTACGGGCACTGTTTCGCGCATCGAGGGCGTGGGGCTGGAGGTGCTCGCCCAGGAGGCGATTCTCAAACACCAGCATGCGTTCCATCCGGTAACCGAATCCGACACCGAGTTGGCCGTGGGCGGCAACTATCAGTTCCGGGTGCGCGGCGAGTATCACCTGTACAATCCGCAGACCATCGCCAAGCTGCAGCACGCCGTGCGGCAGGAGAGCGCCGAGACTTTCCAGGAATACACCGACCTGCTCGACAAGCAGAATCGACAGCTCTGCACGCTGCGCGGACTGCTGGATGTCAAACAGTCGGCGGAGCCCATCCCGCTCGAAGAGGTGGAGCCCGCCGCGGAGATCGTCAAGCGGTTCGCCACCGGCGCGATGTCGTTCGGCTCGATCTCCAAGGAAGCTCACGAGACGCTGGCCATCGCGATGAACCGCATCGGGGGCAAATCGAATACCGGCGAGGGTGGGGAGGACGAGGCGCGCTACGGCACCGAGCGCCGCAGTGCGATCAAGCAGGTGGCCAGCGCGCGTTTCGGCGTCACCACCAACTACCTGGTGAACGCCGACGATCTGCAGATCAAGATGGCGCAGGGGGCCAAGCCCGGAGAGGGCGGCCAGCTTCCCGGCCACAAGGTGGATGAGACCATAGCGCGCGTGCGGCACTCGATCCCGGGCGTGGGTTTGATTTCGCCGCCGCCGCACCACGACATCTACTCCATCGAAGACCTGGCGCAGCTCATTTACGATCTCAAGAACGTGAATCCGAGTGCACGGATTGCGGTGAAGCTGGTGGCCGAGGTGGGTGTCGGGACGGTCGCCGCGGGGGTCGCCAAGGCCCACGCCGACGTGGTCTTGATCTCGGGCGATTCCGGGGGCACAGGCGCTTCGCCGCTCAGTTCCATGAAGCACGCAGGCGAGCCGTGGGAACTGGGTCTGGCCGAAACGCACCAGGTGCTGGTGATGAACGATCTGCGCGGGCGCATCCGCGTGCAGACCGACGGCAAGCTGCAAACCGGCCGCGACGTGACCATCGCCGCGCTGCTGGGCGCCGAGGAGTTCGGCTTTTCGACGGCGCCGCTGATTTCGATGGGCTGCATCATGATGCGCAAGTGCCATCTGAATACCTGCCCGGTGGGGATCGCGACGCAGGACCCGGTGCTGCGCGCCAGGTTCCAAGGCAAGCCGGAGAACGTCATCAACTTTTTCTTCTTTATCGCGGAGCAGGTGCGCCGTTACATGTCGCAGATGGGGTTCCGCACGTTCAACGAAATGGTGGGCCGGGTGGACATGCTGGAGCCGCGCCTGGCGCTGGACCACTGGAAGGGCAAGGGGATCGACCTCTCGGCCATTCTGTACAATCCGCAGGTGCCCAGCCGTATCGCGCGGCGCTGCGTGCAGGCGCAGGACCACGGTTTGAGCCAGGCGCTCGATTACAAGCTGATCGACCATGCGCGGGAAGCCATCGAGAACGGCACGCCGATCGAGATCAAGCTGCCGATCCGCAACGTCCATCGCACGGTGGGCGCGATGCTCTCGGGAGACATCGCCCGGCGCTACGGCTCGGCGGGACTGCCCGACAACACCATTCAGTTCCATTTCACCGGTTCGGCCGGGCAGAGCTTCGGCGCGTTTCTGGCGAAGGGCGTGACGCTCGCGCTCGAAGGCGACGCCAACGATTACGTCGGCAAGGGCTTGTCCGGTGGCAGGCTCGTGGTGTATCCGCCGCGGAGTTCGACGTTCCTGCCGGAGGAGAATATTCTGATCGGCAACGTGGCGCTCTACGGCGCCACCAGCGGTGAGGCGTTCTTTAACGGCATGGCGGGCGAGCGCTTCGCCGTGCGCAACTCGGGCGCCACGGCCGTGGTGGAGGGGCTGGGCGATCATGGGTGCGAGTACATGACGCGCGGGATGGTCGTGGTGCTGGGCAAGTGCGGCCGCAACTTCGCCGCGGGAATGAACGGCGGCCTGGCCTACGTGCTCGATGAAAAAGGCGACTTTGCCGAGAGGCGCTGCAATACGGCGGCCGTGGACCTGGAGCCGGTCCCGGCTTCCGACACCAGCAGCCTTTACAGCCTCATCTCCCGCCACGTCAGGTACACCGGCAGCCCGCGCGGCAAGTGGATTTTGGAAAACTGGGAGCAGATGCTGCCGCAGTTTATCAAGGTGTTCCCGCAGGAGTATCGGAAGGCGCTGAAGCGCTCCCAGGCGGCAGTGACGCAAAGCGGAGCGCTGGAGGTGGCCCGTGCGTAAGTGGGGCAGGTTGTCAACCTGCGGCCGATTGCCAATCGGCCAGCCGAGCAACGCTCGGCCGGGCAAGCTTTCATCCGGAGGCCATCCATGGGTAAAGTAAGCGGCTTCCTGGAGTACACCCGCGAAGTGCCGCAGCGCCGGCCGCCGGCCGAGCGCATCCACGACTGGTTCGAGGTCTATCTGCCGTTTCCCGAAGAAAGCGTTCGCACGCAGGGCGCCCGCTGCATGGATTGCGGTGTCCCGTTCTGCCATACGGGCTGCCCGCTGACCAATCTCATACCCGATTGGAACGACCTGGTCTATCGCGGGCGGTGGCGCGAGGCCGTCCGCCAGTTGCACGCCACCAACAACTTCCCGGAGTTCACCGGGCGCATCTGCCCGGCGCCCTGCGAAGCCTCCTGCGTCCTGGGCATCAACGAAAGCCCGGTCACCATCAAGCAGATCGAAAAGACCATCGTCGATCGCGCTTTCGAAGAGGGATTCATCAAGCCCGAACCGGCGGCCGTCCGCACGGGCAAACGCGTGGCCATCGTGGGCTCGGGTCCGGCCGGACTGGCCGCCGCGCAGCAACTGACGCGCTCCGGGCACGGCGTGACGGTGTTCGAGAAGAACGACCGCATCGGCGGCCTGCTGCGCTACGGTATCCCCAACTTCAAGATGGAAAAGCACCTCATCGACCGCCGCCTGGAGCAGATGCGCGCGGAAGGCGTCAAATTCCAGACGAATGCGCACGTGGGCGTGAATTTCGCCGTGGAAGATCTGCGCCGGGAGTTCGACGCCATTCTGCTCTCGGGCGGCGCCGAGTGGCCGCGGGATCTGAACGTCCCGGGCCGCGACCTGAAGGGCATTCACTTCGCCATGGATTTTCTGCCGCAGCAGAACCGCCGCTGCGAAGGCGACACGGTGGCGGACGAGGGCGCGATCCTGGCTACGGGCAAGCGTGTGGTGATCGTCGGCGGCGGCGATACCGGGGCCGATTGCCTGGGCACCACCCACCGGCAGCAGGCGCTCTCGGTGACGCAGTTCGAGCTGTTGCCGAAACCGCCCGATACGCGTTCCCCCGCGACGCCGTGGCCGCTGTGGCCGATGCAGCTTCGCGTGGAAAGCTCGCATGAGGAAGGTGGCATCCGCGACTGGAGCGTCGCCACCCTGAAGTTCACCGGCGACGGGCATGGCAACGTCCGGCAACTGCACGCGGTGCAAGTGGGGCCGCCACCGAAATTCGAGCCGCAGCCGGGCGCCGAATTCACGCTGGATGTGGACTTGGTGCTGCTGGCGATGGGCTTCCTCGGCCCGGTGCGAAACGGGCTCATCGAGCAGCTTGGCGTGAGGCTCGACGCGCGCGGCAACGTGGCGACGGACGAGAATCACATGTCGTCGGTGCCCGGAGTGTTCGCCGCCGGCGACATGCGCCGCGGACAATCGCTGGTGGTGTGGGCGATCGCCGAAGGGCGCAAGGCGGCGCGCGGCATCGACCTGCACCTGATGGGTGTGGCCAAACTTCCGTAATGGTTCCGTGCGGCCCCCCGGCAGTATTGGTTTGCCGCCATGTAGGGTGCTGCCACATGACCTCGCGCCGGAATGGCTCCAAAAGTCCTGGGAGAGCGCCGGGCTTGACCAACCTTCCGTGGAAGAGATCGACGCGGAGATCGCCGCGGCCCGGAAAGCCCGCCGTGAATCCCGGCTGCAAGCCGGGCGCATGACCGCGGATAGCCTGGAGCTGTTTCTTGTGGACAGGGGATCTCCTACCCTCAGCGTCTTACCGAGCCGACTCACCGCAAGGACTGATATTCGAGAGAACCAGACCCGCTAATCTCACCTTATTCATGTCAGAAAACCTCATGGAAGGGCAAGTGCAAGGACGGAACCGGACCGAGTCGCCGCCGGCACTCCGGGTCCCGGCAAAGGCGCCATCCGCTGCGCGCCCGCCAGGGATTCGTATCGGTTACACGGCGGCGGGCTCGC
>JBGPKH010000227.1:0-12134 GCA_041485845.1 Bryobacteraceae bacterium
CCGGATTATGCCGAGTGATTTCAGCCAGCCCGCAATTCAACGACACGTGAGCGTTTTAGGCTCGGCATAATCTGATTACGGGCACTCCCTGGGTCGTGGCTCCAACCGCGACCCACAACGCATCAAAGGCGCGCCAGTTTGTGGCTGGTCTCCAGAAATCCGGGTAACACCCCCCACTATGCCTCTGCGTGCCATCCGGATTATGCCGACGAGGTCAAACCTCCAAGGGCCGTCATTGTCTGCTCCCAAGCGGACGCATCGGCTTTCCTCGGCATAATCCGGAACTCGGCATAAGGCCGGATAAACGCCTTTCTCGTACAAGTGAAAAGCTCTGGGGTGTGGCGCTCGAGCTCTGCAGCCCGGCCGTGCCGTATGGCCCCGAGTGCGAATCCACCGGCTCTGGAGCGAATCCGAAGGCCCGCGCCCCCCCCACTCGCACCAGCCCACCGCGGCGGAAGCCGATCAGTGGTCCGCGGCGCGATTCCTTGCCGGCCGCGACGCGTGGCGCCCCCAAGCCCGCCACTAATGCATCGTCGCCGCGATGATCCAGCACAGGCCCAAGACCACCGCGCCGGCCAGGATGGCGGCCGCCACGTTCCGCTCCTGCACGATCTCCTTCCAAAGGTCGAACGGCGCCAGCTTCGAGACGATGGAAAAGGCGGCCACGAAAACCAGCACCCCGAGGCCGGAGAAGATCAGGGCGTTGAGGATGGGGTACTCCGTCATGCGCGCACCATTGCTAGAATAGAGAGGAGCGCGGGGTTGGCCTAGCGGTCGGGCGTCAGCCTTCCAAGCTGATTTACACGGGTTCGATTCCCGTACCCCGCTCCACAGATTCCCACTCCAAGAGAAACCGGCCCGACGGCCTGCCCTGCTTCTACTTGGCCTTCTTCTGCTTCTGCTGGCCGACGCGGACCTTGAAGTGCCCTACCTTGGCCTCCTGGAACGCTTTGTGATCGTGGCGCGCCACGGCGTCCGCGAGGTATTTGTTCACGTCCGCGTCCTTGGGAAGGACCGCCATCAGGGTGAAACTGTCGCTGCAGTCCGGGCAGAAAGGCCGGAACCGCTTCACATTAGGAATTGCCATAACTCTATTCAGTGTAGCATTACACGGCCATCTCTACGGGGTTCGTGGTGGGCATCTCGAGCCATCCCTGCTGCGGGATGGCGTCGATGGGGAGCCCGCCTTGCCACAGCGAGAATTGGAATCGCAGGCCGCCGCCGGCGGCGATCGCCATGGCCTGAAGCGAAATCCGCGCTTCGAAAACCCGCCCCAGCGCGCATTCCACGGGCTTTGCCGATTCGCTCTGGGAACTGGCGGCCAGTTCCGTACCGGTGACCTGCACCGCGCCGGGGACGAAGCGGAATGCCACGCTGCTGCTGCTGCCGCCATCCAGCGATTCGAGCGTCAACTGCGCCTCCATTCCGGATCGCTCCCGCTCGTATCCCGGATGGAAATCCACGCGCAGGTAGAAGCTCACGCCGTCGGAGCCGAACTGCACCTCCTTCACCAGGAACTTCTTGCCATGCATCGATCCGGAACGCTCATCCACGCGGTAGGCCCCCGCGCCCATCCACTCGAAGTACGAAGTCACTTCGCCATCGATCGCCGGCGCGATGGCGCCCGATGGCTCGATCAGCACCGCCGGCGCCGAAATCCGCAGGATGGGCCGCGAGAGCTCCTCGGGCGGCATCAGGTTCAGGAAACGATAGACGTTGGCGAGGTGGCTGCGGTAGAGCTGATCGAACTCTTCGCGGTTTACCGAATCGTGCTCCGGGCCGTACCACCAGCACCAGTCGCTGCCCTCGGCGATCAGCAGCTCCTCGAACGCCAACTTCCGATTTCCCTCGGACACGGTGGCTGTCACATCGTACGTCTGGCGCGCGCGCAGAAGTTGGGTCCACGCCTGGTTGTCCTCGCCGGCGCCGATCCACACGTCGAAGTTGGCGCCGATCCACGATGCCGGAAAGATGTGGTCGATCGGTTCCGGCGCGAGCTGGCGCAAGGCTTCGCTTACGGTCACGGCGCTCAGGCGCGGGTCGTCGGAGATGCGCCGGTATAGCTCGCGGAGGAACGGCCGCCCGTTGCGGTCGTAATACTCCCAGGCATTTTCACCGTCGAGAATAATAGGCACCAGCGCGTCGCTTCCCGAACCCAGAACGCCGGCGCAGTTCTCGCGGATGCGCCGCAGGAAATCCTCCGCCGCCGCCCCCGCTTCCATCTTGGAGTAGACGAACCCGATCAGGTCGCTCAGGAAATGGTCGCGGAAGATCGCCCTCAGATTGTGGCCCGGCTGCTGCCATTGGTACGGACGGTACAGCCCTTCGACCGGCACCGAGCGCGCGAGCGTCCGGTTGAGCACGCCGCTGTCGGTGGCCGCCCACTCGAAGCCCAGCTCCGACGCGATGGTGAAGACCTCGTCGGAAACGGAGCCCTCCGAGGGCCACAGTCCCACCGGCGCCCTTCCGAGGTGCTTCTCGCAATATTCCCGCGCCATGGCGAGCTGCAGGCGCGCGTCCTGCGGATAGCGGAACCGCGGCGGCAGCGGCACGCCGGGATGCGACACCCTCGCGATATCCGAATCGCACAACAGCGGCAGGATGGGGTGGTAGTAGGGCGTGGTCGAGATCTCGATCTGTCCGGAGTCCGCCAGCTTCTGGTACTCCGGCAACACCATACCAACCATCTCGCGCTGCTTCTCGCCCATGCGGCGCTGGTCCGCGAGGGTGAAATTGCGGCCGCGTTCGATCCACGCGCGGACCTCCGCATCGTGCTCCTGGAACTCTTCATCGAACCACGCGAGCTGCGACCACATCTGCACGTCGCGAAACTCCTGCGCCCCGAACAGGCTGCGCGCGCCGGAGTTCTTCTCCCGCTGCCATACGTCGTACAGCTCGCCGTACCGCGGGTAGCGATAGATCATGCGGTGAGGGTCGGAGTAGAAGGAGTGGCGCAGGAGGAACCCGCGATCCTGGTCGGTGAGACTCTCGGCCGGCTTGAGCGCCATTTCCAGAAACGGGTCGACGGCTTCCCCGGAAGCGTACTCGGCCACCTGCGCCAACATGGAGGGCACCAGGTTGAAGGTCTGCCGGACCGCCGGAAACTCCTCCAGGATGCGCACCATGCCGTAGTAATCCTTGAGCGCGTGCATGCGCGTCCAGGGCAGCTTGTACTCCCCCGAGATCAGGTCCTTATAAAAAGGCTGATGCATGTGCCAGAGAAAGCACAGGTAAATTCGCGGCATTGATTTTGGCGCTACTTCCCGAAGTAGCTCCGCACGGGCGGAGGCGGCGCATCCTGGCGGATGGCCCGCCACAGTATATCATTCAAGTCGTCGTCGTCCATCTGGTCGGCCTCTTCGAAATTCATGCGGTTGGAGGCCGCGGCGCCCGGCGCATTCGGCGGGTTCTTGCTGTCCAGCGGCACGCGCGGTTTCTCGGCGGTGTAAGGGGCCGGATCGGGTGTCTTCTGGAACGACGCCGTCATGGGCCGCGCGCCCGCATCGAAGTGCGTCATCGGGTTCAGGCCCAGCAGAAACTCGATGGTGCGCAGCATGGAGACGGTGTTGTACATGCTGCTGTCCACCGCGTGTCGCTTCACATAAGGCGAGATGATAAAAGCCGGCGAACGGTGCGAGTCCACGTGGTCGGGACCATTCTGCGCGTCGTCTTCCAGCACGAAGATCGCGGTCGTGGTCCAGAAGCGCGACTTGGAAACGGCCTCCACCAGCGTGCCCAGCGCGTAGTCGTTGTCGGCGGCCAGGGAGAGCGGCCCGAGTTTGCCCGGGGCGGTCCCGTTGGTGTGATCGTTGCCCAGCCGCATGATCGTCAGCCGCGGCATGTTGCCCGTCTTTTCGCATTCCGCGAGGTCGCGGAGGAAGACTTTGACGCGTTCCCCGTCCGGGTATTCGAGGTCGAAGCCGCGATAAAACATGTTGGTGTTTTTGGCCAGGACCGGATCGCGCACGCCGGTGATCTGCTCGCTTCCCATCGGCGCGCCCTTCTTGTTGTTCACCGAGTAACCGAAGTTGCGGAGCGTAACGCCGGCCGCGGCGGCATTGGTCCACAGGTAGCCGGCGGGAGGCAGCGAGGCCGGGTCCATCTCTTCGAAGTCGTGGAGCTTGCGGCGGCCCGCATACTTGTTCGGCCAGATCTTCTCCACGTAGTCCGGCGAGATGGCGGCGGTGGACCAGTTGTGGCCATCGGCGCTGACGTCCGAATTCACGTAGAAGTTGTCCAGCAGCACGAACTCGCGCGCCAGCTTGTGGTGGTTGGGCATCACGTTCTCGCCGAACAGCACCAGCGAGGGGTCGCCGTTGCCCTCCTTCATGTCTCCCAATATTTGGTCGTAGGTGCGGTTTTCTTTGACGATGTAGATCACGTGCTGGATGGGCGGCAGCGGGTTGGGTTCGTCCAGCTTTTCGTCCTTATACGCCGAATTGGCGAGCGCCTGTTTGGTCCAGGCATCGAGCTGATCGTTGGTGAAGGGATCGATCCACGAGGCCGTACCGGTCTGCATGCGGGCCACGTATCCCGGGTTGGGCACGCCCTCGCCCATGGGCGTGGGCCGCTTCGAGGGATTCGGCCCGTTGGGATTCGGATAGGAACGCACGCCCTTGCCGTTGAGCACCACGAGCGTGCCCGAGGGCAGCGCGCGCACCGCGGTGGGGTACCAGCCCGTGGGGATGAATCCTTCCATATGGGCGCGCTCGCTCGAAACGTCCACCACCGCCGCCATGTTGGCGTCGGAGCAGGCTACGAAGAGCCGCTCCTTATCCGCGCTCAGAGCCAGGGCGGAGGGCGTCATCCCCAGCGGCTGCCGTGGCGTCATGGAAACGTTGATGCGCTCCACGACGGTGAGCTCCTTGCCGGAGCTGACCCCCACCGTGAAGACGTTGTTGGTGTGCGCCGCGGCTACGAACAGGCGCGCGGCCCACGTAGGTTCGCCGGGCGCTACTTCGCCCGGGCCGCCATCGCGCCAGACCATGTCGGTGGGGTGGGCGCCCAGCCGCAGGGTGGTTAGCAGGCTGCCGTTGTTGGCATCGTAGTGCCCCACCGAGCCATCCGCCCAGTGGGTCACGAAGAACGACTTGCCGTCGGGATGGAAGAGGATGCGATACGGCCGCCTGCCGGTCTTGAAGCGGTTGATCACCATGCCCGATTGCGGATTGATCACCGCCACGTCGTCCTTATACAACTCGGCCGCGTAGAGCAGGCGTCCATCCGGTGAGAAGGCCACGTCGCCCACGAAATCTTGGTCCACCGGTTTTTCCGCTACCAGCGGGAACGTGCGCGCGGCTTCGAGCGCCCCGTTGGCGAAGGTGAATTCGAAGACCGCGGCCTTCGATCCGCCGCCCACATAGAGCTTGTCGGTCTTGGGCGCGAAAGCCAGTCCCAGCCACCCGTCGGGCACCGGCACGCTCGCGACGACGCGGCCCGACGCGGTCTCCAGCACGCTGATCGTGGGAGGCCGGTACCCGCCGTTGAGCACCAGCAGGTGCTTGCCATCCGGCGAGAGCGCCGTGGACATGGGAAAGGTGTCGAGCGGGATTTGCCGGCCGGCCGGTTGCAGGCGCCATCCGCTGTTGAGCAGGAACGCGCCGTTGGGTAACGGCCCGACCTGTTCCCGAGGCGCCGGCTGCGAGCTGAGCAGCGCGCCAAGAGAGACGAACGCGACGGCCAGAGCCGCCCGGGCGGTCACGGAGGTCAGGGTGGGCTTCATAAGGATGTACCCATTGTACTGTGGCCGGCCCATTCAACCGGCGGGACTTGGCACGCTATACTCCGGCCACCAAATTCTCGGGAAGGAGGTCTGATTCGCGCCCCTACCGCTGACCAAGAGCGGCCAAAATACCAGCAAGGGCGTTATACGTCAAGTTGTCGATGTGAGGGATCGTGGATGCAACCCGACTTGTGGGGACTAATCGGTGTCCCGGCGATGCGCCAGGGACGCTTTGAGCCGCTGGCCAGGTACCTCGACCGCGGACTGGAAGTTTGTGCGCAGCGTTGTTTGAGCGAGCGGTTCGCACAGTTAAGTTCCATTGCGGCTACCAAGCCAAGGATCAATCCATCGAAACCCATAGGTGTCGCAGTTCGATGTCGGGCAGGCCCTTCTGTCTCGCGTGAAATGAACGTAGAACCGCGAGTTTTGACGTGTCATCGTCGTGCACGAGGTCAAGCAGATCGCTTGCAGTCCAGCCAGTCTGGCCCGTTGCAACGATCTCCTTGATCCATTCCGCAACCTTTGCGTTCCAGAACATCCTCGTCTCTTTCTGGACGTACGCGATCATGGCGCCAAGTTTGTGGCGGGCACCATGATGACCTGCCTTGAAACGCTGGATGCCGCCGGTTGAGCCATGGCGATTCATAACGTATTCCCGTTCGTCCCGATCTTTGTCCTTAGGCGTCGGTAACCTCTTGCATTCAATGGGAAGCAATGGATCGAAGTCAATATGGCGGCGGCCCTCGATCCATACAGTGGTGTCACAGGGGGCAGGAACTAGATCAATCTTCCGGCCCCCGGTTTGCTCATCTGGCTCTTCGGTCCGGAATTGGAGGAAATCCCAGCCAGGAAAGTGCCGAGTGGCGCTGTTGAGATGGGCACAAAGCTGAGACGTCAATGACGTTTCAGATGCCTCCATTCTTCGGTCACTGCGATCCCGCCAGCGCGGCAGTTCATCTTTGATGAAGTCCAGGAGTTCCGACAAAAAGGTTGCCGGCCGATGCACGTCCTTGCCGAGAGAGCCAGACTGAGCAGACGCGTATCGGATGCTGGCCAGCATGAGAATCAAAATCCCTGGGCCCTCAGGTCGGCAAGGGCTTCATCCGCATCGCGTAGCGCTACAGACCGCAGCCAGTAGCGCAGTCGGTCCGGCTTCAACAGAAAGATGAACCTGTCGTCATAGATCCGGGCAATGCGGGTGACATAAAGGGTTGTACGCGTGTGTTCATGCAGGAGCCCATCGAGCTTATCCTTCAACTCATCGGCTCCGCTCCAGTCTACCCTCCCGTCGCCAAAGACAAATGGCTGGCAGATAACTCCTGGCCACGTCTGCGGTTCGATTGCGTGCAGGGGGGGCCTTTTGTAAATCGCATTGATCTGGCCCACAAAGACGCGGTTGAACTGAGGAAGCGCAGCGTAAGCCTTCTCCTTCATCGCTGCCGAATCTTCGCCGAGCCGAATTAGGTCGCGGTAGTAATCCACGATGTCGTCAACGAGGATCTGTTCGTTTTGACTGAGGTCGAGCGTTCCGCTCTCGGGGTAAGGAAGGGCGAAGATCTCGTCCGCGCAGACGGCCGTCGCTCTACGCGAGAATAGACTGGTGCTGATCGCTGCCACGAATGCCTGGAGGGGGCGCTTGACTTCTCTTAGCCAAGCGCCTGCGGCCCGCACGTGACTACGCCGCGCCGGCGGAGCGCAGAATCCCACGATCTGCGCTTTGTAGGTAAGGTAGTGTTTCTCCCAGATGTCGTGTGGTAGATCCATGTGCTCGCGGACAAGAAGCATTGGCGGCGTGAACCGCTTCTCGGAGCGAGGTGATTCGTACGGGCCTGCTGGTGCTATTGTTATTCCTTTCTCATCGATTCCCTCCTCAGTGAGCGCGTCGGACTGGAGAAGCGGTTTACCGACCACATGGCTCGAAGGCCTTGAGACACCTCTCGCGCCTTTGATAAATCCTTCTCCGAAGTCCCATCCCTGCTTCTCCGCATATTGTCCAAGTGTACGAAAACCCTGCAGGCGCTCAACGAATCCTAACACTCGTCCGCCACCCAATAGGTTTGTTCGCCATACACCGTCATTCCTCTGGGCAAGTTGGCGCGGCAACCAGTGCAGATCGTAGTAATCGAGGTCAAAGCCCTGTTCAGCATCGATTCGTCCGCTGCGGCGGAACGTGGCATGAAGGATTTTCCGGTCGGCGGGGGCCGGCGCAGCTTCTGCCACCACAACAATAACCTTCGTGTCGGCGCCGCCTCTTTGGAATAGGCCCCGGACCGAAATGAAGTCCAGAACCTCCCGAACGTCCCACTTCGCGATGAAGTTCCGCCGGAACTCGATTGACTGTTGGTTGTAAAGGAAGTTGTACTGCTGCAGCATGCTGAGCACACCACCTTCGGTGATCATACCCATGGCCTCGTACAGAAAGAGGTATGCCATCTGCTTGTCGGGCAACGGACCGTGGGTTTCCTCGTAGTGCTGGTAGCTGCGTTCGGCCGCTGGAGTATTGAGGCTTGACTCGAAGGGAGGATTTCCGACGACGACGCCAATTGATTCCTTCAACAAGCCATGTTCCTTTGCTTCGAAGAAACAGGAATGATGGAGCGTCCTCCCCGCCAGCGGAGGAAAGAGCTTGATGCTGGTGCGGATCTCCTCCGGTTCCAGGGCATCGCAGAGCGCCAGACACAGGCTGAAGGCCGCGAGTTCGACGGAGCCCTCTTCCAGATCAATGCCCTGGACTTTCTTTAGCAGGCGCTTGAGGACTGGGATTCCCGGTCTCTTCCACCCGTTGCGACTTCGCCAATGAAGCACGAGCCGCTTGTAAGCCTCCACGAGAAAGACGCCCGAGCCACAGCAGGGATCGACGATAACTTCATCACGCTCCTGCAAACGGTCGAGGCGCTCCCAGCTCAGCGCCTCCTCCAGCATGAGACGGACAAGGAATGGCGGCGTATAGACGGAAGTTTCGCTGTCTTTTACAAAGATCTGGTATACGTGGCTGATCAGTTCCACAGGCAGGTCTTTGAACGAATAGAGTTGCCACAGCGTCAACTGACCCCCCGGCTCTTCATGCGCTTCGATAAGCCTTGCGAAACGGGCGAGCTGAGTGCTGGCTTTCAAAGATTCACGGTCAGCTTCATTGAAGATGAAAACGTGGCCGTTGAACCTTTCCTCCAAGTCCTCCAGGAGAGCGACCAGAGCCTTGCCATTCGCCAGAACCTCGAAGAACTTCGTAGCGCCCTTGAGGAATTCACCAAAGTAGCCCGGGAGGAAGACGCCGCGCTCTTCAAGGTAGGCGATCAGCAATGAGAGGATCAGCAGGCGACGCCGAAGGTGCTTCTTGAGAATTCCTTCTGCATTCAAGTCGCTGTTGAGTTGCCGAACCTCATCAATAAGGCGTTTGTGCGCGGCCTTGGAGGCAGACAACATTGCCTTGCAGACGTTGGGATCGTCCCAAAGAGTACCGTTGCGCAGGCGCGCCGCATCCCACCAGGCATCGCTGCTGCTGATGGTGGCTGCGATCTTCAGCGTCCTGACCGGCTTGCAGACGATCTCGCCAGTGGCGGATACGAAGTCAGGCTTGTGGGCGCACCGAAAAAGCTGGACAAGGCCCGGAGTTTTGCGGTAGATCAGCGGAACGCCGCCCCAACTCCAGAGACGTTTATGAAGTTCAGCAAAACTAATGTCGTCTTCAGGACCCGCTGAGACGAAGACAAAAGCCTGCGGGACCGGCGGCCCGCCATTGCGGCCGGCTTCGAAGAAAACCGAGTGGGCACCATATGCCGCCGCCTTTTCCATGATGGCAACCTCTTCTGGGGGGCCGTTGCGTTCGTAGGCGGCAACAGGCACCAGGCCGTCGACAGCGCCACCCGTGGAGGCTGCCCCTAGGTCGATCAGCCATTGTGCGGGAGTATTCATGGGCATTCCGCCACCCGCGCTCCGTCTCTGATGGCACACTCCGAAGCAGGCGCGCCGTTAGGCGTCGACTTGAGTTCAAGGTGCATTGGTTCCATTTGCACTCTCTTCCCGAGCATCACTGCTTCCGCTTTTGCTTGGTAAGCTCAAAACCTTCCTTCAGGAGTTCCACCATCGTCATGCCCTGGCTAACGGCGTATCCCTTGAACTGCTTCTTGAATTCAGTCGTGACCTTGAAATTGAGTGTCTCCGTGTCCGCCGCAGCCATTGGCGACGTTTCCTTCCCCCGGCGATGTAATTGTCGAACTTTGGCTTCGGCCATGACAGCGGCTCCCTTCAAAACGGAACTTCATGTTTATGTTTTTGCACCTAAGGCAGTATAGGCGGATAGCCAGTTTTCAGTCAATACGGAAAGCCAGAATTCTGTCCGAACCAAGCACGAAGCATGGGCCGATCGTCAACGTCCGATTATATTCGCTTTTTATTCGCCACGCAATATTGGCAATCTGAAGAAGTAGAAGAGGAAAGCAGAAAGGTGCGGGTAGTTCTGGGATGCCTCGACATCCGCGCCTTCCCCAACCCGGTTGCAGCGTCGGCATCACTGGGCTGAGAGAGACTAACCGCGCGAATTGCATCACCACCGACAACTATCGTCTTTGTTTTCATCTCTTTATGCAAGTCATCCCATAAATCTTGGAATCCTGATTTTCCGAGTCACGCACGATGGAAAAATATTTTCGTTTTCCCTGCCACCTGCATCCTATAGATTCCACTCTTCTTACTCTCCACCCCAATCTCCGCCACCCTCCCCGCTTACCGGTTTCCCCAAATCGGTCTGCTACAGTAAATACAGAAGGAAGAATACAGCTCCCCGCGACCCGGGGAGCTGTTTGCGTTTTAGGCCGCCGGACGACGCAGAAATGCGTCGCCGATTCCAGGTAACTCACATGTCTTCAACACCGCAATCCCGAACGCCGACGCAGATCTGCGTCGCCCGCCCTGGCCGCCGACGCCCGGGAGACGCAAACCTCTCCAAAAGCCCGCAGTTTGCGTCTCCCGATTTCGACTCGTGCCCCCAAACCCCAGAAACCAAACACGTTGCGCCATCCCACTTTTGCATCCCGCCGGCCGCAAATTTGCGTCATTTGCGTCTCCCGCCGGAGCGGCCGCCCCCAACGCCCCGCCGCCATTCTGTGACGCACTCTCCGAAAAACACCCTCGACGTGCGTCACAAAATTCCACGCCATCCCCGCAAGCCCTAGATAATCAAGCCGTTACTGCGACGACTTTTCACACCAGCATCCTCCGGAATTTGCGTCATCTATGTCACAGCCCGGATCCCCAATCCGTTCCCACTTTTGGGGCTAGGAATCGCGGCTCGATAGCGGGAACCGGTATCCGGGCCGCCCCGTCCTGGCAACAATTCCAAGCAGTTACAACTTGCCGGATTTTCGGCCCCGACGAATTCCAGAAATGGAATTCATGAAATTGAAAACATTGCACTTATCTCGTCCATCGCGCTTGTATTCCCGGTGCAATTGAGTTATCGTTTAGTCGATTCGATCATTTGAGAGATCCACGTCCGATAGGACAAACCGCCCCCGAGCCACTGTTGTGGGGGTTGCCTGCAAGAATAGGGAGAAATATGGCGATTCGAAGCATGACCAGGATTGTTGCGTTTCTGTTACTCGCGTTCGGGCTGTATGCCCAGGACCGGGCGACTTTGACTGGAACCGTCACGGACCCCAGCGGCGCCGTGATTCCCAATGCGACGGTGAAAGCCACTCTCACCGCAACCAACGCCACCAGCGAGACGAAGACCAATGCGGACGGCGCTTACACCATTCCGTACCTGAATCCCGGCGTGTATGACATCGAGGCCACCGCCAACGGATTCCAGGCGCTCAAGCGCCAAGCCATCACGCTCGCGGTGGGTCAAAGGCTGCAAATGACCTTGCAGTTGACCGTGGGCCAGGCGACCACCGAGATCACGGTCACCGGCCAGCAGGAGACCATCGACACCACTGACGCCAACCGCGGCCTGGTCTTCGATCCGGTCAAGACCCAGGAGTATCCGCTCAACGGCCGCCAGAGTTACATGCTGCTGATGCTCACTCCGGGCGTGATCTTCACGCAGGAGCAGTTCGGCGCCAGCGGTTTCTCCGGCACGCGCGCCTGGGACGTGAACGGCAGCTACAAGTTCAACGGCGCCCGCGGCGGCAACGGCAACAACGTGTTCATGCTGAACGGCACCCCCATCAGCAACGAAGGCAGCACTTGGGAATTCGCGCCCAACGTGGACCACATCCAGGAGTTCAGCGCCCTTACGACCGTGTACGACGCCCAGTACGGCCACGAAGCCGGCGGCGTGGTGAATACCGTGCTCAAGAGCGGCACCAACAACTGGCACGGCGATGTCTACGAATACTTCCGCAACGCGGTGCTCGACGCCAACAATTTTTCCAATAATTCTCTGGGGGCGCCCAAGGGCAACCACCAGCAG
>JBGPKH010000228.1:0-12098 GCA_041485845.1 Bryobacteraceae bacterium
CCAAACAATTTGATTCTACAACGTTTCAAACGTTTTGGCGTGATCTGATTTCTCTCAATCGGCGCATAGTAGGGAAACCGTTACAGGTGCCCGCTGCCACCCGCACGGTCAGTTGCCCGTCGTTCCAAAGTAGCCACACCCGAATGCACTCGGGACGGGCCGCCGTCGCCCTGGCAGGCCCAATCGCTTTATGCTGGAATCAAGTGCGCATCGACCCCAATGGGACAATCGGCGGTAGCCCGGCGCTCGCCGTGCGCAAGATGCTGCGCTATCTCCGGGGGTGGGATCAGTGGAAAGTCGCGGACCTGGAGGCGGTTGCCGCCCTGGCTCCAGGAACCGGCGACGCTCTGGTGAAGGCATTACGAACTGAGGGTTTGATCGAAGCCTCCGGAAAAGGTGCCTGGGCTGTCACTCAAGCGGGACGAACGTTTTCGGCGGCAACGGCGGCTAAGCCGGTCACGCGTGCGACAGCGGAAAGGGCACTAGCAGAGTTCCTCGATCGGGTGACACAAGTCAATGAGGATTCCTACTTCCTCGCCAAGGCAACGAGCGTGGTTCTTTTCGGCAGCATGCTGAAACCACAGGTAGAGCGGTTGAGTGATGTTGATCTGGCGGTCCAATTGGTCTCGAAAGAAGTTGATTTCGACCGGGCGCGCCTGAAGAATCAGCAGCGGGCCGAGGAACTGGCCGACCAGGGCCGCGGCTTCCGGAACTTCCTGGAGTGGGAAGGCTGTTGGTATTTCGAGGTGTTCCGGTATCTGAAGGGCCGAAGCCGGGTGATCTCGCTGGCCGACTTCAGCGTTGAGAAGACTTTCGTGCTGGCGGTTCCGCATCGATTCCTTATTGGCGAGCCGGAACAGATCGCGGCGCCTACCACTACCCGGCCCGCGCCTCGAAAGCGGCGGCCGCGCGGCTGTCCATTCTGAGCGAACGACAGGGGCCTCCCCCTGAACAGCCCAATGGAAGAGAAGCCCACTTCACGACCACAATCGCCAGGGCTTGCAGGAACGACATCTACGGTCAGGGCGTTTGCACGGCCGGGTGGATTGTTTCCGAGCCGTGACACAGGCCCAACCCGCTTCTCGATCGGCTACACTTGGACAATCGTTCACATGCCGCTGTCGGCAGGGCTTGAAAAGCTGCGTTTTTGACGCCCCGGCGCGTCATTGATATTGGACGAACCACGGACTCGTCCAGGCTACTTCCGGATCTCCGCCGGGCTTCTCCGCGTCCGTCTGAAACACGCGCAAATAGTAATATGCCTTCCCGGGCGCCGCGCTTCGATCCTGGAATTGAATCGCTGCCGACTTCGCATTTGGCTTCGTGGTGTAAATATACTTGCCATCCTTGACGACATCCACGCGAAGGATGTTCTCGCGCGCCGTGACCTCGGCCTTGAACACGGGCGGCTTCCCCGCCGAGGCCGTGAACTCCTCGCCCACCATGTGGCCATCCGCCGTGACTTTCAAAATCATCTCGTCGCTCGCCGCGTAGGTGCGGCGCGCCAGCATGGCTTCGAACAACCCCGCGCGGTCCTCCGACTTCACCCAAACCGCCGCCCAGCTATTGTGTGTCGAGCCATGGTCGCTGAATGAAACGAAGCCGTAGCGGTTGCCGTGCGCCAGCACATTCTGTGCGAAGTGCCCGTCTTCGTCGAGTTGCGAAGAGCCGCGCCGCTCGCCTTTCGGAGCACGCCACGCCTCATAACTCGAGCGCGCACCCTGGTAGATCTCTAGCAAACAATCGAACGCCGGATTGTCCCATTTGAAATCGCCGATCGGCTGCGTGGTTTCTCCAAACGTGTGAGGCACGATCACGACCTTCTGACCCGCCTGCGTCAACGCATGTTCGGACATCCACATCCACAAGTTGGGCGGGAGGTTATCGTCCGCATTTCGTTGGCGGTCCACCGCCCGTAGCGGCGCGCCGCGCTTCAGAAACAGCACATTGCGATGCCCCGAAGGCCGGGCCAGGCTGTGCTCGTAACTGTAAACTCCGATGAACACGGGCGCGTACGACATCAGATCCACGGTCTTCTGCGTGTACCACCATTGGTAATCGCGAAGCCCGTCGGGCCATCGGCCGCCCAACACTTCGTTGTGGTCCGCCGTGCCCAGCCAATCCAGTTGCGCCGCGTCGATGGCATAACGGTATGTATCCAGCACCGAACCATCCACGCCGCTGTGACCCCGGATGTCAGTGTGGCGGTGAGCGTCACCCATGAGCAGCCGGTAGGTCACGCCGTTCACCCGCATTTCCGCGCGCGCCCGTATCGGCCCTGGCTTCTCTAGTGCGGGCAACTTCGCCTCCGTCAGCGAAACCTTGGGCGCCGCCGCGCCCTTCGGAATCGCCGCCAGATACACGTTGTAATGCAGGGCGTGCATCTGGTCCGTGGGTAACACCGCCGGCGACCTGCCATCGCTCGCGTAGCCGGCCGCGAGATCCCCGTCCGGGAGCAGCGCCAGCGACGCGTGCTGGCTGTTATGCCCCGAACTTTCCGCCAACAGCCACGGCGTGGACCACTTCGAGCCGTCCAGCCGCGTCGCGTAGTTGTGATAAATCTCGTTCGGCTTCGTCAACGTCCAGTGGCGGAACACCATCCACAACGCGCCCGCGCCATCGAACATCAAATGCGGGAGTTCGGCATACCGTTCCATCCGTCCGTTCAAAGCGGAGAAATCCGTGTTCGCTTCTTGCACTCGGCCTTGCGCGTACACCCGAACCCCCAACTTGCGCGAGTAGTGCAGGCCGCGACTGCCCGGCGCGGCGCTCACAGCAGAGAAATCCTTGCCCCAATTCGGGCCCGCCTCATCCCAGGCGACCCAAATGCGATTCAGGGAGTCGACGGCAACGGAAGAATGGAACTGTGCGGCCGGCTCCGTCGTCATCGCGATGGTTTCACCCAGTTTGCGCCCATCGAAGGAACGTAGGTACACATCGTAGTTCCCGCTCTGATATCCATCCCAGGAGATCCAGGCGGTACCATCCTTGGCCAGCGCGACAGCGGGTTCCCAATCGTTCGACCCGCTATCGGAAACACGCACCTCGGGCCCCCATTGGCTGCCCGTGTAACGGCGCACATAGATATCGGAGTTGCGACTGCGGAATGACTGCCAGACGGCCGTGACGTTTCCCTTTGCGTCCGCCGCGGCGCGCGCGTTGAAGTCGCCGAAAGGCGCGGTCGTGATCCGCTCGGGCTTCTGCACGGTGCCAGACTTGCCGATCTTCGCCGCATACAGTTCGAAATTGCCATCCGACTGCGCGGACCAGATGGCCATCGAGTCCGCGCCGCGCGCCACGATCTGCGGCGAGTAGTGGTCCCAATTGCCATCCTTCAATTCGATGGGAGCGCCCCAATTGCCCTGCGGATCGCGGCGGCGCACCAGCACCCGGTCGGCGTCCTTATCGTTCCACTCGACCCACGCTGCCCAAATCGATCCGTCCTCCGACGCGGCGACGGCGGGCCAGTCACCCTGCTTGCCGGGGTCGCTCACGCGCGACGCCGGAATCTCGCCCGCTAATGTGGCAGGCGGAAGATTGCCGACTACCGGCCCCTCGGGATTCTGCCCAGGCAGCAGGGCCAGTCCGGAAATCGCGAGACCCGCCCAAATAAGCATTTGCATTCGCACCCCCACATCAGATCATTCCGGCGAGTCCAGGTCAACCTTGCTGTAGTTTTTTCTACGTGCTCAGAGTCCTGGTCGCCATTCCGCTTTTGCTGAGCGCCGCCAGCGTCGACATCCCGATCGGGGACCGGCAGAGGCGCGGCCGACCAGGCGGAGGGTGACAGGTAGAGCGACGCAAAACTTTACGGCGTTCCTCCGAACGCAGTCGTCAGGCAGTAAAACGGCATATCTGCAAAACTGCACCGACGGGTCGGCCATTGGTGGCCCAATGGAAGGAAAGCCCACTTCACGGCCGCAATCGCGGGGCCTGGCAGGAAACACATCCACGGTTTGGGCGTTTATTCAGGCCTGGCATGAGAAGCCGAACCCCTTTGTCTGGACTGCCACTTTAGAGTCCATCGTCACAAAGCTATCCGGATGCCGGCAGACTCTGGAAGAGATCCTCCCCGGTTGCACCTCACCAAGGACGCGAAAAGCCAAAAAATGAATGGGCCAGTTATTTCGTGGACACTACACTAGCCGAAGAGTTTCGGGTCCAGGTGCGAATTTCGAGAGGAGTAAGGCGCGCAGCGCGGCCATACCCTTCCATTCGCGCCATTCGTCGCGCGCCTGCTCGACCAGCCATTCCGCCTGTTTTTCGGGCGGCCACCATTCGCCGTTGAGTTCCGCGCCCCGGCACCACCGTCGAAGGTCATCGGCGGTGGCGTCGATATTCTCTTCATCCCAGGAGAATCCCTTGATGCCTTTTAGCCGGCGTGCCAGTCGGTGAGCGATGTCTGGCTCGAGTTCAACGGGCATGACGAGCTTTCTCCTGATGCTTAGCCCTAACACGCTTTGCGTATTCCTCGGATGGATCGGGTTTCGCCGATCTCTGGTTGCCTTCTGCACACGCCGTTGCTGCCCCTGCTTGGGGAGCTGGGCCGCGGTAATGCACCTGGCGTGCGATGCTTTCGTACAAAGACCATTTTCGGGGATTCTTCGCCCTGTCAGCTTCATCCTGGAATTGCTTAAGTGTTCCCTCGTCTGGTATGTGCGCTGCGATTCGCTCAAACATTGGCTGGTCCAGGTATGTTCCGATCCGACGCTTGAGCAGGTAACTCGAAATTATTGATTCTAAAACTAGTGAGCCGGGCGGGACTCGAACCCGCGACCCTGTGCTTAAAAGGCACATGCTCTACCATCTGAGCTACCGGCCCAAACTTAAGAAACTAAAATCTTTACACTTTTGCTGTTGTCCGTAGAATCTCCGATTGTGGTGGATTTTGTGGGGACTCCAGATGAAACGCGGCTTTCCAGAGCAGTCATCGCCTCACGGCGGGCTTTCGCTCGGATGTGGGAATAACGTCGCAACATGGCCGCGCTCACATGACCCATCATATCAAGCATTGTGCTCTCGGGTACGCCGGCCTCGGCCAATTTGGTGCAGAAGGAATGCCTCAGGTCGTGAAGACGGCATTCGACGCCCGCGGCCGTCTTGACGGTCTCCCAGGCAGTCTTCAAGGAGGTAACAGGCCTGGTGGCGTCCACTGGCCGTGTACGATTCGATAGCGGGAAGACGTACCACTCGGGCTGCAACGGGCCGAGCTTACGCGCGCAAAAAGCCGCGTGCTGTTCCAGGGCGCCTTTCAGTGCCGCGCTCATGGGAATCATGCGGCGGGCGCCGGCTTCGGTTTTCGACTTCCCCACCATGGTCTGTCCGGCGTCGAAATCCACCTGGGACCATCGCAGGGTGCGGGCCTCGTCGCTCCGCATCCCTGTCCAGGTCAACGTCATGAGGAACGGGTAGATCAGTTTCGATGGATTCGCCACGGCCGCTGTCAGGACTCGCTGCTCCTGTTCGGGTTCGAGCGCTTGCCCCACATCGTGATTCTCTTCGAGCTTCTTCAACTTTGGCCACAATGCCTTCCAGGTGTAGCCGATTGCGCGCGACAGCACCATCAGCTCCATGTTGATGGTGCGATTGCTGGCATCCTCTTGGCGCCGTTGCTCCATGTACTCGGTGAGTCTTGCCTGATTCAAATCGGGCAGCAATACCGACCCGAGCTTACGAATAAGGTGCTTCGAGCGATTTTCAACAATGACCAGGGAATTGTCACGATGATTCACACCGTACTGGCCCTCGTATGCCCTCAGAACATCGGCGACGGTTTTGATACGCGTTTTGGGGGCTTCGGTGGGCATGCCAGCATGGGCACGCTCCAGCCGCTTCCGATGGTCTTTTTCGGCTTCGATTGCGACGGTCTTGCGCGTTGTCTTCGCAGACTCGCGGATGCGCTCGCCAGCGTAGATGAACTCGTACCACCACACCCCGCCACGCTTGTAGACTGACATGATGTTGCTACCCTTTCGGTTCTCGCTTCGACTTCCTCCACCGCGCCGCGGCGCCCTTCCGTGCCCGCGCCTTCCGCTGTCTCGGGGTCATCGAATCAGCCGCCATCTTCCCCCCAATCCTGCCGCCCTTGGCACCCTGTCTCCTGAAGAATTCCAGAACTTCCGACGGTAACTTCGTTCGCATGGAATTATAGCTTAACCCCGTTTGGCACCAGGCGCAAATACTTTTGGCCGATTCGAGATATGCTTTAGGGGGTAAACCTCAAGGAAATGCATTGGCAGGCTCACTACTCGCTGATGATCAATCGGTATCGATTTCTTCTGGCAGTCGAGGAGGGGGTCCCTCAAGTGATTGCGGCTTTACGTCTGGAAGTGTTCCCGTTCTTCGAGGCTCTCTTTCGACGCGCACCCTCAGGTCTTCCCGGAGAAACTGGCATCATGGTCCAGAATGAGTCTGGTGAGAGAGAAACTACGCTTTGGATTAATTGGCGGTGCCAAATTCGGACCGTACCTTCGTGGACATCCGAGTTTGAATGCGAGGATCTGGAGTTGGAAAGGGCGGCCTTCAAGGAAGCAGTGGAAAGGTGGGCCGATGCCTACTACCTTAACGAAATCTGGGTGAAGGAAGAGGTGTTCAGCACGTGTCTGTTCTGGTTGCAGCCGAGTATTCCCAGGACCTGGCAGTTTCGAGGTCCCGATCCAGCGCTAGGCGGTCCACCCTTTCCGCAAATTCAGATTGATGAGCAGTGGTCAGGCGAGGATTGGCACGTAGTTGAGAAGCGCTTGCTGGCAAAGATCGAGGATTACGAATCCAGGATAAAAGAGCATCAGAAACTCCTTCATCTGTTTCGAGGAGAGGAGCAAAGGAAGAAGCACATCCATTTCCAGTGGGCCGCGCTATTCCAATGCCGTCTGATGTCGCCGGACAAAGTCGCAGATTCGACGAAATGCGAATGCGACCAGAGCACGGTGACTAAAGCGATTGACAGTCTCTTTAAGATTATCCGACTGAAGAAGAGGCCAGCGAGACCAGGGCGTCGGCGTAAGCAAAACGTGAAAAGGTTCGACTTATTTTAGCCCGCCAAAACTCCTGTTTTCATGGTGGTCGCGCGGCGTACAACAGAGGGCATGAGCGCACCCTATCTTACACGAGGCGGGACCGCACGGCAGAGGCGCTATGTGTCTGAGCGAGTCCTGAGTGAGGTAACTGGCCGCAAAATACGCAGCCTCCAGAAAGATCGCCTACTCCTCAAGGGATTCCCGCACTATCGGCTTTGCGGACGTCAGGTCGTCTACGATCTCGATGAGTGCCTCGCCATAATCGAGTCAACTCGGGTAGGCGGTACGGCCGCATAAAAACTGAGAGGCCCGGCGGGGCGCGCCGGGCCGAGAGCGAAATGAGCGATGGGATCAGACAAGATATTACCACAATACCGACCGCATGAGGACTTCGCGGCCGTGCAGCGCTACCTGTCCGGGCTTGCGGGCGCCTGCGCAGAGGGTGCGACCAATCCAGACCCACGTGTCACGCTGCTGGCCATGGCTGTTGTCTCGCGAGCCGCACGGGAGCTCGGGCAATGACTACCGCGGCTACCCTGTCCCACATGCGCATCGTTGGATATCGCGCAGCCCTCCAATGGCTGCGGTGGCGCCCCCCTGGGCGTGCATCAGACCGACGAGGGCCGATGGTATGACCCTCCCTGGCACGGATCTCACACCGGCCGATCTGGCGAAGCTGGCAAAATGCGGAATCACGCCGGAGCTTGCCCGCGCAGCGCTGTTACGCCGTGTAGCCTCGAACGAGGGCGGGACTCTTGTCGGCCGCAAGGGCGCCGCCGACTACGCCGGCATCGTCTTCCCGTACGTCTGGCCGGGTGAGCTATCTCCGCGCGAATATCGTCTGAGACGGGACCGCCCCGAATATGAGCAGCAGGCCGATGGCTCCCTGAAAGAACGCAACAAGTACCTCTCTCCACCGGGCAAGGGGAACCTCCTGTATCTGCCGCCCCAAGTGCGGTCTGAATGGCTGAATGATGTAGGCCTGCCGCTCATTGTCACCGAGGGCGAGAAAAAAACCCTCGCTCTTTCAGCGCTCGCCTGGCATGGCCTTGGCGATGCCGCGGAGGTCCCCCGCTTCCTTCCGGTGGGCCTGGCTGGGGTCTGGAGTTGGCGCGGAACGATTGGTAAGACCACGGGTCCTGGCGGCGATCGCTGTGACGTGAAAGGACCGATAGCGGATCTGTCGCGGATCGCGTGGAAGGGCCGGAAAGTCACAATCCTCTACGATGTCAACTGCCGAACGAATGAATCCGTTCAGGCGGCGCGTGCGACGTTAGCGCGTGAACTGGCTGGGCGCGGCGGACGCATCTACCATTTCGCTTGGCCGAACGACACCCCCGCCGATGTGAACGGCATAGATGACATGGTGGCAGCGGTGGGCGCCGCGACTGCCATCGAGCTGATAGACGCTGCTGTGCCGGCATGGCACGGAACAAGGGGCCAGGAGTCCAAACCGTTCCCAGGATCGGCGAGCGCGGGTTCACTCACGACAAGGCGGCTTGCCGATATCCAGGCGAGGCCCGTCTGTTGGCTCTGGCCAGGGCGGATCGCGCGCGGAAAACTGACGATCATCGCAGGCAATCCAGGGCTAGGGAAAAGTCAAGTCACTGCCAGCATCGCCGCGGTTGTGACCACGTGTGGGCGCTGGCCCGTTGATCGGCAGCAATGCAAAATCGGCAACGTCCTCTTTCTCAGCGCTGAAGACGATGCAGCCGACACTCTTCGGCCACGGCTGGAGGCCGCCGGGGCGGACCTCAGGCTGGTCCACGTTGTTGAGGGTGTAGTTGCCGGGTACACCCAAGATGGAAGCCGGAAAGACAGGACTTTCTCTCTCGAGAAGGATCTGCAAGCGCTGGAATCGAAATTAGCAGAGTTACGAGATGTGGCGACCGTGGTGATCGATCCAATTTCGGCTTACCTGGGCGACGTCGATTCCCATAAAAACGCCGACGTTAGGAGCCTGCTCGCGCCGTTGAGTGAATTGGCCGCACGCCACAATACGGCCATCATCGGGATCTCACATCTGAACAAGGCGGGCGGCGCGCAAGCGCTTATGCGTGTCACCGGCTCGTTGGCGTTCGTTGCAGCCGCGCGCGCGGCTTACCTGGTTACGGCCGACCTCCAGGACAAAATGCGGCGGCTGTTTCTCCCCATGAAGAACAATCTGGGACCAGATGCGGCCGGCTTGGCCTTCCGGATCGAACCCGCAACGCTCTCAAGCCCGGCCGGAGCGCTGGAGACATCGCGTGTGTCATGGGAATCGGAGCCGGTTCCCATAACGGCCGATGAGGCCATGCAAGCCGAGCAGCACCCCGGCAGTACCAACGCTCTGGAAGCGGCCGAGGACTGGCTGCGGGAAACTCTGGCAAACGGACCTGTTGCAGTGCTTGGGGTTGTCGATGCGGCAAGGGCGGATGGCATCGCAGAGAAGACGCTTCGGAGGGCAAGCAAAGCGCTGAGAATCCAAAAAGACAAGGAAAGCATGGAGGGAGGCTGGTGGTGGTCTCTTCCACCGAAGATGGCCAAATCTGCCGAAGATGCCCAAGGCTCAGACGTGGCCATCTTCGATAAAAATGGCCATCTTCGAGAAGACAAGTCCGAATCCTTTAAAAAACAGGGTTGAAATCCTCAAGAAAAGATCTTAAGTCAAGAAAAACCGGGAGAAAAATCGAATATGGACCTGTTTTTCCGGGTAAGCGAAGTTGCACGGGAGCTGGGCGCCAACTCAAACACCATTCGCCGACTGATTGAGGCCGGGCTGGTGAAAGGCCAGACCACGGCCGGTGGACACCTGCGGATTCCAGCCAGCGAGGTCGAACGCTTGAAGCGAGACGGAATCCCTACCGCCCCGCGGCCGTTGCCGCCAGGGCCGGAAGCGCCAGACGGCGATGCTGCGGAGATCCGCCCGGTCTCCCGTGCTCGTGAAAAGCCCTCGTCAGTCGAGGCTGCTGAATCCTCTCCAGACGTTGTGCATGCGGCGGAGTCGGTACGAATCCTTGAACACGCGGTATCGGCGGGTGAACTCAAACAACGGCTCGAAGAACAGCAGGACTGGTGGAAAAAGCGGACCAAGGAAGAAGCCGGAGAGCGAGAGTCTGAAGAAGTGCTCAGGCGAGGCCAGGAGACCGCCCGCGAGCGCCAGGCCCGGCGGGAGCTCTGGCAGGCCTATGCTCTCAACCGGATCCCGGCGGCGGTGCCCGCTGAAGTCCGACAGGTCGTCTACAAGAACGTCGGAGACCTGCTCGACTCCCTGAATCCGCTGCCAGCGAATGAACTCATCACGGGGCAACTGGTACAAGCTGAAGTCCAAAAACAACTGCGGCCATGGGCGCGCAGCACGGAACGCGAAAACGCCGTAAAAGCAGCCGCGGAGCGGTTGCCCGCCGGTGCAAAGAGCCATACCAGCCTCACGAGTTGGCAGACCCGCGCGATTCAGGCCGCGCGCAAGGCCGTGGGCCAACTGCCGGATTCCGCGGACCGGGCGGAGATTGATGCGGCCGCCCAACATGCGGTGGATCAGATTACAACGGAGTTTGCTGCGCATCAACAGCGCGAAGAGGTCATAGGATGGGCATCGCTGACAGCCACCATCCTGGATGGAGGCAAAACGGCAAAGAAAGCAATTATCGAGGCACTGTCCAGCTTGCCACTGACTGCCTCACGCTCGGACCTGCAGGCGGCTGCTGACGAGGCCCTGGCGCCCTATCGCAAGGCCGTCGCGCAGCGCCAAGCCGAACAACAGGACCGCGCCGCGCGGCAATCCCTGATTACCATAGCGACAATCAAGCTGTCGAGTGTGCCGCCCAAGGAAACAGAGAAAGCGATTGCGGCCGTTGTCAAAGCCCTTGCCGAGTTGCCGGCTGGCACGCCCCAGGCCCGCCTGGAAGAGGCCTGCGACCGTACCCTACGGCCGTATATACGAAGACCCGAGCTGATCAGGACGGCGCTCTCGGAAGTTTACCCGTGGCTGATGAAACACGAAGGCGAGCTCGATTTGGAAGGCAAATCACTGGTGACGGTGGAAGGTGAGCTAAAGGGCGATTTGGAAAAAGTCCTCGCAGAACAGTTGGGCGGCATTGCATCGCCAGAGCAGGCCGCCAAGTTCGCACGTCGGTGGTTACGCGAGGAGTTTCGACTGTGATGGACGAAGAGGCGCAAACGGCAGGCGGCATCATTCCGGAAGACGTTCGAACACAGATCAATCGTTTGCACGAGGCTGTCGACCGCGAGCGACTACCGCGGGGTGTCCGCCAGGAGATCATTGCGACCCTCCGGCATGCAATGCTGCCCAGGCGACGCCGAAAGACAGATCCCCGAATAGATGCAGCGTACGCGGACTATCAGAGCGGAATGCGGGGGCTCGAATTCTACCGGAAACACATACCGAACCACGGCGCCAAGAGCCACTACCGCCGCCGAAGTGATGAACGGCGACTGATGAATAGTATTCACCAGCGACTGAGCCGCGAAAGGAAAGCGGCACAGAAAACACAACCTCCAGCCCAGCCGATCGAGGCCCAGGAATGCCAAGGAAAGCCTGCCTGACAAAGCCGCTTGCGTGTCGTCAGCCTGACATCCAAGACTTGGGTTCAGTCATCGAGGCCCCATGGCACGATATCTTCGATGACTCTGACTCGCGCGCAGGTACAGCGGCGCAAAGATCAAGCGGTTCGGTTTACACGCGACGTGCTCGGGGACACGGGCCGCGCCGGTGAAATCGAGGCGGAATCGTTGGAAGATTACGCAGCCATGCGCGGGTTCGAGCTTCAAAATCCAATAAGGGGAAACACAAGGAAAATGCCGAGTCTACAAAGTCAAGTCGATGACCTCCAGGAGACGCTCGATAACGTGCAGTCGATCTTGGAAGATGCATACACCCCGGAAGCGAGCCGGGAACAACTCGCCGAAGCAATCGGCCAAGCGCTCGACGAAATCGAGCCGGAGGAGGACGAAGACGAGGACGACGAAGTCGAGGGGGAAGAGTAGCGGCGCCGGGCCTGGCGAATCCTTCGGCCTTTGGCGGCAGAAAGCCCGTTCACCTCATCACAGATAGGGCAAAGAGGTACCGGGCGGAGAAAGCCG
>JBGPKH010000229.1:0-12091 GCA_041485845.1 Bryobacteraceae bacterium
CCGACTGCGAGTCGCGACCGCCAATTCACGCGAATCCGCTTGCTCTCCTCTCCCTGTTTCTTCTCCGCGCAAATCTCCGCGTCTCCGTTTCTCCGCGGTGAGATCTGGTTACTGTCCAGGTTATTCTTCCGTGACGCCTTACCTGCCGGCGCAATCCCCTCCAACGGCCGCCAGTCTGGCAAACGCACCGGGATCCATTGCCATCGGACGCAGGGCGCCACGGATCGTTAGCGTGGGGCGCGGCAATGCCCGCCTGTAGCCCGGCTCTTTACGGTAAGCTAACCGCTCTTTACTCCTTCCACGCACGCCCCGCGGTCCATCCTGAATCTATTGGAGGAGGACATGAAAACATTTTTGGGATTCCTGTTGGTAACGATTGTGACGCACGCGGGCGAGCCGGGCGCCGCACGCGATTTAAGCCGGCAGGCCACCGGGCTCTACAACCAGGCTCGTTACGCCGAAGCCGAACCACTGTTCCGCCGGGCCCTCGAGGCGTGGACCAAGCTCGGCCCGGAAGCCGCGCTTGAACGCGCCATCGACATGCGCAATCTGGGTTCGCTGTTACGCACCCGCGGCCGCTACGCGGAGGCCGAACCCCTGTTAACCGGCGCCGCGAGCCAACTCGAAGCCGGCGGCGCGACGGGCCTGGACACCGCCCGCGCCTGGTACAACCTCGCGTCTCTGTATCGCGCGCGGGGAGACCTCGCCAAGGCCGAATCCTGTGCCCTGCGGGCCACGGCCATCATGGAAAAGCAGTCCGGCATTTCGGGGCCGGAGCGGCTGGGCGCCCGGCTGGTGCTCTCTTCCGTCTACATCGAGCAGCGGCGTTTCGCCGAAGCCGAAGCTATCCTCGGGCCGGCCCTGGATAGCGCCGATGGCCCGCTGGCAGTGGTGATCTACGACAACCTGGCCACCATCGCCATCGCCCGCGGGGAGTACGAAAAGGCCGAGAGCTCCGCGCGCCAGGCTCTCTACTTCGCGCGCCTCTCGCTGCCTCCCGGCCATCCCGCCATGGCCGCTTCATGGAGCAATCTGGCGCAGGCCTGCCGCTTCCGCGGCGAGTACCTGGAGGCGGAGGAGGCCTATCGCAAAGCCATCGCCCTCTGGGAAAACTCGCTCGGCGCATGGCATCCGGAAGTGGCCAAAGGACTCATGAATCTCGGCGCCTTCTACCACCAGCGCGGGCGCGAAGCCGGAGCCGAGCGCCTCTATAGCCGCGCCGCCGCGATCCTGGAGCAGTCCTTCGGCAAGAGCGATCCGCGAACACTGTCGGCGCGCAACGAGCTGGCCGAAGTGCTGCGCGGGGAGCGCCGCTACTCGGAATCCGCCAAGCTCGAACGCAGCACGCTGGCCGCCCTGGAGAAGCAGCTTTCCGCCGATGATCCGCGCCTCGTGCGCGCCCAGTCCAACTATGCGCGCCTGTTGCAGGACAGTGGAGCCGCCGCCGCTCCCTGCCGCCATGGCGCGGCCTGCGAGCCGTAAGGTGGGGCAGGTTCAGCCGGCTTCAGCCGGCCAAGGACAGGCCGGGAGGCCGCGAGTGTCTTTCCAGACCCGCACGGCGACAGCAAAAGGGCTCGCGCGGGAAGGTCGCCTGTGGCCAACTGCCAATCCCGCCACTGAAAAACTCCATCGCTGCGTGATTCAATCTCTCGGATTCGCGGCTGGATGACACTCTGCTCGATGAAGTCGCCTGACAGGGGTTCCCCACGGAAGCAGCCACGTAACCAGGAACGCACATCCAGGCCCTCGCGTACCAAGGCCGAACCGGCGGCGTTTGAGATGACGAGGCCCGCCTTGACCGCACAGAGCAGCCGCAAGCGTACGTCGTCCTCCTGGATTTCCCGTTGGAACCGCCGCGCGGCGTACCGGATTTGGTTTCGGGAGGCCATCATCTGTCCTCGCGTTAGTGTTTTGTCAGTTAGGGCAGGACGTGGGGAAAGTCGGCAATCGGTCGCCAGACTCTCCAGAATTTGGGCGAACTCCACGTTGCCTTGGAGGAATTCAATAGAGTAATCGCCTTCCACCAGCGAGTGACAGACGTTATCGTCGTTTGCCTTCAGGTGATGGCTCAAGACTGCGGCGATCACAATATCGAGATCAACGTGACTGGAGAGCCAGTCGTGAATCGGCTGATCCAGGAGGAAGACAGTCGAGACATGCTCATGGCGAACTCGCTGCTCGCCGGCAGAGCGAACCACAGCCTGAAAGCCACTGTTGGCCTTACCACAATCATGAAGCCATGAGGCCACAAGCAGCGCCTGGAGGAATCGACTGGCGTTCTGGCCATCAAGGCCGAAGAACGTTAGCCATGCTCTCCCGAAGTCTGTCGGGCCATCCCGTGGGTGCCCGAACATCTCCACAGCGCAACACGCTACTGCCTTCGAGTGCGTCCAAAGACCTATGCCCTTGGGCCCGCTTTTTGCCAGCAGTCCGGAAGACTCAGTCATTCTGTGGCCGGCACGAAGATGCCGCAGCCGAATCGGCGTCGGCCACCCAGGCCCTTTTCCTGAAGCACGATCGATTCGTCGGCCGTCAATTCGGAAGCCAGAATTGCGTATCCGACGACTTGTTTGCCTCGAATATCGAGGGTCCGCCGTCGCAGCGGGTCCTGGGACCCTTTCGATGGACTCCCCTCGACGCTGGCCGTCCCGGCACGGTACGGCAATCCCAACACGCCCCGAATGCCGCTGGCTTCCGCCTGCCGCATTGCTGCCGCGAGAAAGCCCTCCGGTTCCATGAACCCCTTGATGACTACCAGGCGACTATACAACCGCGGCGCTGGCCGAAGCGGAATCATCTCGGGCGTTCCGATACGGAGGATCGATCCTCCAATATCGAAATTCTCCCCGGTCAATGGGAGAAATTCGCTAATGTGTTCCGACCCGACTCGGATGGTCATCCGGCTCGCGGGAGTGATCTTGAGGGACCCGTTGCCCCTCCAGTTTTCCGTTGATTGGATGGATTCCGGCCTCGGCCCAACCGTGGAGCCGCGGCAGTTTCCGGCAGAGGCAGCCGTATAGAGCATACCCATGATCGGCGGGAACCGAATCCCCTGAAACCCGGAATGCGAAACGCCGCGCAAGAAAAACACCCCAAAATCCACCCCCCCAAAAATCCCAGTCACAGGCTTTGGCGGGAAATTTTCCGAATGATTTCAACCACTTCCGGATCTCACCGCCCACCATCTCAATCTTCGTCTGCTAGATATGAATCGGGAGGAAGAAATGCAGATCGTTTCGCAGGCCCCATCGCCTTCGCCCGCCCGCAACCCGATCGCCGCCGCCCCCGTCGCCTCTCGCGTTCGCCCGCATGGCCGCCAGCCCCGGCCCTCAAGCAGCGCCGCACTGGTCCCCGGCCCCAGAGAATGCCGGCGCTCACACAAAGGCCACCCTCATCATCGAGGCTACCGGCAAACCGGGGAGACGCATCTTGCCCAAAAAGCCCTCCGGATGCGTCTCCCGATTTCGGCGCCCCTCCGCAACCCACAGAAACAGAGGAGCTTAGAACGCCACGAATAATAACTTCACACACCCGAATTTCTTGCGTCGCCCGCTGTTGCGCCCCTACCCCGGCCTCCCGTCCCCCTTCGGATCCGGGGGGCGCATCTTGCCCAAAAAACCCTCCAGATGCGCCCCCCGATTTCGGAGCCACTCCGCAACCTACAGAAACAGAGGGGCTTACAACGCCATGAATAATAACTTCACACACCCGGGAATCTTGCGCCTCCCCCCAACCACGGGGCAGCGCGGGAAGGCAACTTCTCCGCGCAGTCCGGGTTTACGATGTACCATAGGTACAGCCCGCGTCCCCGGAAGGATAGGTTTGTGAACCCTCGGTACCCCAATCGTTTCCGCTCTTTTTCGTTCGGCCTGGCCGTGTTAGCCATCGGTCTCAGCGGGCCGCGGTGGGCGTCTGCCCAGCAAAGCACCGGCGCCACGTTCGGCGACGTCATTCAGTTGGCGGGGGGCACCCCTGCCGACATCGTTCTGGACGAGCAGCGGCAGCTTTTGTACCTGGTCGGTAACAGCACCAGCCAAGTCCTGGTGGTGGACTACACCACCGGAGTGGTGGTGAACCATATCGGGGTAGGGAAGAGCCCCATCGCCGGCGCCCTCTCGATGGACGGCAATTTCCTATACGTGACCAGCGGCGCCACGCCCACCCAGACCGCCAGCGGCACGCCCACGCTCAACGTGATCGATCTGACGCAGGGCCGGGTTGTGCAAAGCGTGGTTCTGCCGTCGATACCGCAGGGCGTGGAGGTCGGCAACGATGGCCGCGCGCTGATCAGCATGCTGGGAACGGGTGTCGTGTCCGGCATCCCGCAGGGCACGTTGGCGGTCTTCGACCGGACCTTGTCGGCGGGACAACAGCTTCTGCCGGTCACCGTGCCGGCGCTGCCCACCACGCCGGCGCCCTTGCCGGCCACCACTTTGACGCGGCCGACGAAGATCTTCACCGGCTCGCTGCTGCGCACGCCGGACGGACAGTTCATCGTCGGGGTGATCACTCCCACCGCCGCCAGCACCTATATCTTCGTGTACGAGGTGGCCTCCGGGGTGGTGCTGCGCAATCGGACGGTGTCGGGCGCCTCGACGGTTCTGGCCATGGCCCCGGACGGGTCGCGCTTCATGGCGGGGATGACCATGTACGACACAGCTACCCTGGGGATCATGGCGCAACAGAACAACGCCAATGCGCCGTTCAGCTTCACCGGGGCGTTCAACACCTTGCAGAACATCGGCGGAAGCGTATTCGCGCCCGACGGATCGACATTGTACAGCGCCTTCAACACGGCGGCGAACACCAACCCTCCCCCGCCTTCGCTTTCCTCCACCCTGCTGATCGACAACCCCACCAACCTGGGGATCCGGCTGGGAATCCGTTTGCCGGAGAGCATCGTGGCCAAGATGGTAGTGTTGTCGGATAGCTCCGAGGCATGGGGTTTGTCGGATTCCGGCGTGATCCACCTGCCGCTCGGGCGCCTTTTCGAATATCCGATCATTCAACCGGAGACCACGCAGGTCTTCCTGGCGTACGACGACTGCAACCGCGGCGTGGCCACCGGCGTTCTCAAAATCAACAACCTGGGGCAAGGCCGCCTGACTTTCGCGGTGGTAGCGACCGGGAACTCGGCGATGGTGTATCAGCAGTCGAGCGGACTGGCGCCGGCGAACATCACCTTCACCATGGAGCCTGGCCGCTCCGGAGTGGTGCGGCAACCGGGCACGAATATCTGGACCGGAGCCGGGACCTCGACCGGGGCGCCGCTCAACGTGACGATTTCTTCGCCCCAGGCGATCAACGTTCCGCCGGTGATTCGCGTGTACATGAACTATCGCCAGTCCGACCAGCGCGGCGTCATCTACCCGGTGCCCACGACGTCGAACAACAGTCCGAACAACGTGGGCGGCAATACTTCGGGCAACGAGGGTTTGCAGGATATCGTGCTGGATGAGGCTCGGGGCCGGGTCTACATCACCAACTCCGGCTACAACCGCATCGAGGTGTTCGATATCAGGAAGCAGCACTTCGTGGATCCGATCGCGGTCGGACAACTGCCGCACTCGATGGCCATGGGCACGGACGGCAACACGCTGTACGTGGGCAATACCGGCGGCGAATCCATCGGCATCGTGGATTTGAATCAAGGCAAGGTAGTGGACAGCGTCAATTTTCCGCCGATCCCGCGCAACGGGACGGTGGCCCTGGTTTATCCGCGAACGCTGGCGATGGGACTTTTCGGGCTGCAGTTCGTGATGTCCGACGGGTCCCAGTGGAAGGTCGTGAACGGCAACCTGGCCACCGTCCGGCCGACCGATTCGGTGACCCCGGTGAGGTTCGCGGGCGGACCGGCCTTCGGCATGCTTGCCACTCCGGACAACAGCCATATCCTCACCCTGAACGGAAACGGCATCGGTTATATCTACAACTCCAACGCCGATACCTATGTCGGCAGCCGGCAACTGTTCACTGGCACCATTCAGGGCTACTATGGCGTCGTGGGCGCAGGGCCGGCGGCATCGTTTTTCCTGGCGGACGGGCTCATCCTGAATTCCGCCCTGACGGTGATTGGGGGCTCGGCACAGCCTGGCGCCACGGCTATTATGCCCGGGCCCCTGCCCGGCCTTCCGGGTGTCACGACCATCATCAACACCGGGCAGCGAAACGTGGCCGCCGTGGCGGCGCTGAACGCTAACTCCTACCTGCGGCTCACCACCCCGGTGCGCCAAAATGTCACCACGGCGACGCGCGACGATTCGCGAACCACTCTCGAAATGGTCAACCTGATCACCGGCGAACTGACTCTCGCCGGCGTGGCGCCGGAGAATCCGCAAGTCAACGTGTTCGGCACCACGCGATTCAATACCAATCCGCGCCAGATGGTGGTGGACTCGGCCGGCAACACGGCATACGCCATCACACTCTCCGGCCTCAGTGTGATCTCACTGACTCCCACCGGGGCTGAGACCAGGCCGGCGATCGCTGCCGGCGCGCGCGGGATCGTGAACTCGAGCGACGGCACTCCCAACATCCGGCCCGGTTCTTTCATCACGATCAGCGGGCAAAACCTGGCCACCGCCGCGACTGCGGACACGCTCCCGCCGCCCACGGTGCTGGGCGGATCGTGCGTGACCTTCGGCGACGTGGCGGTGCCGCTGCTGGTGACCTCGACCGGCCAGATTCAGGCGCAAGTGCCCGCGACGCTCCAGTCGGGCACTCAGGTGGTGGCGGTGCGGTCACTGGCGACCGCCCAGGCCAGCGATCCGGTGATGATTACCGTGCGGGCAAACTAGTATCGCCTTCGGCCGCCGCATTCAACCGAAAGGCCGGCGGCGCCGGCGCTGGAGCGGCAGGCGCGGCTGAAGCGTGAAGCCAGGTGGCCGCATTCAACCGAAAGGCCCGCGCCGGCGGCGCTGGAGCGGCAGGCGCGGCCGAAGCGTGAAGCCAGGTGGCCGCATTCAACCGAAAGGCCGGCTGCGGCGTCAGGCTGTGGCTCACGGCTACTGGAACAACTGCGGCGCGAACTCGTTCAGGTAGTTGCGCCAGTTGATCCAGGTGTGGCCGCCGGGACTCTCTTTGAAGACCGGGCTGAAGCCGTGCTTCTTGAGCATGTCCACGGTGCTTCGAGTGGTGGTGATCAGGCCGTCGTCCACGCCGGTGCTGAACCAGAGCAGCTTGAGACCCTTCTTGGCAGCGGCGTTGTCCAGGTCGGCCTGGTGCTGTTCTTCCCAGGTCGGACTGGGCGGTGGTGTCGGCGCTGCTCCCCCGCGCCCGCCGCCGAAGGATCCGATCAGGCCGGAGCTGTAGACGCCGATGTACGCGAACTTATCGAGGTGAGGGATCGAGATATTGAGCGTCTGGCTGCCGCCCATGGAGAGGCCGGCGATGGCGCGGTGCGGCTTGTCGGTGTACACGCGATAGTGCGACTCGGCGTAGGGCATGAGGTCGGTTACGAAGTCCTGCACGAACTCGTCGGGTGCACCGGGGGCGCGCCCGCCGCCTCCTCCGCGGCCGCCGGTCGTCTGGGCGGTGTGGCCAGCGGGCATCACCACCACCATCGGCTTGGCCTTCTTGGCGGCGATCAGGTTGTCCAGGATGAAGCCGGCGCGGCCCACCGAGGTCCACGCTTCGTCGGAATCGCCGGCGCCGTGCAGCAGGTAGAAGATGGGGAACTTGCCCTGACCCATCTCATATCCGGGCGGCGTGTAGACGTGCATGCGGCGCCACTTCTTGAGCGCGCTCGAGTAGTAAGGCGCCGATGCGACGGCGCCGTGCGGCACGTCCTTGGTGTCCATGAAGTCGGCGCCCGGAATGTAGACCATGCTCCAGACGCTGTTGTTCGATTGACTGATCGACGGGTTCCGCGGATCGATGGTGGCGACCCCGTCCACGTTGAAGTTGTAGCGGTAGGCGCCGGGGTCAATGGGGCCGAGTGTGGCTTCCCAAACACCGCTTTCCGCTTTGGTAGCGGTAGCGCCCTGGCCGCCGTTGCCGGGAATGTCGCTGCCGGTCAGACGGACGGCCTGCGACTGCGGGGCGTAGATGCGGAAGGTGACGCGGCGATCGGCTTGCACTTCCGGCGAGACAACCGCGGGCGCTTGCGGCCCGCGGCCGCCGCGCCCCGGCTGGGCGGGAGGGGCTTGCGCCGATAGGGTGGCTGCCAGCGCGAAGGCGGCAAGTAGCATTCTCATTTGGGTCCTCCTTGAAACAATAAGGGCGCGAGCTCCGCCAGGTTCAGACGCCACAGCGGCCAAACGTGCGCGTAGCCCGGGATCTCCAAATCGGTAAACGGAATGTCCTTGGATTTGAGCCAGCTCTTGAACTGGCGGTTGACGTTGTTCAATCCGTCATCGAGGCCGCAGGCAATCCACAGCAGCTTGAGCTGCGAAGCGGCCTTGGCGGTGAGGCCGGGAAAATTCTTGTCGAAATCGGCGGCTTCCATGGGGACGCCTCCGCGGCCCCGCCCGCCGTCGGTGGAAGGCGCCGGCGGATTGGCGCGCGGCCACATGACGAACGCGCCGCTGAAGGAGCCGATGTAAGCGAACTTGTCCAGGTTGTGCAACCCCGTGTAGAGCGACTCGGCGCCGCCCATCGAGAGGCCGGCGATGGCGCGCTGGTTGCGGTCTTTGGTCACGCGATAGGCCTTCTCCACCTGCGGCATCACTTCCTCCACCAGGGCCCTGGCGAACGTGGGGATCATGGTGGCGCCCATCGCGCTACGCGGCCCTTCGGGCGTGCCGTAGCCCAGCGTGTTCACCATCATCATGGGCTTGGCCTTGCCCTGATTGATGAGGTTGTCGAGAATCACGTTGGCGGCGCCCACGTTCAGCCACGCGGCCGCATCATCGCCGAGCCCGTGCAGGAGGTACAGCACCGGGTACGGCTCCTTGCGGTTGGCATCGTAGTTGGGCGGCGTGTAGACGTAGTAGTCGCGGTTGTCGCCCACCAGCGCGGACTTGTAGAAGTGATGGCTCACCGTGCCGCGCGGGCCATCGGCGGGCTCCCACGGACCGGGTCCGGGCACGTGCACCATGCTCTGTCCGGCGCTGCCGTACGAGGTCTTGAAGAGCGAATTGCCGGGGTCGTTGAACGTCGCGCCGTCCACCGAGAAGGAGTAGGTGTAGATGTCGGGCTTGAGCGCGCCGGTGGTCACGGACCATACGCCCTGCTCGTCCTTCTCCAAGGCGAGGCGCTGGCCGAGTCCGGTGACGAAGACCTCCTTGGCGTTGGGCGCGCGCAAGCGGACTGTGACTTTGCCGTCGGCGGAAACCTCGGGCGATCGCGGGGCCGGCGTGCCGCGCCCCTGCGCGCAGAGGGCGGCGGCGGAGAGGAGTGTGAGAAGAAGTTGGCGGGTTAACAACCCGCCGCAGGTTGACAACCTGCCCCACGGGCGGTCAGTGACTGGCCAGGAGGCCTGTCTTACTAGTCGTTTCATGATTACCTCTTTCCGGCCAGCGTCAACGCGTAGAGCGTGTCGCCGGCGCCTACGATCAGGTACTGCCTGCCATCCAGCATCCACGTGGATGGCCCGTTGCTCACGGACTGAGTCAGCCGCTGGTGCCAGAGCTGCTTGCCGTCGGCGGGATCGAAGGCCACCAGCTCGCCCGAATCGCCGGTGAACAAGAGATGACCGGCGGTCGTCAGAATGCCGCCGCTCATGCCGCCGCCGCGGCCCTGCTTGTGCTCGTGCTTCCATTTGGCGAGGCCCGTGCGAATGTCCAGCGCCCACAGCGCCGAGCCGGTGTCGAATCCGCCGCCGCCGCCACCGCCGTACCCTTCGGGCTTCTCGGACGTGTCGTACAGAAAGGCCATCCCGTAACCCGTGGTTCCGTTCAGGTAGAACAGCTCCGTCTGCGGATCGTAGCTGGGAGGCGGCCAGTTGGTCGCGCCCATGGCGGGCATGTCGATCATGGAGCCATCCACCTTGGGTTCCTTGGCCGGGTCGGGGATCGGCTGGCCCTTGGCATCCACTCCCTTGGCCCAGTTTCCGGTGCCCGAGAACGGTTTCGAGACCAGGTTCTTTCCGTTGGTCCGGTCGAGCACGAAGAACCACCCGGCGCGCGCGCCCTGCGCCAGCAGCTTGCGCGGCTGGCCGTCGATGGTGGCGTCGAACAGCACCGGCGTTTCCACGTTATCCCAATCGTGCGTGTCGTGTGGCGATGCCTGGAACCACCACACCAGCTTGCCGGTGTCGGGGTTCAGGGCCACGATCGAAGCGGTCCACAGGTTGGCCCCCTGGCGCGACTGTCCCGCAAACACCGGGTTGGCATTGCCCGTGCCCCAGTAGATCAGGTTGAGCTCGGGATCGTAGGTGCCGGGCATCCAGGTCATGCCGCCGCCGTGGTCCATGGAATCCTGGGTCGGCCAGGTTTCGGAACCGGGGTCGCCCTTCTTCTGCGGCGTGGTGTACCAGCGCCATTGCAAGTCGCCGGTCTCGGGGTTGCGCGACTCGAGATAGCCGCGCACGTCCATGGCATCGCCGCCCACGCCCACGATGATGTGGTCCTTGACCACGAGCGGGGCCATGGTGGTGAAGTATTGCAGCTTCTCGTCGGCGATCTTCTTGCGCCAGCGCTCCTTGCCGTCCTTGGCATTGAGTGAGATGAACCAGCCGTCGGGACTCTCGAAGTACAGCCAGTTTCCGTACATGCCGACGCCGCGCTGGCCCACCAGGTGGCCGCCCTTGTCTTCGAAATCGTACTGCCAGAGATGCTCGCCGGTGCGCGCGTTGATGGCGAAGATGTGGTCGGGTATGGTGAAGTACAGGATGCCGTTTACCAGCAGGGGAGTGGACTTGATGGTGGGGCCGCCCACGCCGCGCTGCGGGCCGACGCTCGAGATGCGGTATATCCAGTCGATCTTGAGCAGGTCCACGGTGGACTGATTGATCTGGTCGTGATCGCTGAAACGCCGCCCAGAGTAGTCGCCGTTGTAAGTGGGCCAGGTGTCGGCGGGGCGCTTGAACAGAGTCAGTGCTTTGGGGTCGAGGCCCTGCGCGGAAGCGAGCGCGGCCAGGATAGGAAGCAAAAGAGTAGTTTTCATTTCAGCGTCACCAGGTAGGCTGTCAGGTTATGGATGTCCGCGTCGGAGTACTTGGGCAGCAGCGCGCGGTGGCCGGCCAGCTTGTCCTCCAATTGCACCTTCACCCGATCGCGCGGCCAGGAGCGATAGTCGCCGGCGGCGTCGTACATCGAGACTTCGAAGTCGGTGAGCGTCTTGATAGTGCCCGCGACTGACTGACCCGAGGGGAGCGTCACCGTGGCTTTCGACGGTCCGAACGTGGCCGGCCAGAGGAATCGCGACTGCAACGTGGCTGCCTGCGGGAATCTTGTGCCGATCTTGGCCATGTCGCCAGTTATCGAATGGCAGCTCTTGCAGGAGCTATTGAAGTACTCTTCGCCTTTCTTCGCGTCGCCGCTGGCTTGCGTGCGCAGGCCGGCGTAAGTGGCGCCATAAGTGCCGCGGTTGGCCGCCAGCTCCACCTGGAGGTGAACATACTGCGAGATGTTGTAAACATCGTCCTGCGAGAGGGTCGGGAAGCCGGGCATGCCGGCCTGCGGGCGGCCTGTCTTGATTACGGGCCCGATCTCTTCGCCCTTCTCGTCGTGGAGGACCACGACGGAGCGGACGAGGCTCGGTCCTTGCGACCCGCGGGCGTTGTCGCCGTGGCAGGTCCCGCAGTTCTGCTTGTAGAGCGGCTCGCCCTTCTTGGCCGCCGCTTCGTCGGGAGCCGGCCCGAGTCCCAGGAACTCGCGCGTGGATCCGCCGCGGCCGCCGCCTCCGCGGCCACCGCCGCGTCCGCCACGTCCGGCTTGGGCGGGTCCGCGGCCGGCGGGCGGCAGCTCCTCCTGCGCCAACAGGTCCGGCGCCGCGACCGCGAGGGTGAGGACGGTGCCGAGTATCCATGCGCGTCTGCGAACGATCATCGAGTTCTCCTGTTAGTCCGCTCCCTTTGGTCGCGGCTCTGCAAAGGTCGCGGCTCCGAAAGGTCGCGGCTCTGCAAAGGTCGCGGCTCGGAAAGGGTCGTGGCTCGGAAAAGGTCGCGGCTCCGAAAGGTCGCGGCTCTGCAAGGTCGCGGCTCGGAAAG